>JANSYR010000008.1 GCA_024742285.1 bacterium | reverse complement strand
GCCGCGTCTTCGGCGTCAGCTTCGCGTTAGGATGGAGTTGCACCTGAGATCTCCCTTCGGTGGAGGTGGTTGGTCTGCAACCCCATTTCCTCCGAAGGAATCTCAGGTGTCAACAAGCCCTTTGGGCCCCAGAACTAGTCGGGGCGACCGCCCCCTCGGTCGAGGACTTCCTCCCCTGCCTCCACGTGTCGGCCTACTCGCGCCTCGCCCTCACGCGAGAGCCCCTCGCGCACGGCGGCCTGCGAGACGGCTCCTCGGGCCCCTGTCGTTCGCCTCGCACGAACATGGTGAGCAGCGGAAGCAGGACGCGCGTGCCGGCTCCGAGCGCGCAGGCCGATTCGCCGGCGGCTTCGGCGGAGAGCACGTTCAGTTCGGCGTGAACTCGACTTCCATCTTCTGGATCGCGTCGAACCACACGGTCGTCAGTCGCTCCGGAGGCTGGACGACGTGGATGTCGGGTAGCCGCGTCAGGAGCTCGGTGAAGAGGACCCGCAGCTGCATCCGCGCGAGGCCGGCGCCCAGGCAGAAGTGGTTGCCGCTGCCGAAGGCGAGGTGGTCTTTCGCATTCTGGCGGATGATGTCGAAGCGATTCGGGTCCTCGAAGACGTCCTCGTCGCGGTTCGCGGAGACGTAGGACAGGTAGACCTTGTCGCCCTCGCGGAGCTTCTTGCCGCGGAGCTCGAGGTCCTGAGCCATGGTCCGTCTGAATTGCATGACTGGAGGCGAGTGGCGGAGGGTCTCCTCGATTGCGTTGGGGAGAAGCGCGTCGAGGTCGCTCAGCAGGAGCGCTTTCTGGTCCGGGTGTTCGCTGAGTAGTCGCATCAGGTGGTTCGACGTGTTTCGGGTCGTCTCGTGGGACGCGATCGAGAGCGTCGTGAAGAACTGGGCGATCTCGAGGTCGGTCAGCTCGGCGCCCTCGACCTCACCGTTCGCGTAGCGGCTGACGAGACCCTCGTCGGGGTTCTCGCGCTTCTTCTGAGCGAGCCCGAGGGCGTACATCGCCAGTCCACCCGTCGCGGCCTGATGCTCCTCGGCCGTCTTCCCCTCCGGCGTCGCCGCGGCGGTCGAGAGATCGAAGATCAGCCCGCGATCTTCGTGGGGGACGCCCATGAACTCGCACATCATCTGGATGGGCAGGTCCCAGCTGAGCTCCATCACGAAGTCGCATCGCCCCTTCCCCGCCACGGCGTCGACGATCTCCTTCGCCTTCTGCGTGATGACGGGTTCCAGCTTCGCGATCTCGCGCGGCGTGAAGGGGGGCGAGATCAGCTTGCGGTAGCGGGTGCTGTCCGGCGGATCCATGCCCATCATGCCGGCACGCTGGGTCGGGAGCGCGTTCTCGACGTGCTCGAGATCCCACAGGACGGGGCCGCCTCGGTGCGAAGAGAAGTGGGCGTGGTCCTTCGATGCGCGCACGACGTCGTCGTATCTCGTCAGGACCCAGAAGCCGCGCTGCATCGACGGGCGTTCCATGCGGCCGGCGTCGGTCAGCTCGTTCCAGTGGACCCGGTCCTCGCAACGCAGGACTTCGAAGTACTCGACCGGCGCTCCCGCGTAGCGAACGGGGTTCATGGGGTCGGCGAGGTCGACGTCTCCGGGTTTCATGCTTCTTCTCCTGCGGCGAGGGTGGGGGAGACGTCGTGGGCGGGATCGTGGGCGGGGTTCGTCCAGGGCAGGGGGCGGTCCGCCACGCCGGGAAGGAAGCCGCGGAGGATGCTCTGCATCCCACCGGCGATCTCTTCGACCGACTTGCCCAGGTAGAGCTGGTTGGCGAGGGCGAGGGCGGCGAGCCCCTGGAGCGCGGCCCAGGTCACGTGGGCGATCAGGTCGGGATCGCCTTCGAGATGGCCCTGCTCGACGAGCTCGCGGATGGGCTCCGAGCACGCTTCCCAGGCTCGCTGCTGCGCGGCCCGAGTCGTCTCCGAGACGAGGTCTTGTCGGAGCTCGAACATGAGCCGGAACGTCTCGGGGTTCTCGAAGGCGAAGCGCAGATAGGCCGTGCCGAAGTGGGGAACGCCGTGGCTGCCCTCGTACTCGTGGAAGAACCGGGCGAGTCGGTCGAAGGCCTGGCCGCGCACGGCGTCCACCAGGTGTTCCTTGTCGCGGTAGTAGCCGTACGGCTTCGCGTAGCTGCAGCCGAGGCGCTGGGCGAGGCGGCGCAGGGTCAGACTGGCGACGCCGTCCTCCTCGACCATCTCGAGCGCCGCGGCGGCAGCCTGCTCGCGGAAGGCCTCGATCTCGCTCTCGCTGCGCTGGGGTCTGGCCATGGCGCCTCCGACCGCGTATTTATATCACTGTTAAATTAACATCGTCAAGCTAATATTTTTCGGCACATCCCTCCCGAGGAGATCCTCATGTCCTCCGACATCCACCCCGCCCTCGCCGAGGGCAACGTCGCCGTGATCACCGGCGGCGCGAGCGGCATCGGGCTCGCCACGGCCGAGCGACTCGTTCGCTCCGGGCTACGCGTCTGCCTCGCCGACCACGACGAGGAGACCCTGCCGGGCGCCGTCGAGGGCCTGTCCGGCGCGGGTGAAGTGTTCGGCCATGTCACCGACGTGTCGGACGCGGCTTCGGTCGATGGCCTCGCGAATGCGGTCGCCGACCGCTTCGGCCCGGTCTCGGTCCTGATGAACAACGCCGGCGTCGGCGGCGGGGGCGACGCGCTCTCGAAC
This sequence comes from bacterium, assembly GCA_024742285.1. Classification (NCBI taxonomy): domain Bacteria; species bacterium. The sequence continues at coordinate 290,866 of JANSYR010000008.1, read as the reverse complement.
CCCGATGGCTGGCGCAAGGTGCTCGGCGTCAACCTCTTCGGCGTGCTCCACGGGGTCCAGCGCTTCGTCCCCGAGATGGTCGCCAGCGGTCGGCCGGGCCTCGTGATCAACACCGGCTCGAAGCAGGGCATCACCCAGCCTCCCGGCGACACCGCCTACAACGTCAGCAAGAGCGGCATCAAGAGCCTGACCGAGGGCCTCGCGCACACGCTCCTCCAGCAGACGGAGGGACGCGTGACCGCGCACCTCCTCGTTCCCGGGTTCACGTTCACGGGCCTGATCAAGCGCTTCGTCGAGGAGAAGCCCGACGGTGCCTGGCTGCCCGAGCAGGTGACCGACTTCCTCTTCGAGTCACTCCGGCGCGGCGACTTCTACGTCCTGTGTCCCGACAACGACGTCACGCGGGAGATGGACGAGAAGCGGGTGCTCTGGAACACCTACGACCTGATCGAGAACCGTCCCGCGCTCTCCCGCTGGAACCCGGCCTACGAGGCCGACTTCGAAGCGTTCATGAAGAAGGAGATCCCGCGATGATCCGGGTCCCGGTCTGCCTCATCGACTTCGTTCCCGCCGCACGCGCCGAACGCCTGGAGCGACGGCTGCCGCTCCGCTGAACGCGGTCGCGGGCTGATCCGCGCGGCCGCGCTCGGTATGTTGCGGACGGCGCGTGCGTGAGGGGCGCGCCCGCGCGGCTTCCCACCCTCGGCCACGAGCGAGATGACCTTCGATGCGAGTCCGGCGTCTCGTCCCTGTCCTCTTCAGTTTCGTCCTCTCGGTCGCGCTGCTCGCCTCGTTCCCCGCGTGTCATGGGGACGACGGCGCGACGGTCGAACCTCCGGCCGTCGAGGGCACGCGCCTCGAGCGCTTCCGTGCACGCGCCGCGGAGCACCTCGAACGAAACGCCGCGCTCTTCGATCGACTCGAGGACTTCGACGCAGCGCGGACACTGGCCGCGCTCGACGTCCATCCCGCGAACGGATTCGTCTGGCGCCTCGACGACCGGCTCGCCGAGGCGCGTCGCATCGAGGAACCCGATCGAGCGGAATCCTCCGCGGTCGAGCCTGGGCTCGCGCCCCTCGTGCTCCGCCCGGACGCGAGCGAATACGCGCACGACGGCGACGTCCTGCGGATCGACTATCGCAAGGGCGATGCGCTCACGACGGCCGGTCCAATCGACGTTCCGATCGAGCGAGTCGCGGCGCTCGAACTCCGACTGAAGACGCGATCCATTCGTCGGATGGAGTGGGCGTGGAGCGCCGATCGGGAGGCGTCGCTCGGAAAGCGCGAGGACGCGCGGGTCGCGATCCTGGACGTCGACACGACGCCGGACGGGGCCTTCCATACCTATCGGATCCATCTCCGCGATCTCCTTCGAAAGCGCGTTCCCGCCGGCGGGCGGATCCGGCGCGTCTGGCTCCGTCCCTCCCTCGACCGGGACGACGACCTCGAGATCGCTTCGGTCCGATGGGTCTCCGTCCAGGAACGCTATGCGGCGGCCCCGACGGGCGTGAGCGACGAGGAGATCGCGCTCGAACGTCGGCGGGTCCTCCATACGGGCGCCGGCGTGACCCTCGAATACGATCTCGCACTCCCGCCGACGCCCACGCGCCTCCGCACGGGTCTCGCCGTCCACGACTCGTCCGCGCCGATCCGCTTCGGGGTCGACGTCTTGGAGGGCGGACAGGCGACGGGACTCGTCGACGCGATGGTGGCCGATCGAGCGGGTTGGCGAGACGTGGACGTCTCGCTGGCGCGCTGGGCGGGGAAGGACGTCACGCTCCGACTCCGGACCGAGGGCGCCTCCGGCGGTGTCGGATTCTGGAGCGCGCCGACCGTCTCGACATCGCCCCGCGCGCCGATGCACGTGATCGTGCTGCTCCAGGACACGCTGCGGGCCGATCACCTCTCGACCTACGGATACGCGCGCGAGACCACGCCGGGCCTCGATGCATACGCGCGGGGCGGCGCCGTCTTCGAGTACGGGTACGCGCAGGCGACGAAGACGAGGCCCTCCGTACCCTCGCTCATGACGGGGCTCTTCCCGACGACGACGGGCGTCTGGGACTTCACGCAGCGCCTCGACGAGGGCCACGTGACCCTGGCCGAGGTGCTCCGTCGACAGGGTTTCGCGACGGCCGCCTTCGTTCCGAACGGCAACGCCGGCCCCTTCTCCGGGATCGACCAGGGCTTCGACCACCTGTTCCAGGACTACCCGATCGCGACGGGGGAGGGCGCACCTCGGGAGCGGAACGTCTTCGGAGTGAGCCCTTCGACGGACGACGTGATCGGCCCGACGCTCGACCGCTGGATCGCACGGCACGCCGACCGGAACACCTTCCTCTACATCCACGTCGTCGATCCCCATGGTCCGTACGATCCGCCGGCGCCCCACGACGCGTGGTTCCGCGACCTCGAAGAAGGGAGCGAACCGGAGACGCCCGACGTCGTGCGCCACGATCCGGAGTGGATCGCGTCGCCGACTCGCGCCGGTCGCCGCGCGCGCTACGACGGCGAGATCCGCAACAACGACGAGGTGATCGCGCGTTTCCTGGAACGCCTCGAGGCCTCCGGTCGGCTCGCGAACACGCTGATGGTGTTCGTGTCGGACCACGGCGAGCATCTCGGAGAGCACGACCTCTGGGAGCACCATCCGCCCGGCTTCGTACAGGTCCTGCACGTGCCGATCGTGTTCGGTTGGCCGGGACGGATCCCGGCGGGCCAGCGCATTCGCGCGTCGGCGGGACTGATCGACGTCATGCCGACGATCCTCGACCTGCTCGAGGTTCCGAGGGAGGCGCTGCCGCTTCAGGGCCGCTCCTGGGCTTCGACGCTTCGTGGCGGCGCGCGTGAGACGCCCGTCGACGACATCGTCGTGTCGGACGAAGTGATCGGGCGCGCGGCAGAGGATGCCCGACCGTGGGGCTCGGTCTTCTTCGAGGGCCACCATGTCCTGAGCTCGATCCGCTTGAAAGGGGACGCGCGACGCGTCGATGCGGACCCGGAAGCGGGGGAGAAGGTCCGGGTCTTCGACGTGCGCTCGGATCCCCGGGAGACGGCCCCGGTCGAGACGCCGGAGGCCCGGGCCCTCGCACGCGAGGCGATGTCGTTCCTCGCCGAGTTCCAGGCCGGGAACCAGGAGGTCGCTCGTCGCCTCGTCGGGAGAGACGAACGGACGATCGAGCTCGATCCGGAGACCCAGGCCCGGCTCCGGGCGATGGGATATCTCGTCGACTGAGCGCCGGATCCGCCGCGTCGCGTGTTGGCCGGCCCGTTGCGTGCTTGCCGCCGCTTCGCGCGTTTGCCGGCCCGTCGCGTGCTTGCCGCCGCGTTGCCGGCGGCGCCCGATGCCCGCGGGCCGCGAGTCATTGCAGCGCCCTCGCGAGCGCCTATCCTGCGGCCGGTCTGGGGCCCGCCGGCGCGTTCTGCGCGCGGATCCCGGCCTCCGAGGACGCCACGACCCATCGGCGGCGGCGCCCGCGGACGATCGGCCGACGCCCCGCGAGATCGCCGACGCCCGACCCGAAGCGGGCGGTGAATCCCGAACCGATTCCGACCCGAGCCCCGACCCGAACCCCGACCCCAACGAGGGAATCCGACATGCGAACCCGAGAAGAACTCAACGAATTCATCGCCGGCCAGCGCCAGGCGAGCTGCTTCGAAGGCCTGCCGCTCGAGGGCAAGCGCGTGCTCGACTTCTCGACGGTCGTCGCCGCCCCCTACGCGGCCTGCATGCTCGGGGACGCCGGCGCCGACATCATCAAGATCGAGAACCCGAAGCTGCCGGACGCTCTGCGCGGCTGGAGCACCCTCAAGGAACTCGGCATCGAGCCGTACCACTCGGTCGTGGGTCGCAACAAGTTCCCGGTCACCATCAACATGAAGGCCGACGAAGGGAAGGAGATCTTCACGGAGCTGATCAAGCAGAGCGACGTGCTGATCGAGAACATGCGCGTCGGTGCGATGGACCGGCTCGGCTTCTCCCACGAGCACATCCTCGAGATCAATCCCGGCATCATCATCGGCAAGGTCTCGGGCTACGGCATGACCGGCCCGAAGAACCAGCAGCCCGGCTTCGGGACCCTCGCCGAGGCGTACAGCGGCTTCTCCTACCTGAACGGCGACCCGGAGAAGGGGCCGCTCTCGCCGCCCCACGCTCTCGCCGACCTCACGACGGGCATCCATCTCGCCTACGCGATCTCGCTCGCGATGATGCGCCAGGAGCGTGGGGTGAAGGGTGGCCAGGTGATCGACATCTCGCTCTACGAGGCGCTCTTCGGCTACTTCGGCGGCGAGTTCGTCGGTTACAAGCTGACCGGCCAGAACCCCGAGCCGATCGGCAACGAGCTCCGCTCCGCCGCGCCGCGCAGCGTCTACAAGACGAAGGACGACCGCTACATCGCGCTGTCCTGCTCCGCCCAGAAGCCCTGGGAGAACCTCGCGAAGGTCATGGGCCAGCCGGAGCTGATCGAGGACGAGCGCTTCAAGACGAACGTCGATCGGATCGGCAATCGCTACATCCTGAACGACATCATCCAGGAGTGGCACTCGACCAAGACCGAGGCCGACGTCCTCGAGATCTGCTCCAAGGAAGGCATCACGGCAGGGCCGATCCTCACGATGGCCGACATCGACGAGGACGAGCACTACGCCGAGCGTGGGAGCTTCTACTACGTGGAAGATCCCGCCACGGGGATCGAGCTCAAGATGCCGAACATCCCCTTCCGCCTGCTCGGCGAGAAGTCGACGAAGATCCGTTTTCCCGGCCTGCCGCAGGCGTCGGCGAACGAGATCGTCTACGGCGAGCTCCTCGGCTACTCCGCGGAGAAGGTCGACGCGCTCCGGGAAGCCGGTGCGATCTAGGACCCCGGCGGGTCCGGCCAGGCGACATCCGATCGCCTAGGATTGCCCGAGGCGGCGAGAGTCCGCCGAGGGAATTCCATTCATGGCCGATCTCGAGGACCTCCAGCGACAGACGGACTTCACCGTCGCGGGACGCGGCGGCGAGCGCCGCGTCACGTTCCTGCCCGAACCGCCCCGCCAGAAGCGCCGCTGGCCGATCATCTCCGTCGACGATCACATCGTCGAGCCGCCGCACACCTTCGAGGGACGCTTCCCAAAGGCGCTCGCGGACCAGGCGCCGAAGGTGATCGAGTCGGACGACGGTGGCGAGGTGTGGACCTACGCCGGCGAAGTGCTTCCCAACGTCGGTTTCAACGCCGTCGTGGGGCGCCCCGTCACGGAGTACAGCTTCGAGCCGGCGCGCTTCGACCAGATGCGGCGCGGGGCCTGGGACATCCACGCGCGGATCCGGGACATGGACACGGCAGGGGTGTGGGCCTCGATGAACTTTCCGTCCTTCCTGCCCGGCTTCGCGGGGCAGCGACTCCAGCTGCTGCCGAAGGATCCGAAGCTCGCGTTGGCCGCGGTCCGTGCCTGGAACGACTGGTGCCACGAGGAGTGGGCGGGGAGCTATCCGGGGCGGATCATCCCGATGCAGATTCCCTATCTGCTCGATCCCGAGGTCGCCGCGGAAGAGGTTCGCCGGAACGCGGAGCGGGGATTCCGCGCGGTGACCTTCTCCGAGGCGCCGGACAAGCTCGGACTTCCGACGCTCCACTCGGGTCACTGGGACCCGCTCATGGCGGCCTGCGAGGAGACCGAAACCGTCGTCTGTCTCCACATCGGCTCTTCGAGCACGGCGCCGAGCACCTCCGACGACGCGCCGCCGGACGTCGTCGGCGTCCTCTTCTTCGGGTACGCGATGTTCTCGGCGACGGACTGGCTCTACTCCCAGATTCCCGTCCGCTTCCCGAACATCAAGATCTGCCTCTCGGAAGGGGGGATCGGCTGGGTCGGGGGACTCCTCGATCGCCTCGACCACGTGCTCAAGTACTCGGCCATGTACGGCACCTGGCAGGACGAGCTCAAGCCGTCGGAGGTGCTTCGGCGCAACTTCTGGTTCTGCGCGATCGACGACCCGACCGGCTTCCAGACCCGCGACCGGATCGGCGTCGAGAACCTGCTCATCGAGAGCGACTATCCCCACGCCGATTCGAACTGGCCGACGACGCAGGACCACTTCGCGCGTCAGTTCGAGGGGATCCCGGACGCGGATCTCGAGCGGATCACCTGGAAGAACGCCGCCGAGCTCTTCCGGATGGACGTGCCGGCTTCCGTCGTCGCCGATCCGGACGCGCCCTGGGAGAGCGAGATCGCGCGGCAGGCGTAGGCCTGCGAAGGGCAGGGGCCTTCCTAGCCGGCGTGGTGCTTCGCCAGCCAGGCTTCTTCCTCGCCGGGCTCGGGCATGATCGCGCCGCCTTCGATGTTCCACTTCGACGGGATGTCGACGGTCGTCACGCCCACTTCGTCCTCGCCGAGGCCGAGGATGCCGGCGACGCTCGTCGTCAGGTCGGACACGATCCGGCCCTTCTGCTCGTCCGTACGACCCCATCGGATCGTTCCGAAGACGAAGGCGCGCTGGCCCTCCGGAAGGTCCTCGGCCTTCCGCTCGGAGAAGAAGGCGTGGACGAAGACGGCCGGAGCGCCGGTCACGCCGCAGTGGATCCGGACGACTTCCTTGGCGATCTGGGCGCGCTGTTCCTCGGTGCTCTGGCCTTCGAGAATTGCGCAGCGGTAGAGGGGCATCGGTTCTCTCCTTGTCTCTGTCTAGATGGCGAGCGGCCCGTCGAAGGCCGTGGCGACGATCTCGTTGACGTGACAGCCGGTCGTCTCGGCCCAGAAGGCGACGACGGCGTGGAGGTACTCCTCCCGGCGGTCGTTGTCGAAGCCAACGGGTACGGAGCGGACGACGATCGACGAGGTGCTGGGCTCGCCCGCCGTCCACGCCCAGCCCGGGGCGTGCCGGGTCCAGCGGATGCCGACCTCCGCGTCGGGGGCGTCGCCGAAGAACTCCTGGCCGAGCCGACGGAGCCCTGCTTCGAGAGCGTCCCGCTTCTCGTCTGCGGCTTGCCCTTCCTGGATGATGCAGGAATAGAGATCCATGGTTGCGTCTCCGTTGTGCGTGGTCGGGATTAAGTCTAGAATCTAGACTCACTCCGCGGGTCACGCAACCCGTCGGCAAGGGGCGCGGTTCATGAAGTGGAACGAAGTCGGGACCCAGGTCTGCTCGCTGGCGCGGAGCCTGTCGGTGGTCGGCGACCCCTGGACGCTGCTCTTCCTGCGGGAGGCCTTCGGCGGGAAGTCGAAGTTCGAGGACTTCCTGTCGGGGACCGGGTCGAGCCGCGCGATCGCGACGGAACGCCTCACGAAGCTCGTCGAGCACGGGGTGCTCTCGCGGCGTGCGTATTCGGAGGCGCCGCCGCGCTACGAGTACCACCTCACCGAAATGGGGCTCGGGCTCCTGCCGGTCGTGCTGAACCTCGTCGCGTGGGGGGACGAGTGGCTGAGTGATGGCGGGCCGCCGCCGGCCGAGCTGGTTCATTCCACCTGCGGCGAGGCCGAGGGGTTCGAGCTTCGGTGCAAGGCGTGCGACGAGCCCGTCGGGGCCGACGTTCGCGTCGACTATCGACCGGGGGCCTGGGCGACGGGACGAAAGACGACGAAGAAGCGCCTTCGCCCGGCCCGAACCGCGTAGCCCGCTCGTTCAGCGCATGACCAGGCCGGAGTTCACCAGGAGCTGCTGGCCGGTGATCGTCGACGCGCGATCGGAGGCGAAGAAGATCACCGCCTCGGCGACCTCGGCGTCCGAGGGGATCCGGCCGAGGGGCATCGTGCTCGAGAGCTCCCCCGCGACTTCGTCTTCGCTCACGCCACGCGCTTCCGCCGTCTCCTTGATGTAGCCCTCGAGCGCGGGCCCCCACATGTAGGTCGCGACGACGGTGTTCACGCGGATGTTGTCAGGGGCGAGCTCGTTGGCCATGAAGTAGGAGGCGCTCGTGAGCGCGCCCTTGGCGGCGCCGTAGGCGATCTGCGGAACGAGCGGGATGAACGCGGCGTGGGATCCGATGAAGATGACCGATCCGCCGCCCCGGCTCTTCATGCTCGGGACGCAGGCCTTCGTGAACTGCGCGGAGCCGATCACGCCGAGATCGAATGCGGCCAGCCACTCCTCGCGCGTCACCTCGCCGAGACCGCCGAAGAAGCGGTCCTGGGCCGCGACCTGGCAGATCGCGTCGATTCCCCCGAAGCGCTTGACGGCTTCGTCTGCGAGCTTGTCGCACTGGCTCTCGTCCGTGATGTCCGTCGGCACGGTCAGCACCCGATCGCCCGAAGGATCGAGCTCCGTGGCGATCGACTCGAGCGTGTCGCGGCTGCGCGCGGCGAGGACGACGTTCGCGCCTTCTCGAAGGCCGAGTCGGCCGACCTGACTTCCGAGGCCGGTGCCGACGCCGGCGACGACGATCGTCTTGCCTTCCATCATGAGACTCATCGTTCGAAGCTCCTTCTCGTGGATCGAGTCGTGGATCGCGGTGCGGTCATTCGCTCGGAATGCCGTACTGGTCGCGGTATTCGCGGAACGCCTCGGAGAGCTCGTCCGGGTCGAGCCCGTACTCCTCCGCGGTGTACTGGTGGGCGCCGTGCCGCTCGGGTTGGTGGCTCTTCTGCCAGTCGGTCATCCGGGCGATCGCCGTGTCCGAGAGCGGCAGGTCCAGCGCCGAGAAGGCCTTCTGGAGCGAGCCGACCGGGTCGGCGAGGACCTCGCGGAAGTGGAGATCGACGAACTGGGACTCGCGATCCAGCTCTTTGCGGTCGATCACGCCCTGCGCGATCCGCTCCTTCCAGAGCCGCGCCGCGAGGGCGCCGACCTGGTGCGGATCGACCTCCTTCTCGTAGACCGCCGTGAAGTGGGTCAGCAGGCTCGCGAAGGACGGGATGACCTTGGCCGGGTCGCGGTGGGTGTGGATCACGCAAGCCTCGGGAAACTCGCGAAAGAGCTCCTTCAGGCAGCGCAGATGCGGCGGGTATTTGAGAATCCAACGCTTGCCCACGTCGTCGGGATACTGGATCAGCTTCAGTACGTCGTGGTACCAGCGATACACGTCGTCCATCGGCTGCGCGTCGAACCAGGCCCGGTAGCTCGGCAGGTAGGCCGTGTGGTCGTAGGAGTCGTCCTTGAAGAGGTGTCGGAACACGAAGCGACACTCGCCGGCGCCTTCCGCCGAGACGTCGTGCAGGGCGCGGAGGCCCGGGTCGGACTCGTAAGTCAGGCGCAGGACCTCGGCGACACGTTGGAAGTCCGGGTCGTCCTTCCAGGTCTCCCGGGGCGGGCGCGGCTTCGGCACGACGCCGAGCCAGTACTCGAGGACCTGGCTATCCGGGTCCTGCTGGAGGAGGTGATGGATCGTGGTCGTGCCCGAACGGGGCAGGCCGAGGATGAAGATCGGGCGCTCGAGCTTCGTCTCGAGGATCTCGGGGCGCTGCTTCAGCTGCTCGACGACCTGCAGGCGACCGACCAGGTCACCGACGATCTCGTCGTGGGCGAGCTGGACGCCCAGATCGGTCAGGTTCGCGTCGGTCGCGTAGGACTCGAGCAGGACGGCGAAGCCCTCCTCGAAATCGTCCGGACCGAAGTCGTCGAGGCCGGTGGCATCCCGGGCAGCCTGCATCAATATTTCGCGGTCGAGCATGAAAGGGTCCTCGTCGTCGGGAGACCAGTTGTATCAAGTTCCGGCGGCGACGGCTCGCGCGAGCGAAGACGTTCTGCATGGGTAGAATCGGTGGGGACCCGAAGTGAGGAGGCGACATGGGCGGAAATATGTCAATCGAGGATGCGGTCGTCGTGGTCGAGCGGTGCTTCGCAGCGCTGCTGAAGCAGGACATCGATCTGCTCTGCGAGAACTACACCGAGGACTACGTTCTCGAGCTCCCGTACTTCAAGCCCGGCGAGTCGAACGTCGTCGAAGGCCGCGAGAACGTGCGCGCCTACGTCGGCAGCTTCCTGCCCGTCCAGCAGATGAACCTCCAGCTGACCGGGACGCACTGGATCGAAGAGGAACAGCTGCTGATCGCGGAGTACTTCTGTGACGGTCGCTTCCTCGATACCGGTGAGCCCTACGCCAATCGCTACGTCGGCTACTGGTACATGCAGGACGGTCGGGTTCGTCGCCTACGCGAGTACTACAACCCGCAGGCGCCGAGGGCTTCGGCGATCGGCTGACGGTGCATTCATCGCCGCAGCTCAGTCCGCGGTCGGACGGAACGCATCGACGATCGCCTTGTCGAAGGCGACGACGTGCCCGACCTTCGCCGGCGACGTCTGTCCGAGGCGGACCACCACGAGGTCGAGCTTCGGAACGATCGTGATCCGCTGGCCGAAGGCGCCATGACACTCGAAGGTCCCGAGGCTTCCGGGGACCGTCCAGAAGTGGGCGCCGTAGAGACCCTCCGAGACCGCGGTGGGCGTGCGCGCGTAGTCGACCCAGCCCTCGGGCAGGAGACGTCGATCCTCCCAGACCCCGTCGCGCAAGAAGAGCAGGCCGAAGCGGGCGAAGTCCCGCGCGCTGCAGGGGCAGTAGGCGGAGCCGACGAAGGTCCCCGCGCCGTCGAAGACCGGCTTCGCGGTCCGCATGCCGAGCGGACCGAAGAGCTCCCGCTCCATGAAGGCGCGCATGCCTTCTTCGCCTCCGCCGACCGTGTCCGACACGAGGCGGGCGAGCAGGTTGGAAGCGCCGCTGTTGTAGTTCCAGCGCGCTTCCGGTTCCGCGATCTTCGGAAGCGTCGAGGCGTAGGCGGCGACGTCGTCGCGACCGGGCCCGAAGAGCATCTGGACGACGTCGTTCTCCTCGTCCGGGTAGTACTTCACTCCGCCGTTCGGGAGCGCCTCCGCCTCCCGAAAGCGCAATCCATCGACCATTCGCAACATCTGGTCGATCGTGATCCGACTGCGCAGGTCCGACGCGTCCCACTCCTTGACGGGGATCGGGGCGTGGATGTCCAGCTTCCCGTCGCGTACGAGGATGCCGACGAGAGCGGCGGTGATGCTCTTCGCCATCGACCAGGAGCGGAACGCGTCGTCGGGGGCGACGTCGTGGGCATGGCGCTCGGCGACGAGTGCGCCGCGGTGGACGACGACGACGCTGTGGGTTCGCTCGAGATCTTCTGGCTCGGGCACCGCGAAGGCGCGAGCGAGGAGCGCATCGATCGCGACTCGATCGACCCGCGGATCGAGCTCGGCCGTCGGCCAGGCGTCGGTCGGCCAGGCGACGTCTTCCGGTTGCGGCGGAAGGGGGATCAAGGACGGCATTCGGGGAAGCTAGGTCTTCGATCTCCGCGACGAAAGCGCCGCTGGCCGATCAAGGGAGCCAGGTTCCGTCGAGGTCGAGCGTCACCTGCGGTTCGTCGCGCTCCGAGGGAACGATCCGCACGCCCTCTCGTCCCGATACGAGCGAGCGGAACAGCCGGGCAGCGTCTGCCGTAGCGAACTCCAGGGTCCACCGACGCGACCCCGCTTGGGGCGACCCGTCGGTCGACTCCTCCATCCGGTCGCTGCGGACCAGCGTCGCGAGCGCGCGGGCATGGGGCCGCGAGTCCGGGGCACCCCCAAGGAGGAGATAGGCGGAGTAGGCCCCGTAGGTGCTGCGCGTCTTCGCGTCCTTCTCTTCGCCCTGGAGCCAGAGCGAGGGGTCGAGGATCTTGACGGTCCGATCCGGCGGGCGGCGCCAGGCCTCGTCGACTCGGGACCAGCCGCCCGACTCGCGCAGGGCCATCACGAAGCGCATGCCCTCCCCGTAGCGGAAGACCTTGTCGAAGCGGTTCCGGTCGACGGGGTAGGCGTCGAAGTTTGTGGCATGCGAAAGAAAGTCGTATCCCATCAGGTCCGAGACGGCGAGCATCGCCTCGCCCTCGATCAAGGCGGAGAGGGCGCGATGCGCGTCCGGAGAGTCGGCCTCGTCGTGCAGACGAGCGAGGTCGAAGTGCTGGTCCTGGAGCGCGTGAAAGATCTCGTGGAGCAACGTCCCGTCCGAGAAGGTCTCGCTTCGCCCGGCCATCACGACCAGGCGCTGCTCCGCCGGCGAGTAGAAGCCGGCCAGGTCTTCTTCTTCGCCTTCGACGCCATACTCGATCCGCAGGTCGCCGCGGAAGGGGAGGCCACGCCACTCCTCGATGCGTCGCATCCACTGCTCCGCGCGCGCGACGATCTCGGGTGCGAGGCTCTCCGGATTCGCGACGCCGAAACCGGACGCCGGGGGCGAGGCGGATTCCGTGGCGGACTCGGCGCTCGCCGTCGCGGTTGCGCGTTCGCCGGTCGAGAGCTCCTCGTCGATCTCCTCGAGGAGCGAGCGGACCGCCGGGTACTCCACGATCTCGAGCGCTTCGAGGAGCGCCGCGCGGGCCTCGATCAGCCGGTCGCGTCGTCGCTCGACGTGCGCCAGCGAGTAGAGCGCGATCACGCGCATCTTGGCGTCGTCGACCGAATCGGCCAGCTGCTGGTAGGCGAGGGCGGCGCCCGCGAGATCTCCGGAATCGGCCGCGCGTTCCGCACGTCGCGCGAGGGTCTCCGGGGAATCGGAGGAATCGCCCGCTGCGGTGGACGGGGACGCGCCGCCGGGCTCGAATCGAACCGCGAACCGCGCTTCGGGGAGCAGCCAACGCTCGGCCGCCGTGCGAACCCGCTCCGGAGTCAGCTGGCGGAGCGCGTCGAGGCCGTCGTTCAGGTACTCGGGGTCGCCGACGGCGCTCAGGATCCCCATCCGCCCGGCGAGCGAGAAATAGGGTCGACCGCGCAGCGGCGCGGACGCCCACTCGCGTTCGATGGCCAGGATGGCGCTCCGGAGCTCGTCGGGCGTGATGGCCTGTGAGCGCATCGCTGCGGCGTGCTCCCGCAGCCTCTTCTCGGCGTCGGGTCCCGAGGCGGTCAGGGTGATCCGGTCCGCACGCATCCGATCGCCGCTCGAGACGCGGACCCGGGAAGAACGCGCGTCGTAGACGCGCTCGAGGACTTCGAACGCGAGTCGCTCGGTCGGGTCCCCGGCTTCGGATCGCCATGCGGGACCGATCCAGGCGTGGTCGACGCGCGCCTGCGTCAGATCCTCTTCGAAGCGCGACGTGGTGGGGGCGCGCGGCTCCTTCTGCGCATCCCCGCGTCGCATCCGATCGGCTTCCGGTCGGGCGGGGAGTGCGTCGAAGGCCCGTTCCACGGCATCGAGGGCCCGTCGTTCATCGAGATCGCCCACGACGACCACCGCGGCGCGGTTCGGGACGTACCACCGGTCGTAGAAATCGCGCACGACGGAGACGTCGAGGTCCTTGGCCCGCGTGTGTCCCTCGTCGTCGACCCGCTGACTGCCGTACCCAGCCGGACCGAAGACCGCGCGGTCGACGCGCTGCTCCCGGCGCTGACGGCCGGTGTTGGCGCCTTCTTCTTCCCGAACGAGGCGTTCCCGCTCGTACTCGACTGCCCCCGTCTCGAAGGAGAGTCCGCGCACGCGGTCCGCTTCCATCGCGAGGACGCGATCGAGCTCCGCGAGGGGGATCGCGTGGTCGTAGTAGAAGGTGTAGTCGGCGCGAGTGAATGCGTTCCCTTCGCCCCCGATCGATTCGACGAATCGTTCGTGCGCGCCGTTCGGCGTCGTCGGAGTCCCGCTGAAGAGGAGATGCTCCGTCAGGTGGCTGATCCCCGCGACGTCGTCGGTCTCGTCCCCGGTGCCGACGGCATAGACGACGTAGACCGACGCGGTCTCGGCGCCCGATTCCCGAACCGCGAGCGCTTCGAGTCCGTTCGCGAGCCGACGGCGCTCGAAGCGGTGACCGAAGACTTCGAGGGGAGGGCGGTCGAGGCTGCCGGAGGTTTCGGGATCGATGCGGGGCGTGCTGCACCCGCCGAGGACCGCGGTCAGGATCAGTGCGAGTGCCACGCTCGAGCGCGCGGTCAACGAAGGGCCTCGGTGAAGGGACGTGATCTGCATGGCGCGGAGCATAGGATTGCCCGGTGCTGCGACATCCGCCGCGCGGTCAGCGAGGGACCTTGCCGGCTCCTCAGATCACGACCCCGACCTGTCTCGCCTGGGCGAGCAGGATTCCGTCCTCGCTCCAGATCTCGCCATCCTCTTCGAGATAGCCGCCCTGGACGGCGCGGGTCGTGAAGTCGACCAGCACGAAGGCCTCGGGCGCGAGGGCGGCGAGGGCCTCCGGGTTCAGGAGATGGACCGTGAGGTCCACGGTCGGGACGCCTCCCGTCGTCTCGGGCATGTCCGAGGACGCGAAGACCGCCGGCGGCCAGGCATCGCTGATCGCGGCGATCTCGGCGGCGTCCCAGGGCCGGGACTCCTTCAGACGGATCCATCCACCGCTGCGCGCCTCGCGGGTGCGCGGCTCGTCGCTGAAGGGAGCGGGGCCGATCGTGAAGCGCTGGTCGTAGCGCTCGTGCAGGGTCGGGCCGTCCGGGGTCGGGGTTCGAACGCGAGGGGCGCACTCGCTCGGCGGAGGCACGTCGGGCATCGCCGCATGGATGAAGCCTTCCATCTTCCGCGGCACCGCGTGGGCCGCGGTCGCGATGGCCTGGACCTTGCCGTTCTGCAGGAGGCGCACGCTGACGGTCGTGACCGTGCGCCCCGAGCGTTCGACGACCGCCTCGACCTCGGCAGGGCCTTCCTGGGGCGGGCGCAGGAAGTGGATGGTGAGCGAGCGGAGCGGCCGACCCGGATCGTCGATGGTCGCGGCCGCGGCCTTCGCGAGGATCGCCGCGATGTAGCCGCCGTTCGGCCCGCGGATGATCCACCAGCCCCGGTCGATTCGGACCTCGAAGCGTCCGTCGGTCAGGCGGGTGAGGGCAGTGTCTCGGTCGAATCGATTCTCCATCCGGAGACGATAGACGCGAGGCGTCCGGAACGGCTCGCGTTCGGAGCGAACCCGAAGTCGTCGGGGTTGCTCTCAGCCCGCCCGGCGTGTCGGAAGCGAGCGTGCCTTCAGGAGGACTCGACGGCCTGCTGGAGGCGAGCACGCGTCGCGTCGTCGAGGGCGTCGAACTCGATCGCGAAGCCCGGGCGCTCATCGCGCCGGCGCGCCACGCGCACCACCTTTCCGACGATCTTGATCGGGTCGGCGACGTCGTCGAGGGTCAGGCTGACGTCCACCGGCAGTCCGTGGGGTACGCCGACTTCGGTCGCGACGAAGGCGCCCTGGACGCTCAGATTCTCGGCGTTCGCGACGTAGAGCACGCCGCCACACAGGAACTCCACCTCGCATCGAACGGCGACGCGCTGCGCGGCTCGTCGTTCGGTCTCCGGCTCTCTCGTCGCTCGACGGTCTCGCATCGCGCTGCGCCTCCGGCGGTCGGGGGGTGGCGGCCCTCCGTCGAAGAGATCGACCGTTCCGTCGAGCGGCTTGAGCCACCGAACTGTGTCAGGGGGAAGCGACGCCGCGGTGCGCGCGGCGAGCGTGCGACGAGCAGGGGGGAGGCGTCGCCTCTCCGGTCAGGGCGCGCGGTGGTTGCGCAGACGCTGCCGTCCCCGTGCCGACAGCGCGAGCAAGGCGGTCCCCACTGCCAACATCGTGGTGGTCGCCGGCTCCGGGACGGCCTGCTCGAGGATCGTGACCCATTCCTCGCCCGCGGTCCCGACCGGCTCGGACCCGAAGTAGTCCCACGCGAGGTAGATCACCTCACCCCGCCCGACCTGGACCGAGAGGACGCCGACCTCTCCGGCGGCTTCGTAGAGAGGGACGCTGCCGGCCGGAAGCGATCCGCGGTCGAGATGGCGCGTCGCGCTCGGGGTCGGCAGGCTCGCCGGTCCGTTGTCGAAGTCGGTGCCGATCGTGGTCGCGAGGCGGGTGGTCGCGGTCGTCGGCGTGACCGAGACGAGGCTCCACCTGAAGAGCGCGTTCAAGAAGGTTTCGGCGTCGAACTGGCCGCCGCCGACCACCAGGCGCCCGCCGTTCGTCACGTAGTCCACGAGGGCAGCGCTCGCCGAGGGGGAGAGGTCGGCTTCGAGGGTTCCGCGTTCGAGCTCCGGGATCACGACGACGTCCTTGCCCGGGAGGTCCCGTTCGAAGGAGCCTCGGAGCGCGAGGGCCCGGTCGAGCACGTCGCGCCAACCTCCGTCTTCGGGGCCGTCGGGCGCGGCGGCGAAGAAGTCCCATCCCAGCCACACGAGGCCGCCATTCCACACCGGGGCGACGAAGGCTGCGACGTCCCCCGACGAGGTGGTGTAGAGCGCGCGCGCCGGAGGCGGGAGCGTGGTCTCGTCGACCAGAGCCGTCGCGCTCTGCAGCCGAAGCGCGGCGGGGCCGCCCTCGAAGAGCGTGTTCGCGGCGGCGGTCGTGACGAGCTGGGCAGAGCCCGAGGAGACGACCGTCGTCGGCGCGATGGTCGAGAAGAGCAGCGCGTCGGCGACGGCGAGGCTGCGGCCCTGGATGTCGCCGAAGAGGACGAGGGTGCCGCCGCCGCGCAGGAAGCCGTGCAACTGATCCAGTTCGGTCTGGTCGAGGAGCGCCGCCAGATCCCCGTTCTCGAGCTCCGGAATCACGATGACTTCCGCGTTCGACGCGAGAGAACTGGGGAGCACGCTGGGCCCGGTGAAGACCGTGACTTCGTGGCCGCGTTCGATCAGGCCGCTCTCGAGCAGGACGGCTTCCGAATCGACGTTTCCACTCGCCGGGTCGTAGTCGACGAGGGCGTCGTCGGCGAAGAGCGAGACTTCGGCGACCTCGTCCCGGCCCGCGAAGCCACGCGCCGGGATGCGCAGACCGCGGATCACCGCCTCCATGTTCGACGCCTCCGAGTTGGCGTCGCCCGGGTCGGTATCGACGTAGCCGTTGCCCAGGAAGAGGCCGACCTCCCGGTCTCGTCGCGGGAGAGCCAACTCGGGAGTCGCGAGGAGGACGTCGAGCCAGCCCTCGCCATCCGTCGGTCCCGAGGGCGCCGCATTGAAGAAGTCCCAGCCGATCGACACGACCCAGCCGAGACCGACACGCACGACGAATACGGTGGTGTTGGTTCCGTCGTCGTAGAGGGAGAGCGCCTCGGGCGGCAAGGAGGTGGTCAGCGTCGATCGCGTCGCGCTCCGCGTCGGAAGCGTGGCCGGTCCGCCTGCGAAGGGGGTCCCGACGGCGTTGGTCGCGTTCAGGGAAGTGACGATGTTCTGAGCCCCCTCGCTCAGTCCCGTCCATCCGAAGACGCTCCCGAGAAGTGCGTGGTCCCGGCTCGCCGAGGCCCGGAAGGAGACGAGGACCCCGCCCGTCTGCACGTACTGGAGGAGGTGGGTCGTCGCCGCCGGCGAGAGCGCAGGTTCGAGCGCCCCGGTCTCCAGCTCCGGGATCACGACCACGTCGTAGGCGTCGAGATCGAAGGCGATGTCGCCGAAGCGGAGGAAGCGCTGGCCGCCGTAGGCGAGGGCGACTTCGATGCGCAGGACTTCGCCGTCTTCGTCGACGTAGAGATCGTTGTCGAAGAGCCCGATCTGCGGACCGGGCGCGTCGATCGAGGACCACCCGGCGTGCGCCACGGCGGCGCAGAGCGAAGCCGCGAGGAAGGCGAGGAATGGGAGCGCGCGTCGTCGGCGTCGCGAGATCCGGGGAGCGGTCGCGGGGGAGATGGAGGGAAGGAGCAGCATGATCGGGTCACCCTCGTCGGCGACCGCGCAGGTCGCTCCTCAGACCTAGCAGATCCGGACCGGGCGGTGCGAGAATACGGCCCGGTCGGCGAGAGGTTGCGCTGGCGGTGCCGGTGGGCTGCGGATCGCTCCGCCGCGGGGCGCCTGGGTGGATGCGCGGTCGCGACCGCGTGCCGCACGGCCGAGCGCGCTCCTGGGTGACCGGACGGGCAGGCCGGGGCGACGGCCGGCTGCGATTCTCCCGGTCAACGGGTGCCGGGGACAGACCGCTCGAGCTCGGCCAGCCGGTCCGCCTCTCGCGCGATCATGGCGATCTCGTACGCCTCCCCGAAGCGACGGACGAGGGCGGTTCCCGTTCCGGGACCGACGCCCGTGATCAGGCAGGAGGCTCGGCTGGCCATGGAACGGGTCTCCTTCGAGGCGGGGTGTAGGAGGGTGTACCAGAGCTCGCTCGTCGAAACGCGGCACGGCCGGTCGGCATTCCGGTCGGCAGGGCACTAGAGTTCGCGAGCGGCCGACCGCGTCACGTCGCCGCTCACCCTGTCAGGAGACTCGAATGGACATCGGCGCGACGGGCGTCTGGACCCGCATGGATGGATTCGCGGCCCACGAAGCGATCGAGTTCGCTCAGCACGTCGAAGACCTCGGCTACGGCGCGCTCTGGATCCCGGACGCGTTCGGTCGCGACCCCTTCGCGCACGCGGCCATGCTCTTCCAGCACACGAAGCGACTCGTGATCGCCACCGGCGTGGTCAACGTCCATCTTCGCGAGGCGCAGGCGACGGCCTGTGCCCAGCGCGAGCTGCACGACCAGTCCGGAGGCCGTTTCCTGCTCGGCCTCGGCGTCTCCCATCAGACCGCCGTCGAGCCGCTCTTCGGCAAGACCTATCCGGCCCCGCTTTCGTCCATGCGCGAGTACCTCGACAAGATGGACAACGCCATGTGGTGGGGACCCGAGCTCGACGAAAAGCCTCCGGTGATCCTCGCGGCGCTCGGTCCGCTGATGCTGAAGTTCGCCGCCGAACGGACCCTCGGTGCCCACCCCTTCTTCGCGCCGCCGGAGAACACCCGTCGCTCGCGCGAGATCATGGGCGAAGGTGCCTGGCTCTGTCCTGAGCAGAAGATCCTGCTCGAGTCCGACCCGGAAAAGGCGCGGGCGCGGGCGCGACAGGCGATGGCCGGGCCGCTCACGATGCCGAACTACCGGAAGAACCTGATGCGTTCCGGCTTCACCGAGGAAGAGCTGAACGACGGGGGCAACGATCGCGTGGTCGACGCGGTGGTCGCGTGGGGCGACGAGTCGGCGCTCGTGGATCGCGTTCGACAGCACCGCGAAGCGGGCGCGACCCACGTCTGTATCCAGCCGCTCGACGCGAACGACGCGACGCGACCGAGCGTGGAGACGATCGAGCGCCTGGCGCCGCTCCTGAAGGACGCGTGAGCCGATGTCGACGGCGTCATCGAAGGCGTTCGAGGGCCGCGTCGCCCTGATCACCGGCGCGGGGGACGCCGACGGTCTGGGCTTCGCCCACGCCCGATTCCTCGCGGAGCGGGGTGCGCGGATCGTGCTCAACGACTTCGGCGGAGGGACCCTCGGCCTTCCGGTCCAGGGCGTCGACGCCGGCGTCGCGGAGGCGGCCGCCGAGCGGATCCGCGCCCTCGGCGGCGAAGCGATCGCCAACGCCGGCGACGTCGGGGATCCACGGACCGCCCAGGACATGGTCCAGAGCGCCCTCGACACCTGGGGTCGTCTCGACATCGTCGTGAACAACGCCGGCATCGCGAGCGCGGCCTTCTTTCCCGACGTGGACGAGGAGGAGATGCAGCGCCACCTCCGCGTGACGCTCCTGGGCTGTCTCCACACGGCACGGGCCGCGTGGCCCTACTTCATCGAGAAGGGCTACGGACGGATCGTGAACACGGGCTCGCCCGCGTGCTTCGGAAACGAGATCGCCGCGTACTCGTCGACCAAGGCTGGGCTCTTCGGCCTGACGCGAACCGCCGCGATCTTCGGCGCAGCCCACGGCATCCGCGTCAACCAGCTGCTCCCGGCGGCGTGGTCGCGGCTGACGGCGCTGCTTCCCGACTCGGACTTCAAGACGCGGCTCCACGCGGACTTCGGCTCCGATCGGATCTCGCCACTCGTCGGCTGGCTCGTGAGCGATCGATGCGACGTGTCCGGTGAGACGTTCACGGCGGGGGGAGGCGGATTCTCCCGCGTCGTATACGCGGCGGGCGGTGTCCAGCCGGCGGAGGGAGACCTCGACGAGGTCGGGCAGGCCGTCGGGCGGGCGATGGACGACACCGGGTGGACGGTCTTCCGGTCGACCCAGGACAACATGGTGCACCTCGGCATGCCCGCGGAGGACGAGCCTTCCGTGACGAAGTCGGTCGACGCGGACGAGCCGGGGAGTGGTAGGGGATGAAGGATTTCGAAGGGCGCGTCGCCGTCGTGACCGGCGCCGCGAGCGGAATCGGGCTGGGGCTCGCCGAGGCGTTCGCCGCCGCGGGCATGAAGATCGTGTTGTCGGACGTCCGGGCCGATGCGCTCGAGGCGGCGGCCCTTTCGCTGCGCGACCAGGGGGCGAGCGTCGAGCCGGTCGTGACGGACGTGCAGGACCCGGCGGCGGTCCAGGCGCTGGCGGATCGGACCCTCGAAGTCTTCGGGGCGGTCCACGTGGTCTGCAACAACGCCGGGGTCGCGAGCAGCAGCTCGCTCCTCTGGGAGGCCCCGCTCGAGGAGTGGGACTGGCATCTCCGGACGATGGTGATGGGGACCGTGCACGGCATCCGCAGCTTCGTGCCGATCCTGCTCGAGCAGGGCGGCGAAGGCCATGTCGTGAACACCGCGTCGATGGGTGGGCTCATCACCGGGAGCTCTCCCGAGGCCGTCTACATGACCGCGAAGCACGGTGTCGTCGCCCTGACCGAAGGGCTGCAGGACCAGCTCGCATCGGTCAGTGACGCGGTGAAGTGCTCGGTCCTGTGTCCCGCCTTCGTGACCTCGAACGTCTTCGACAGCTACGAAGAGCTTCGGCCCGACGGCGTGAAGTCCCATCTCACGACCGAGCAGGGACGTCAGATGGTCGCCGGCATGAAGCATTTCCTGGGGACCGGCATGCCCGCGCGGCAGGCGGGCGAGGTCGTGCTCGACGCGATCCGGGACGAGCGGTTCTACATCCTCACCCATCCCGAGTGGGCTTCGATGGTCGAGGGACGCCTACGCGGGATCCTCGACGGAACGGACCCGCAGCGTCCGCCGCCGCCCCTCGGCGCGATGGACTGACGAACCGAGGCCCTCGGGCCGGATGCTCAGAACCAGTCCGCGACCTGGGGCGCGCGCCAGCTGAACCCGGTCATCAGGAAGTGGTTGTAGACGTCGGCGTTTCCGCGGCGGTCGAGGTACTGCTGCAGATAGCCGATCTCGAAGACGAGCTGGCCGGGAAGCTTGTGGCTCAGCGCGAGCACGAGGTGGTTCTCGCCGAGACCCGCGTTGCGGATGCGGGTCGTGCCGTTGAGATCGAAGAAGATCTCGTCGCGCAAGACGACGGACAGGTCGGCGGTCACCGGGGCGGACGCGCCGGCGTTGAAACGGGCGCGGACGGCGACGTTGTCCGTGCCCTGGAAGAACCGTTCCTCGATCCAGACGTGGCCGAGGAGGGTCAGCCGGTCCAGCGGATGCTGGACGGCGACGCGCTGCCAGGCGCGCCGCTCCCAGCGGTCGGGGCCTTCGAACTCGTGGTGGTCGTAGCCGATCGCCACGTGCCCGCGATCCGGCCAGCGGTAGGAGATCCAGGGGCGCACGATGGTGCGCTCGTACCGCTCGACCTCGTCGCTCCAGCGACTCTGGTGCATGGCGTGGACGGCGAGTCGCTCTCCGAGCGGGACTTCGACCTGATTGACGAGCCAGACGCCCGCATCGTGGTCGATCGCGCTCGCGGTCCGCCCGAGGCCTACGAGGCAGATCCAGAGACAGAGGACGACGAAGAGCGTACGACGGGCCGGGTCGGTCGAGACGAGGCGGATGAGATCGCGCAGCATGTGCACGGAATAGCACGCTGTTCGGAGGGGATCAGTATCCGGTCGGGGGCGGCCACGATCTCGGCGTGTTCGCCGACTACGCGGCAATCGTCTGCAGGACGATCCGCTTCCAGAGCTCGAAGTGGCGGCGTCGTTTCGCGTCGTCCTCGCGCAGGATGCGCTGCAGGCCCATTCCGCGAAGCAGGTGGATCGTGAGCTCGATCAGGTCTTCGAAGCGCTCGTCGTTCGCGGCGATCGAGCTGGCCTCCGCGGTCAGGGCGCCGATCGTCCGGCCGAGCTGGCGTTCCGCCGTGTAGAGCGCTTCGTGGAGCGCGGGGTCGGTTCGCGCCGCCACCCAGAGCTCGAGGGAGGCGAAGAAGAGGGGCCCCGTCAGGCTCTGCTCGAGCAGGTCGAGGAGTCGCGCGACGCGATCCTCGGCCGTCGTCAGGCGCTGCGCGTCGGCGCGGAGCTCTTCGAGCCGGCGGTTCGCGAGGTGGATGACGGCCTGGATCACGAGGTCGTGCCGCTTGGGGAAGTGGTGCTGCTGGGCGCCGCGAGACACGCCCGTCCGCTCGGCGATCCGCTTCGTGGTCGTGCCCGCGTAGCCCTCGTCGATCAGGCAGTCGATCGCCGCGTCGAGGACCCGGGCCCGGGTCTCGGCGGTTCGTTCGTTCTGGGTGCGACGCACCCGCGGGGCCTCGTTCGCGGCTCTCTCGGCGGTCTCGCTCATCTCCGTTCCTTTAGCGCGGAGTTAACAAACCAGCAAGCTTGCTTGTTTATGGAATGGCCCATAGACTGAGCTTTCCGAGCGACCCGCCCGGTTCGCCTCGATCGGGCTCGCCGCCCGAGTCGGGATTGGGGGAGAAGTCATGAGCGAAGCCGTCGCGAGCCCCGTGCCGACGAAGCGGAAGCAGGTCGGCGTCGATCCGTACGGCGTGCCGCTCGAGCAGATCGACGTCTCCGACTACGCGCTCTTCACGAGCGACGAGCTCTGGCGATGGTTCGAACGACTCCGCGAAGAGGACCCGGTCCACTATTGCCCGGAGAGTGGCTACGGCCCGTACTGGTCCGTCACGAAATTCGACGACATCGTCGAGGTCGAGAAGAACCCCGAGACCTATTCCTCGGTCCCGAGCGTCGTGATCTTCGACCCGCCGCCGGGGGGCGTGCTGCAGAACGCGGGATTCATCTCGATGGACGGGCCGCGCCACACCGCTCATCGCAAGGTCGTGCAGCCGGTCTCGTCGCCGCGCAACCTGAAGCAGCTCGAGCCGCTGATCCGCGAGTTCGTCTGCGAGATTCTCGACCGTCTTCCCGTCGGCGAGACCTTCGATTGGGTCGACAACGTGTCCGTCGAGCTGACGACGCGCATGCTCGCCACGATGTTCGACTTCGACCGGGCGCAGCAGCGGCAGCTCACCTTCTGGAGCGACATCACGACGGCGAGCGCCGACCAGCTGAAGGACATGGGGGTCACCCGGGAAGAAGCGCGCGCCGCGCTGCTCGAGTGCCTCGACGTCTTCACGAAGCTCTGGCACGACCGCAAGGGCAAGCAGGGCGAGAGCCTCGACTTCGTGACCGCCCTCGCGAACGCCGATGCGACCCAGGACCTCGATCCTGCCACCTATCTGGGGACGCTGATGCTGCTGATCGTGGGCGGCAACGACACGACGCGGAACTCGATCACCGGTGGCGTACTCGCCCTCAACGAGAACCCGGGCGAGTACGAGAAGCTCCGCAACGATCCGCGCGTGATTCCCAGCATGGTCGACGAGATCATCCGTTGGCAGACCCCGCTCGCCCACATGCGTCGCACGGCGACCCGCGACACCGTCCTCGGCGGGAAGACGATCAGGAAGGGCGAGAAGGTCGTGATGTGGTACGTCTCGGCGAATCGCGACGCAGACGCGATCGAGCGCGCCGACGAGTTCCTCATCGATCGCAGGGAATCGAAGAAGCACCTCTCCTTCGGCTGGGGCGTCCACTTCTGCATGGGGAGCCGGATCGCCGAACTGCAGCTCCGCGTGCTCTGGGAAGAGATCATGAAGCGCTTCCGCTTCGTCGAGGTCGTCGGCCCGCCGGTGCGCGTGAAGTCGTGCTTCGTGAAGGGCTTCAGCGAGCTGCCGGTGCGCGTCCACCCCTGGTAATCGACGGCGCGAGGCGGTGCGCGAACGCGGTCGCCCGGGGCGCGCGGGATCGGTCGCGGCGGAGCCCGGCAGGTTTCGGCATCCTTCGGCTTGACACGGACCGCCCCGAGACGACAAGTCGCGGACCCACGCGAAGTCCGGCCAACGCGCGAAAACGAGGAGATCGGATCATGTCCTACAAGAACCCGCTGAGTGAGCGCGAGCACGCCCTCGAGAACGCCTACTTCGACAAGGAGAACCGCCGCCTGATCGAGCGGATGCGCGCGCGACGCGAGGCCGCCGAGAGTGGCGCGGAGCCCGAGGCGCTGGAGGTCGCGACGATCCTGGTGGCCACGGACTTCTCGACGCCCGCGGCGCACGCGACCGACATGGCGATCGACTACGCCCGGAAGCTCGATTCGAAGATCGTGCTCGTCCACGCCTACGATCTGCCGATTCCGTTGCCGGGACCGACCCTCTCCGGCACCTATACGCTGCCCGAGGGTCTGATCGAGGAGGTCGCGAAGAGCGCTCGCGACGCCGTGGAGGCCGCCGCAAAGGAGGTCGCCGCGACCGGCGTCGTGTGCGAAGGCATCGCGATCGGCGTCCCCGCCGCGATGGGCATCGTGAACGAAGCGGTCGAGCGGCACGCGGATCTGATCGTCATGGGCACCCGCGGCCTCACCGGGATCAAGCACTTCGCGCTGGGCAGCGTGGCCGAGAAGGTCGTGCGGACGGCCCCTTGCCCCGTCCTGACGGTTCCGTCTCCCTGAAGAAGGCCCTGACCCGCGTGCGCGGCCTGACGCGCGCGCGGGGCTCGTTCGCGTCCATCTGAGTCCGAAAGACGCGAAGCGTGCCCGAATGTCTCGCTCGCACGGGTTTCGGCGTGGCGTCGCGGAGCTCGAAGCGAGGCGAGATGGCCCGGAATTTGCTCCTTGTGTGGAGGAATGGCCAGAGAGCGACGGCGACGTAGCGGCGGCGCGCCTCCCGGCCTCGGCGGCAGCCGGAGCGAAGAGGGACTGCGATGCGCGAAGACGACGCCGGAGACGGCACCCGGATCCTCACCGACGAGGAATGCGCCAGGCTCCTCGCTCGGCCCGGCGTCGGCGTCCTCGCCCTCTGCGGCGTCGAGGCACCGATCCTCCGACCGGTGAATTTCGCGTGTGACCAGAAGCAGGTCGTCATCCGGACCGGTGAGGGCCAGATCCTCTCCGCGGCCCAGGGTGAAGAGCCCGCTTCGTTCGTGATCAGCGCGGTCGACGCCTTCGAGCACACCGGGCGCAGCGTCGTCGTGACGGGGCGACTGCACGAGCGACTTGCGGACGACGACGTCGAGTCGTTGCCGCTTCGTCCCTGGGTGCGATCCCCGAAGCACCACTTCGTCGCGCTGACGATGGACACGATCTCGGGCCGCGAGATCCAGCCGATGCAGGTGCCGTCATGACGGCGACCCCCGGAGAGCGAGGAACGACGGTCGAGGATCGTTGGGGTCGCGACACGGAGGGCCATCCCGAGAACGGCTTCTTCGCCGCGGCCTACCGCTCCTGGTTCCGCGTCGAGTGGGAGGGCCTCGAGCACGTCCCGGAAGAGGGCGGTGCGCTCCTGGTCTGGAACCACGCAGGCATGATGCCCGTCGACGGCGGCATCATCCAGCACGGCATCCAGGTCGAGAAGCGGCGTGCGGTCTACATGCTCGCGCACCACGGCTTCTTCCGGATTCCCTTCATGGGGCGCACGCTCAATCGCATCGGATCGGTCGTCGCCCACCCGGACAATGCCCACCGCCTCCTCGCCGAGGACGACCGTCTCGTGCTGGTCTTTCCGGAAGGCGCGAAGGGGCCGGTCAAGCCCGCCTCCGAGCGCTACCGGCTGCAGCGCTTCGGACGCGGAGGCTTCGTCGAGACGGCGATGCGTGCAGGTGTTCCGATCGTGCCGATCGTTCTGATGGGGACCGAGGACACGACGCCCACGATGAGCACCCTCACGCTGAACAACCAGACGATGCCCATCACCTGGAACTCGCTCATGCTCGGCCCGCTCCTCGGCTCGGTGGCCCACCTGCCCGTGAAGATTCGTGCGCGGGTCCTGCCGCCGATCCAGGTAGACGGCTCGCCGGAGTCCCGGAGCCTGCTGATGGATCGGGCCGAGCACGTACGGAGCGAGATGCAGACCGCGCTCGACGACCTGTACCGAAAGCGAAGGAGCTTGTGGGAAGGATGAGCGCCCCGCGTCGAGTCGTCGTCACCGATGCGCAGCTCCCGGTCGCCGCGCCGATCATGGATGCGCTGCGCGCCTGCTCCGACGTCGAGTTCGTGGGCGGCGTGGTGACCCGGAAGGACGCGCGGGCCCCGCACGCCGCCGATCTCGAGACGATCCCGCTCTCGTCGGACCACCGCGAGTTCGTCGCCTACCTGCGCTCCCACGCGATCGACACGGTCGTCCAATGCGGGCTGGCGCCCGACCGCTCGGGGCAGCGGCGATCGCGTACGGAAGCCGACGTGATCGGAACGATGTGCACCGGGGCGGCGGTCGGACACGAGGACGTCCGGATCCGGAGCTGGGTCGCACTCTCCACGACCGGGGTCTATCCGGTCGACAGCTACGCGAGCCTGATGCAGCGGGAGGACGCCTCCCGGGCCCTCGATCCGGCGAGCCGCGAGGCCTCGATCGCCGAGGCGGAGGACTACGCCCGGGACGTGGCCCTCCGCAATCCCCAGATCAACGTGTCGATCCTGCGTCTCCAGCAGCTCGTCGGTCAGGGCCTGAATGGGGCGCTCTCGCGCATCTTCGCCGGGGAGTCCGTCCCGGTTCCGATCGGTTTCGATCCGCCGATCCAGTTGCTGCACGTCGAGGACGCGGCGGCGGCGGTCTCTTTCGCCGTCCTTCACGAGCTGGCCGGCGTATTCAACGTCGCCTCCGAAGGTCAGATCCGGTGGGCGACGGCGGCACGGACGGTGGACGGCGCTGAGACGCCCGTACTTCCCGTCAGCGCCGCCGCGCTCTCGCCCCTGCTCGACCGATTCGGCGTGGCCCACCTGACCGACGATGTGATCGCGCTCGCGCGCTTCGGCCAGGTCGTCGACACCGCGAAGATCGAACGCGCCGGCTTCCGACCCAAGCACGACCAGCGGACCTGCGTCCAGGCGATCCGCGCGGCCAGGGCGGAGACTCCTCGGGCTGGCTCGGCGACCGGCTCGCCGGGAAGGGAGAACGAAAAGCGATGGCGATCACGACCGCGGACGTAATGACGACGGGCATCTTCTCGCTCGCTCCCGACATGACGCTGCACGAGATGGACACGATGCTCGTGAAGTGCGGCGTATCGGGGGCGCCCGTCGTCGAGGGCAACCGTCTGGTCGGCGTCGCCTCCCAGAGCGACGTGATCCGGACCCTCTGGGAGGGACAGCAGGAGAACGCCCATCCGGCGCCCTACTACACCACGGGCTATGCGGTGCCGCTTTCCGCCCTCGAGTACATGGCTCGGGACGCGGCGAGCCTGGGCGATGCCCTCGTCTCCTATCGCGTCCGTGACGTCATGACGCCGAATCCCGTCGTGGCCCACCCCGAAGAGTCCCTCGAATCCGTCGCTCGCCGGATGATGACGGATCACATCCACCGTCTTCCCGTCGTCGACGGACAGTCCGGCGTGCTCGTCGGCATCGTCACCAGCCTCGACCTCGCTGGCGCGATCGCGGACTTCGGACTCGGCGCCTAGCGCTGGCTGTGCCTCCGGCCGTGGCTCCGGTCGTGCCTCCGGGCGTGTCGGCGAGTCGCACTTCGCCCGAACCGCGGTGACAGCGTGTCGCGCCTCGGCGAGATCGACTCGGCGTCACGCGACTGACGTCGACGTCATCGTGGCACTTCACTTGCACACCCTGGACTCGAGGTCGGCGCACGGAGCGTCGGCCGGGATCGACCTCGCACCAAGGAGAGAATCATGATCGAGGCAAGGGAGACCCGAACCACCGCGTCGGCCGTCGCGCACCCTCCGACACACCGGATGTCGATCGGACTCGGGCTCGTCCTCCTGGCCATCCTCGTCCTGCTTCCTATCGCGGCGCGGTCTGCCGAGGACTGCAGTGGACTCCTGCCCGACTTCGGCTGCGACCGGGAGGCGAGGCCCGCCGGCCACGTCGCGCCGATGTCGATGCCCTACCTCTTCGAGGATCCGTACATCACGACGGAGCTGAACCTCGTGGGCATCTACCACGACTTCCCCTCCGACTCGGTCTTCGACGGCGGCGAAGCCGGCGTGATCGCGCTCCAGGCGCGTCTCGCCATCACCGACCGGCTCGCGTTCATCGCAACGAAGGACGGCTACACGGTCCTGCGCCCCAACAACGGCCTGCTCGGCAACGACAAGGGCTTCACGGACATCACCGCCGGGTTCAAATACGCCGCCATCGACGACCGCGAGGCGGGCCTGATCGTCACGCCGAGCCTCCGCTACGAGATTCCTCTCGGCTCCGACGACATCCTGCAGGGGCGTGGCGACGGCGTCTTCATTCCGGCGGTGTCCGTCGGCTTCGGTCCCGAAGCGATCCACCTGATCGCGGACTTCGGTGCGCAGCTGCCGGTGGACGGAGACCACGACAGCACGTCGATCTTCTACAACCTCCATCTCGACCAGGCCTTCGAGACCGACGTCATTCCCGGCGCCGACTTCGTCGTGCCCTTCATCGAGCTGAACGGCATGACCTGGGTCGACAGCGGCGACGGCAGCGCCACCCTCGACACCTCCCTCGGGCGACTCTCGCTCCGGGCGGCGCAGAATGCGCTCAACGGCCTCGGCGTGACCGCGGACCAACGCGGTGAAGGCGCCGACGTCGCGAACCTCGGCTCTCCGGGAATGGCGGGCGAGAGCCTGATCACGATGGCCTGGGGCCTGCGCGTCCCCTTCCGCAACGGCCTGTCGCTCGGCTTCTCCTACGAGCGTGTCCTGTCCCAGCGACAGGACATCTTCGAGCAACGAGCGACCTGGATGGCCTCGTACACGTTCTAGGAGAGACGCCGCCGTCGGTGAGCTAGAGCGCGGCAGTCTCGCGCGAGCTCACCGGCGGCGTCGCCCGCGCGGTTCGCGCTTCGGCGTCGCGCAGGCAGTCGTCGAGGAACGCGCGGAGCGTGTACATCTCGGCGATGCTCAAGCCCTGTCCGACGAGGGCGGCGAGATAGAGCAGCGCCGCGATCACGGCGGCGACGACCGGTACGATCAGGGCGATGGGCGAATGACCGATCGCCCACTGGGCGAGACCGATCATCGTCGCGAAGAAGCTCACGATCGCGAGGGTCCCCATCGCGAAGACGAGCGCGGTCCAGATCTCGGCACGCGGCGAGAACGTGCCCCAGAGATCCGTCCGCTCGGGCGCGTCTGCGGACGCCGAATCGAACATGAGATCGAGGCTGGGAGTCCAGAATCGTCGCTCGCGGGCGTCGACCTCCAGGACGCAATGCCCCGACTTGAGCGTGCCGACGACCCGGCCCGCGCTCGCAGCGAGCCGCTCGGCGAAGGCGTCCTGAAGGCATTCGTTCGAGCAGGACGTCTCGATCCGGAACGAGGGACGCATTCGCGGGGTGGCCATCGGGATCCTCCTCGTCCTGCTCGAGCTCCGGGCGTTCAGGCGCTCTGCGAGAGCGACGCCAGGGCCGCTCGGATGCCTTCACCCAGCACGTCGATGTCTGCGGCGCTCTCGTAGTCGCCGGTGATGCCGAAGGCGAGGTCGCCGGCGTACGAGAAGACCGCGATCCCGAGCCGGATCGATCCCCAGAGTGGGACGTAGGGCGCGACCGAGACGAGGCGGCGGCCGAGCGCATGGAGGGGCACGCCGGGCCCACGCACGTTCGTCACGACCGTCTGGACCCTGTGCTGCTCGAACGCCGAGAGGAATCCTGCGCTGAAGGAGAGGAGCGCGGGCGGTGACAGGTCTACGATCGCGCTCAGCGCTTTCGTCGCTTCGGGCTGATGCTCGTCCTTGAGGCGGGCCGTCTCGGCGAGGACCTCGGCGAGACGATCGCCGGGCGTCGCTTCGTCGAGCGGAAGGTCGACGAAGATCGCCGCGACGTGGTTGCCCGGCCCCTCGTCCTCGCCGGCGCGGTGGGTCGAGACCGGGACGAGGGTCCGCACGCTGCACCCTTCGACCGGTTCGTCGCGGGACGCGAGCAGCGCCCGGAAGCCCCCCGCGACGGCGGTCAGGACGACGTCGTTGATCGTCCCTCCATGGGTCGCCCGAATCTTGTTCAGGGTCTGGAGCGGGACCGAGAAGGTGCGCCAGCGCCGGTGCGGGCCGATCGGCCCGTTGAGCGTGGTCTCGAGGGTGTCCGCGGCGCCGGCGCGGAAGCTCTGGAGCCCTTCCGCGAAGGCGCCGAGCTCCTGGAGGGCGCGGCCCGGCGCGGTCGCGGCCCAGCGAAGGCCACGGAGTCCCTCGGTCGGCATGCGCCAGCCGCGACGGAGCGCGGTCGCGACGAGCTCGCTCGCACGGGGAGGAGGACGTGGCTTCCAGGAGGAGGGCGCGGGGGGCGTCGCCGTGGGCGAGGACTCGAGCATCGTCGCCAGCAGCGCGGCGCCGGAAACGCCGTCCGCCAGACAATGATGGGTCTTGCAGAGGATGGCCCACCGGTCCTCGGCCAGCCCTTCGATCACCCACATCTCCCACAGCGGCCGTTCCCGATCGAGCTTCTGGGACATCACCCGGCCGACGAGATTCTGGAGCTCGAGCTCGGAGCCCGGCCGCGGCAGGGCCGTCCGCCTCAGGTGGTAGGCGAGGTCGAAGTCGGAGACGTCGATCCAGTAGGGCTCTGTGAGATCGAAGGGCACCTCGCGCACGTGCTGCCGATAGCGCGGCAATCGGTCGAGCTTGGACTCGACCATCGCCTCGATCTCGGCCTGCGCGGGCGGGGGACCCTCGAAGACCGCCACCGCGGCGATGTGCATGTGATTGCACTCGTTCTCCACGTAGAGGAAGGTGGCGTCCTGGGGGCTCAGGGACTCCATGGGGATCAGGGGCGCGCGGGCTTGTGAAGGCGGACGAAATCGCCTTCGGTCAGGATGCCGACGAGCTCACCCTCCGGGTCGCCGCGTTCGACGACGAGGAGGCAGCCGATCTTGTGCTCGTCCAGCAGGCGTGCGGCCTCGGTCAGGTTCGCGTCGGGGGCGATCGTGCGAGCAGGACTCGCCATCACGTCGGTCACCTTGATCGCGTTCAGCACGTGCCGCTTGGCACGGTCGTCGTATCCGAGCAGGGAGGTGATGGCGCCGCGGAAGAGGTCGCGTTGGCTCACGACGCCGACGGCGCGTCCCTCGGAATCGACGACGGGCAGGTGGCGGATCCGGCCGAGCTGCATGATGTCGTCGGCGATCGAGAGCGAGTCGTCTTCTCGAAGCGTCGTCACTTCGGGAGACATCACCTCCCGCACCGTTCGCAATCCGCTCATGCCCCGTACTTCCTCTGGATCGGCGATCGCGTGGCCATCGCCCCGGTGATCTGCTCCAGGCTCTCCCGCAGGAGGAGAACGCCCGCCGAGGTCCGGGCGACGCCAGCGCAGGCACAGACGGTCTCGACGAGCGCTTCGACGAAGAGGGGGTACATCCCCTCCTCGACGCCGTACTCGACGTGGCTCTCTCCGAACGCGATCAGGTTGTCGTCCAGCCAGGGCTCGTCGTCGAGCCAGGCGACGATCGCGCGGAAAGTTTCGCTCACCATCTCCTCCTGCTCGGAGAGGGCGTGCTCGCCGAAGAGCGGCCGAGCCGCGGGGCAGCGGGCGAAGAAGTCGGCGTAGAGCGCGTCGACGAAACGATCCCCGTCCTCCGCGATCGCTTCCGCGATCGCTTCGAGCGCCTCCCGGTCCTGCTCTTGCTCCGAGGGCGAAGGTGCGACTTCGGCCTCCGCCCTCGTGGACGTCGGAGCGGGGAGGGCGTTCACCGTCGGCACGGGGATCCTCGCTCCGGGACCTAGGACCGCGTGGCGGGCAAGCCGACGATGCCGGCGACGAACTCGCTGCGCAGCCGCTCGATCCGGTCTTCGTTCACGACGAACTCGGGTATCCGCTCGAGCAGCGCCCGGGTCGCGGTCTCGCCCTCGAGTGCGGCGATGTGGGTTCCGAGGCAGGAGTGGCTTCCGTGTCCGAAAGTGAGGATCCGGCGTGATCGACGATGGATGTCGAACTGGTCGGGGCTCTCGAACTCGCGCTCGTCGCGATTCGCCGACGGGAAGAGGAAGATCACCGATTGTCCGGGCTCGAACGTGTGGCCGTGCAGCTCGACGGGCTTCACCACCGTCCGTCCGAGGAACTGGGTCGGCATTCCGAATCGCAGCCCCTCACGGAACGCGTTCGGGATGAGCGACGGGTCCGCGACGAGCTCCGCCCGCTGACCGGGATTGCGGAACAGCTCATGGAGGAAGCAGGCGAAGACCTTCGGGAAGCTGTCCGTGCTTCCGATCACGAGGGTCGACATCTGCGAGGCGATGTTCTCGTCCGGCAGCGGCTTGTCGTCGAAGCGCGCGTTCAGGTAGGCATTCAGCAGGACGTCGTCGTCCGTCGGGTTGTCCCGGCGGAACTGGATGAACGACTCCAGGTAGCGATTCAGCTCGTCTGCAGCCTGGAGCCCGTCCTGCGTCATGCCCGGCTGATCGTTCTCGCGGGCGAAGAACCGGTTCACGTAGCCATAGAGCTCGTCCGCGTCTTCGATCGGGAGCCCGAGCAGGACGCACGAGACCTCCATCGCGATCTTCGCGATGTAGTCCCCCACGAGGTCGATCTCGCCGTCCTGTTCGAGCGCCTTCGCGTGCTTCTCGACGATCGCCTCGACCGCGGGGGCGAGGGCGGCGACGCGCCGGGGCTTGAACGCGCCGGAGATGAGCGCCCGATTCCGCGTGTGCTCCGGCGGGTCCATCATGTTGACGCTCGGGAAGACCGGCATCTGCTTCGTGATCAGATGCGCCGGCGTCGTGCCGCGCAACGAGGCGGAGTAGGAGGCGTTGTCGCCGCTCTGCACCCAGATGTCCTCGAATCGCGAGAGCGCCCAGCAGTCGTGCTCCTCGACGTAGTAGGCCGGCGCTTCCTCTCGCAGGCGGGCGTAGATCGGAAGGGGGTCGTCGAAGATCTCGGGCATCAGCGGGTTGTACTCGACCAAGGGGTTCCTCTCTTTCAGCAATTGCGGGCGCCGTCTCCGGACGCCGGCATCGGTGCGAGCTCGTGCGGGTCGCTCGCGAATCAGGCCGCGGGCTGCAGCCGGTTCAGGGCCCATTCGCCGCCGAGGGCGACTGCTGCGATCCCGTCCGCGGCGCCCAGGCAAGCGATGTCGACGGACGGGTCGCCGTTCACGACCACGAAGTCCGCGAGGCGTCCGGCTTCGACGAGTCCAGCGTCTTCGCCGAGACCCATCGCGATGGCGCCGTTGTGGGTCGCCCAGCGGAGCACCTCGAGCGGCGGGATGCCGAGCACCTTGACGTAGAGCTCGAGCTCCGCGGCGTAGTCGCCGTGGGGCATGATCGGCGTTCCGAAGTCGTCGCCGATCACCATGCGGACTCCGGCGCGGAGCGCTCGAGGAATCGCTTCACAGGTGTACTCGTAGTCCTCGCGCACGGCGGCGATCCGCCGCCTCACCTCGTCCGGACTCTCCGGGAAGCCCTCGCTGATCTGCAGGACCGCTTGGTCGTGGTCCCAGGACTCGGCGAGCTCGAGGAAGCGCGCGCTCCAGAGCATGCTCGGCACGATCGTCGTGTCCGCGTCGAGGATCGCTTCGATGCACTCGTCGTCGATCCGGTCCGCGTGGTCGATGATGTCCACGCCAGCGCGGGCACACTCGAGGATCGAGGTCTTCGACGGGGCGTGGGCGCGAACGCGCTTGCCGAGAGTGTGGGCCGCGTCGACGAGGGCATGCAGCTCGGTCCGGGTCGGATACATCACGTCGCGGGCAGGGGACGAGCCGTGTCCCGGCCCGGCGGAGATCTTGATCACGTCACAACCGCGGCCCGCCTCGATCCGCGCGACGTGTCGCCACTCCTCTTCGCCGTTCACGGCGCAGGTCAGGCCCGTGCAGCCGAGCTCCATGAAGTGGTTCCGGTTGTTGGCGTAGTCCGAATACTCGCCGGTCGTGACGATCTCGCGTGATCCGGCGAGATAGCGGGGGCCACGGACGATTCCGGCCTGGATCGCCTCCTTGAGGCTTACGTCGATCACGAATGCGTTGCTCGAACCGATTGCGCCGGTCCAGCCGAGTCGCAGCGCGTTCTCCGCGTTCTTCGCGGCGAGCATCGAGAGGTAGGGCGGGGCCGCCTCGAGGCCCAGGGCCGGTGCCGAGACGCCGTCGCCGAAGGCCCCGAAATGCGAGTGGAAATGGGACTGCACCATGCCCGGCATGAGAGCCCGACCGCCGAGGTCGTGGACCTCGTCGTCGGGTCGAGGCGTGAAGGCCGCGTCGGGCTCCACGCTCGAGATGCGGTCGCCCTCGACGACGACGGTCATTTCGGGGCGAGCGGGGTCGCGCCCGTTCAGGAGCAGGGCGCCCTGCAGGACGATTCGGGGTTGGGGCATCTCGCGGCGTTCCTCCCGCGCGCCGGCGTCGAGCCGACTGCGCGATGTCCAACACTGCACTGCAGGTCACGTGCCACTGCGTGCGCGTCTTCGGCGGCGGCTCTCGGCGATCGGCGTGGCGATTCGTCGCGTTCGCTCTGCGAAGTGAGGCGAAATGTCTGGGGCGGGCGACCTGGGTTCTCGAAACCCGCCCACCTCGCGTGACGCGATCGAGTCGAGTGTCGGTCTCTGGGACGCAACGTTGCGTTGCGCCCCGCTTCGGGTCGAATCGACTCGTCGTGTGGCGAGATGTCGCTCCGGTAGGGGCGAGGGCGCATACGGCGCGTCTAGGGCTGGCACGGTTGTCGCAATCGCTTGGGGCGCCGGTCCAGCGGGCCGGTGAACGGCGACGTGTGTGGCGTCGCGCCAAGCAGAACCAACCTTGGAGGGAGTGCTCGAATGGTGACCGCAACGCCGGACGCCGACATGTCGGTCGCAGCCGCGCCCCGGCAGGACGCGCAGGCCTTGGCCTACGACGACGGCGTCGTTCGGCTCTTCGCCGTGATGACCGTGGTCTGGGGGATCGTGGGGATGCTGGTCGGCGTCGTGCTCGCCGCGCAGCTCGCCTGGCCCTCGCTCAACTTCGATGTCCCCTACCTCTCCTACGGGCGGCTTCGTCCGCTGCACACGAACGCGGTGATCTTCGCGTTCGGCGGCTGCGCGCTCTTCTCGACGTCTCTCTACGTGGTCCAGCGCACCTGTCGAACGACCTTGTTCGCGCCGGGGCTGGCGTCGTTCGTGTTCTGGGGCTGGCAGGCGGTGATTCTCGCTGCGGCGATCACCCTCCCGCTCGGCATCACGACGAGCAAGGAGTACGCCGAGCTCGAGTGGCCGATCGACCTGCTGATCACGATCGTCTGGGTCGCCTACGCGGTCGTGTTCTTCGGCACGATCGCCAAGCGCAAGACGTCCCACATCTACGTCGCCAACTGGTTCTACGGCGCCTTCATCCTGACCGTCGCCGTTCTTCACGTCGTCAACAGCGCTGAAGTCCCGGTCACGATGTGGAAGTCGTACAGCGCCTACGGCGGCGCGATCGACGCCATGGTCCAGTGGTGGTACGGACACAACGCCGTCGGCTTCTTCCTGACCGCCGGCTTCCTGGGCATGATGTACTACTTCGTGCCGAAGCAGGCCGAGCGTCCCGTCTACTCCTATCGACTGTCGGTCGTGCACTTCTGGGCGCTGATCTCGGTCTACATGTGGGCCGGTCCGCACCACCTCCATTACACGTCGCTGCCGGACTGGGTCCAGTCCATCGGCATGGTCTTCTCGTTGATCCTGCTCGCACCGTCCTGGGGCGGGATGATCAACGGCGTGATGACCCTGTCGGGCGCGTGGGAGAAGCTGCGCGACGATCCGGTCATCCGCTTCATGATCGTGGCGCTCTCGTTCTACGGCATGTCGACCTTCGAGGGGCCGATGATGTCGATCAAGACCGTCAACGCCCTTTCCCACTACACGGATTGGACGATCGGCCACGTGCACTCCGGTGCGCTGGGCTGGGTCGCGATGATGACGATCGGGTCGCTCTACTACCTGATTCCGCGGCTCGCGGGCCGAACGGAGATGTGGAGCATCCCGGCCGTGAACCTGCACTTCTGGCTCTCGACCCTCGGCGTGATCTTCTACGTCGTGAACATGTGGATCGCCGGCGTGATGCAGGGACTGATGTGGCTCGCGGTCAACGAGGACGGGACGCTCACGAACAGCTTCGTGCAGTCGGTCGAGGCGACCTGGCCCTTCTACGTCGGTCGTCTGGCCGGAGGGACGGTCTTCTTCAGCGGCATGCTGGTGATGGCATGGAATACGGCGAAGACGATGCAGGCGGGTGCGTCTGCGGAAGCGGAGGGGAACTAGCACCATGGACCATCGCGTAATCGAACGGAACATGGGCCTGATGCTCGTCCTCGTGATCGGGGTCATCAGTCTCGGTGGCCTGGCGGAGATCGTGCCTCTGTTCTGGCAGGACGCGGTCACCCAGCCCGTTCCCGGGCTCCGTCCGCTGACCGCTCTCGAGCTCGAGGGGCGCGACATCTACATCCGTGAGGGTTGCGTCGGCTGCCACTCCCAGATGATCCGCAAGCTCGCGCCGGAGGAGGCGCGCTACGGACCGCATTCTCGGGCGGGCGAGTCGATCTGGGACCACCCCTTCCTCTGGGGCTCCAAGCGGACGGGGCCCGACCTCGCACGGGTCGGTCGCCGGTACAGCGACGAGTGGCATCGCGTCCACCTCATCGACCCCCGCGCCGTCGTGCCGGAGTCGAACATGCCCGGGTTCCCGTGGCTCGCCGACGCCGAGCTCGACGGGGCGGACACGCCGGACAAGATGCGAGCCCTGCGCTCCGTCGGCGTGCCCTACGAGGACGGAGACATCGACCGGGCGACCGCCGAGGTCGAGGGCAAGACGGAGCTCGCGGCTCTGATCGCCTATCTGCAGCAGCTCGGGACGCACTTCGATCCCGATCAGGAGGGGTGACGGTGGAACTCGTCGACATCCACATCAGCATGGGAACCGTTCGGGGCGCGATCGCGGCGCTCACGATGGCGACCTTCCTCGGAATCGTCTGGTGGGCCTACCGGCCCGGGAACCGCGGACGCTTCGAGGAGGACGCCCTGCTGGCCTTCGAGGACGACGAACGTGCGGTGCTGCGGAATCGCAAGGAATCACGAGAAGGAGAAGAGCGATGAGTGCCGCATGGAGCACGTTCATCATCGTGCTGGTCGTCGCGAACATCGTCGGCTGTGCCTGGCTGCTCTGGGGCAACCGCCACGTGGAGATCGATCCGGGAGAGATCGGCGAATCGACGGGGCACGACTTCGACGGCATCGAAGAGCTGAACAACCCGCTTCCGGCGTGGTGGACCTGGCTCTTCATCGGAACGATCGTCTTCGGCGTCGGCTACTTCATCCTCTATCCGGGTTTCGGGAGCATGCCGGGCGTGCTCGGCTGGAGCTCCACCGGTGAGGCGGCGGCGAACGGCGCGGCGGCGGAGGCGAAGTACGGTCCGATCTACGAGGCGTACCTCGCGCAGCCGATCCCGGATCTCCTCGACGACGAGCGGGCCCTCGGGATGGGTCGGCGCATCTTCGCGAACCGATGCGCGCAGTGTCACGGCTCGGATGCACGCGGCGGTCGCGGCTACCCCAATCTGACGGACGACGATTGGATCCACGGCGGCGCGCCGGAGACGATCGTGAGCACGATCGCGAACGGTCGCGTCGGCGTGATGCCGCCGCTCGGCGGTGCGCTCGGCGGAGACGAGGGGGTCGGCAACGTGACGGAGCACGTCCTCTCGCTCTCTGGTCGCGATCACGATGCGGCGGCCGCGGCCATCGGAAAGCCGATGTACGACGGGCTCTGCGGGATCTGCCACGGGGTCGACGGACGCGGGAACCAGGCCATCGGAGCCCCGAACCTGAGCGACGACGTCTGGCTCCACGGCGGAACGCGCGACGACATCGCGTACGCGATCGAGGCCGGCCTGAACAATCAGATGCCGGCGCACTCCGACATCCTGACGGAAGGGCGCGTCCACGTGACGGCGGCCTACGTCCTGTCCCTGTCCAAGGGAGGAGCGGCGGCGCCGTGAGCAGCGGAGGCGACACGACGAGCGACGCGCCGCAGACCGTCGATCTGTACGAGAAGTGGCGTCGGATCTATCCCGAGTGGGTCTCGGGCGGGTTCCAGACCTGGCGCCGCGTCACGCTCGTGGTGCTCCTCCTGATCTTCTATGCGGGGCCCTGGCTTCGCTGGAACGGGGAGCCCGGGGCGCGCTTCGATCTCGCCGAGCGTCGTTTCACCGTCTTCTGGCAGACCTTCGCACCCGACGAGTTCGTGCTGCTCGCGTGGCTCCTGGTCATCCTCGCGCTCGGACTCTTCGTCGCGACGATCGCCGCCGGCCGGGTCTTCTGCGGTTGGGTCTGTCCGCAGACGATCTGGGTCAACGCCTATCTGATCCTGGAGCGCTACATCGAGGGCGACCGCGTCGAGCGCCAGCGCCGCGACAACAAGCCCTGGACCCGGGACTGGATGGCCAGGAAGGCCATGAAGTTCGCGGCCTGGTCGGTCGTGGCGTTCTCGATCTCGATCACCTTCGTCGGGTACTTCACGGAGATCCGTGAGCTCGTCCCGCGCGTCGCGACGTTCCAGCTGACCGGCTGGGAGACGGTCTTCGTCCTTCTCCCGGCGGCCGGCAGCTTCTTCTTCTCTGCGATCCTGCGTGAGCAGGTCTGCTTCCACATGTGCCCCTACGCGCGATTCCAGAGCGTGATGCTCGACCGCGACTCGTTGATCATCAGCTACGACGAGTCGCGCGCGGAGCCCCGCGGCCATCGGCCGCGAAAGGCGGATCCCGCCGAGCTCGGGCTCGGCCACTGCATCGACTGCGACCGGTGCGTCCGCGTCTGCCCGACCGGCATCGACATCCGCGACGGCCTCCAGTACCAGTGCATCGGTTGCGCGGCCTGCGTCGACGCCTGTACCGACGTCATGGGCCAGATGGGCTACGGGGAGACCCTCGTTCGCTACAGCTCGGAGAATCGTGACGCGGGCCAGCCCGGTCGTTGGCTCCGCCCCCGGCTCGTCGGGTACGCGACCATGATGACCGCGATCGTGACCCTCTTCGCGGTGACCGTCGCCACGCGCCTCCCCCTCGATCTCGACGTGATCCGCGATCGCAATCGTCTCTATCGCGAATTCTGGGACGGCAGCGTCGAGAACGTCTACTCGCTCCGCATCTCGAACCGCGCCGACACGACCCAGGACTACCGGATCGAGTTCGCCTCGGAGGTGCCGCTCGAGCTGGTCGGTGAGCGAGTGGTCTCGGTCGAGGCCGGGGACATGCGCATCGTGCCGATCAGCCTGTTGCGGGCGGCGGAGACGCCGCGGGGTGAGACCGTGTCCGACGTCGAGTTCACGATCCGGGCCGAAGCCGACGAAGAGGCCGTCGCGCGGGCGACGAGTGTGTTCCACCAGCCCGAGCCCGTGCGGCGCGCGGCCAACGAGGAGGTTCGAGGATGAGCGAGCCCAGCCCCTGGTATCGCCATTTCTGGCCCTGGTTCATCGTCGTGCTCATGGTCGTGTCCGTGGGCGCGAGCCTCTGGACGGTCGTGATCGCCTACGGCCTGGGCGACCTCGAGGTGTCCGACACGCGCCCGGCTTCCGTGGAATCGCAAAGCCTCTCCCCTTCCGGACCGGCGGCTCCCTGACATGGCGGCCGCCGAGGCACTGGTCGCGACCGAGACCTGCTTCCACTGCGGTCTCGACGTTCCGATCGGCAGCGACTTCGCGGTCGAGCTGCAGGGTGCTCCGCGCGCGATGTGCTGCGTCGGCTGCCAGGCGGTGGCGGAGATGCTCCGCGACGAGGGGCTGGAGCGCTGGTACGTCGAACGCGAGCAGCCGACCGGCGTGCCCGCGCAGATCGTGCCGGAGGTGCTCGAAGAGGCGGACTTCCTGCGACTCGAGGGCGAGGACCGGAGCTTCGAGACGCACGTCGAGGGCGACCGGGTCGAGGTGGCGCTGCTGGTCGAGGGGATGACTTGTCCAGCCTGCGCCTGGGTGATCGAACGCGCGCTCTCCGCACTCCCGGCGATCGAAGAGGCTCGCGTGAATCTGATCGCGCGCCGCGTTCGTGTCGTCTGGCGGGCGGGCGAAGCGGCTCTCGACGACGTGGTCGCGCGCCTCGCAGCGGTCGGATTCCGGGCGCGTCCGGATGCGCCGGGGGAGGGGGCCGCGCTGCACGCGAGCGAGCGTCGGGCGGCGCTCATCCGACTCGGGATCGCCGGGCTCGCGACCATGAACGTGATGACCTACGCGGTTGCGCTCTATTTCGGCGCGATCGCGGAGATGGCCGAGGGGATCGATCGCTTCCTGCAATGGATGTGCTGGCTGGTCGCGACACCGGTCGTGCTCGTGAGCGCGCGTCCCCATTTCGAGGGCGCCTGGCGCGATCTGCGCGCGCGACGTCCGGGGATGGACGTCCCGATCGCGTTGGCGATCGGCGGAGCCTACGTGGCCAGCGCGGTCGCGGTCATGCGCGGCGAGGGCGAGGTCTACTTCGAGTCCGTCTGCATGTTCACCTTCTTCATCGGCCTCGGCCGCTACCTCGAGCACGGCGTGCGTCAGCGGGCCGACGCGCTCTCCGACCGACTCGTGGATGCGTCGCCGGCGCTCGCCCGAAGGATCGTGGAAGACGCGCAGGGCGCCGAGCGCGCGCGGGAAGAGGTGGTGCCCGCGAATCGTCTCGCGGTCGGGGATCGGATCGTCGTTCGTCCCGGGGACTCGATTCCCGTGGACGGGATCGTGCGCTCGGGTGCCGGCGCGGTCGAGGAAGCGGTGCTCTCGGGCGAGCCGTGGCCGCGGCGCGTCGCGTGCGGGGACGAGGTTCGCGCCGGGAGCGTGAACGCGGACGCGCTGCTCGAGATCGAGGTCACGCGGGTCGAGGAGGAGTCCACGCTCGGCGTGCTCCATCGACTGATCGATCGCGCGCAGAGCGACAAACCGGCGATCGCCCGGCGAGCGGACCGGCTCGGCGGCGTCTTCGTCGCGGCGGTGCTCGTGATCGCGGCAGTCACGGCGATCGCCTGGTCGCTGATCGATCCGTCCCGGGTCTTCGACGTGACCCTTGCGGTGCTGGTCGCGACCTGTCCGTGCGCGCTCGGGCTGGCGACGCCGACGGCGCTCGCCGCCGCCAGCGAGGGCCTGGCGCGGATCGGCTTCGTGCTCACCGGGGGGTCGGCCCTCGAGTCCCTGGCCCGCGTCGACCGCGTCGTGTTCGACAAGACCGGGAGCCTGACCGAAGGCCGGCCGCGAATCGAGACGGTCGAGCTCGTACGCGACCTCTCGAACCAGGACGCCTTCGCACGCGCCCGCGCGCTCGAGGCGGGCTCGACGCACGTCCTGGCGCGGGCGTTCACGGAGCCGGGTGCGGTCACGTCACGCTTCTCCGGAGGGTCCAGCGCGGGCCCGGGCGTGCTTCCCGTCGTGGAAGCGAACCGCTCGATCGCCGGGGCCGGCGTGGAAGGCACGATCGCAGGCGTGCGTCACCGGCTCGGCCGACCCGACTGGGCGAGCGCGCTCGCTGCCGAGGCCGCGCCGCCTGTCCTTCCGGAGACCGACGCGCATACCTGGATCCTGCTGGCCGACGAGGACGGGGCGATCGCCTGGTTCGGTCTCGGTGACGCGCTGCGTGCCGAAGCGGCAGCGAGCGTGGACGAACTGCGGTCGCTCGGCGTCGAGCTCGAGATCCTGACCGGCGATCCGTCGTCCGCCGCCTCGCGGATCGCCGCGGAGCTCGGCGGGCTGGCCGTCACGTCGGGGGTCATGCCGGAGGGCAAGGTGGATCACATCCGCCGCCATCAGACGCAGGGCGAGCGGGTCGCCTTCGTGGGCGACGGACTGAACGACGGACCCGTCCTGCGGGCCGCGGACGTCTCGGTCGCGATGGCCGGAGGCTGCGATCTCTCACTCCTCTCCGCGGACGCGCTCCTCTACCGGGACGACCTGGCGGCGATGCCGCGCGCGGTCCGCTGGGCCAGGCGGACCCGCCGGATCGTGACCCAGAACTTCGCCTGGGCGATCGGATACAACCTGCTCGTGCTGCCCCTCGCCGTCACCGGGAACCTCGCGCCGTGGCTCGCCGCGGCGGGCATGTCGGCGAGCTCGCTGCTCGTCGCCCTGAACGCGACGCGTCTGCGCCGGGAGGAGAGACGCGCATGACGATCCTGCTCGTGTTGATTCCCCTCGGCTGCCTGCTCCTCCTGATCGCGATCTACGCGTTCCTCTGGGCCGTGCGGAACGATCAGTTCGAGGACCTCGAGCTCGAAGGGCGACGGATTCTCTGGGACGACGACGTGCCGGCCGGCCCGTCTCGCAAAGACGAGGAGACCGGACATGTCCGTTGATCCCGGGATCACGATCGGCGC
Source organism: bacterium (assembly GCA_024742285.1). Taxonomy (NCBI): domain Bacteria; species bacterium. The sequence goes on along the minus strand of JANSYR010000008.1, from coordinate 248,718 downwards.
CGCCTTCCTGCTCGGGTTCGTCGGTAGCGCCCACTGTCTCGGAATGTGTGGCGGGATCGCCGGCGCGCTCGGCCTCTCCGCGCGGGGCGCCGGCGGATCCCGCTCCCGCCCCGCGCTGTCGGCGGGCACGCACTCGCTCGCGCGGATCGGCAGCTACGCGGCGATCGGTGCCGTCCTCGGCGGGGCAGGGGGCGTGGCCCACGGCGTGCCGGGACTCGGGACGGGACTTCGGGTCCTCGCCGGTGCCGTGCTCGTCGGACAGGGCCTGCGTGTGCTGGGTCTCGATCTCGGCTTCTCCTGGATCGAACGTCGCGGACTCGGGCTATGGCGCCAGGTCTCGCCCCGCATGCGTCGCCTCGGGTCGCCGGGAAGCCTGACCCGAGCGGCGGCGATCGGGGCAGTCTGGGGTCTGATGCCTTGCGGGCTCGTCTACACGGCCGCCGCGACGTCGGCGGCGACCGGCTCCGCGACGGCAGGCGCCATCTGGATGGCGGCGTTCGGTCTGGGAACGATGCCGGCGATGGTGGCGACGTCGCTCGCCGCCGGCGGGCTGACGGCGAAGCTCCGGAGTGCCGGCGCGCAACGGACCGCCGGCGTCCTGCTCGTCGCCTTCGGCCTGATCGCCTTGATCGGTGTCGCCGGGGGCGGACACGGATCGCACCCGGGAGAGCACGCGCCCGAGACGTCCTCGCATCCGAACATGCATTCCTCCCTCGACCCCGCCCTCATGCCGACCTGCAGCGCGCCTGCGGTCGGGAGGTGAGTCCCCCCGACGAACACGACCTTCGAGGGGCTGCCGGCGACGGCGGCTCGTCGGAGGTCGATCGGAGGCGTGTCGGAGGCGTGTCGGAGGCGTAGCCCCTACGCCCATGCCTTCGAGACCCGACCCGAGGCCACCGCCTTCCGGCCACCACGTCGTCCAGCGAGCGGCGCGAAGGCCGGGGTCTCCCGCCTCGAGGTGTGGCGAAGGAGCACGATTCGCGCTGCGAGATCCGTCTCCGGCACTCCGCTGCGGGCATGGAACGTGCACTCCAAGGAGGGAGCCAACCAGGGCCACGCGGCCCGCGAACGGAGACACGGGAATCCGATGAAGAAGAACGAGCCGATCTCGAAGGTGTTGACCACGGACGTCATCACGACCCACGTCGCCCAGAACGTGAGCGACGTGCGAAAGACCTTCGCCAAGCATGGATTCCATCACATGCCGGTGGTTTCGGGCGACGAGCTGATCGGGCTGATCTCGGCCTCCGACATCCTCGGGATCAGCGTCGAGGGCGTGGGCAGCGACGAGATGTCGATGGACGCCTACCTCGATCACCAGTTCTCGATCGAGGGGCTCATGAAGAAGGAGCTCCGGACCCTGCCCGAGAAGTGCACCGTGGCCGACGCGGCGGAGGCGCTGTCCGACGGCAGCATCCACGCGGTGCCGGTGGTCGACGACAAGAACAAGCTCGTCGGGCTCGTCACCTCGACCGATCTGATCCGGTTCCTGCACGATCAGTTCTGATCGGGGCGGGCGTGCGCCCCTCGATTGATTCCTTAAAGGAACCAATCATGTTCCAAGAAGATCGATTGTCATTCGACGAGTCGGTTCGATCCTTTCCTTCACCGCTGACCGGTGAAGGGAGGGCGACCCGCGCCATGATCGACAAGAGGAAGGCCGACCATCGATTCCGGACCGAGCTCGACTGGCTCGACAGTCGCCACAGCTTCTCGTTCGGACATCACCACGACCCCGCGATCCTGGGCTTCGGCCCGCTGCGGGTGATCAACGAGGACTGGATCGCCCCGCGCTCGGGGTTCCCCGCCCATCCGCATCGCGAGATGGAGATCCTGACCTACGTGCTCTCGGGCACGCTCAGCCATCTCGACAGCGAAGAGAACGAGGCCCAGATCCGCCCGCGCCGGTCGCAGCTCATGCATGCCGGGACCGGGATCGCCCATGCCGAGATGAATCTCGGGGACGATCCGGTCCACTTGCTGCAGATCTGGATCGAGCCCGACACCCGGGGCACCGCACCGGGCCACGAGATGATCGACTTCGCGCTCGCCCCCGGGGTCCCGACCGTGCTGGCTTCTTCGGGTGCGTCGGGGGCGTCGACGGGCGGGCTTCCGCTCCGTCAGGACGCGATCGTGTCCGCGCTCGTCCTGGACGAGGGCCAGTCCTTCGTCTGGCCGTTGGGCGGGCGACGGCGCGGATGGATCCAGGTCGCGCGCGGCACCGGCCGCGTCGACGGGATCGACTTCGAGGCCGGGGATGGCTTTGCCATCGAAGAAGTCGATCGACTCGAGATCGAAGCGGTGGAGAGCGCAGAGCTCCTGCTCTTCGACCTGCCGGGGGAGGAGTTGCGGCCGTCGCGACACAAGTGGGTTTCCCCACGCCGATGAACGCTGGCCGGAACGTTAGGCGGCACGATGACGATCGGGCCTGGGGCGAATCGCCGATCGCAGCTCGGCTGTTTCTCGTTAGGCTCCAGACTTGCCGGCGTTCTGCCGATCGAGTCTGCGGCCCCTACGTCGGATCGGCGCGCTCTCGCGACCGAGCGAGACCGCCCGCCGGCTTGTCTCGACGGGGCCGGAACGGGCAGGGGCAGACCCATGAGTCTCAAGATCATCGGCGCGGGATTCGCTCGGACGGGGACCGTCAGTACGAAGGCCGCCTTCGAGAAGCTGGGCTTCGGTCCCTGCTATCACATGCGCGAGATCCTCACGCCGCGACGTGGCCACAGCGAAGGCCACCTGCAGCTGTGGAGCGAGCATGCGCGCGCCCGCCACGCCGGTCAGCCCCATCGACTCGACTGGGGTCGGCTCTTCGCCCGCTACGCCTCGTGCATCGACCTCCCGACCTGCCTCTACTACGAGGAGCTGCTCGAAGCGTTCCCGGACGCCAAGGTGGTCCTGACGGTGCGCGACGCCGAAGGGTGGTTCCGATCCTGGAAGCGCCTCAACGACGCCTTCCGTTTCATCCGCCCCTTCGCCCGCTTCTCGCCCCGCGTGCGCAGAGCGATGGACATCACCGACCTCCTCGTGACCGGCACCGTGATGGGCGGCGGGATCGAGAAGGCCTCGAACATCGAAGTCTACGAGCGGCACAACCAGGCCGTTCGCGACCGGGTGCCCGCGGAGCGACTTCTCGTCTTCGACGTTCGCGACGGTTGGGCACCGCTCTGTGAGTTCCTCGGCGTCGAGATCCCCGACGAGCCCTTCCCGCACCTGAACGAGTCGAAGGGGAGTCTGAGCTCCAGGCTCTTCCGCTACTGGGTGGACACGACGCCGGCCCGGATCAAGGCGGCCTGGGTCGTCGGCGCGGCCGCGAGCATCGTGCTCGGCTGGACGCTCGTCGGCCCTTGAGGGAAGGGCCCGCGTCGCGCCCGCCCGGGCGGTCCCGCGTCTTTCGCGCGTGGGCGGATCGGGTCGCCGGGGCCCCGGTCCGAACGCTGATCGCGGGGCTGCTCGGTCTCGTGGTCCTCGCGTCGGGCCTGCCGTCGATCCGGTTCGAGACCCACGCGGAGCGCTTCCTCGGTCCGGACCATCCGTCCAGGCTCCGGTACGAGGCGTTCAAGCGCGACTACGGACTCGACACCGCGATCTTCGTGTTGCTCGAGGCAGAGGACGTCTTCGCGCCGGGCTTCCTGGCTCGACTCGACGCTTTCCACGCCGATCTCGAAGCGACCCTGCCGCACCTGGACGAGGTGCGCAGCCTCGCGAGCGCGCGTCTGCTCTCCGGTCGCGACGATGTCCTGTCCGTGCGCGAAGTGCGGAAGACGCTCCCGCAGAACGGGCGCGAATCGGACCGGCTCGCCGCGAGACTCTTCGAGACCAGCGCCTACCCGGGGCATCTCTTCTCCCGGGACCGAACGCTGACCGTCGTCGCGGTGAGCCTGGACGCCTACGTCGACCGCGACCTCGCGACGCTGCAGCCACTCTCGGCCCTCGAGTCGGGTCGCGTGGTCGCGCGCGTCGAGACGCTGGCCGAGCGGCATTGGCCCGAAGGGGGCTACCACCTGGCCGGGAATCCGGTGGTGAACGCGCGGCTGGCGGCCGCGTTCGCTCGCGACATGCTTCTCTTCACCGTGCTGGCCGTGGTGGCCATCGCCGCCTGCCTGGCCTTGCTCTTCCGCCGAGCATCTGCGGTGGTGCTGCCCCTCGCGAGCGTGATGATCTCGATCGCCGCGACCCTCGGCCTGCTCGGGCATCTGGGGGTCACCCTGAACGTGACCATCCAGATCCTTCCGCCCTTCCTGCTGGCCGTCGGCGCGAGCGCCGCCATCCACCTGCTCGTCATCGCCTACCGGGAGCTCGACGCGGGGACGCCGCGCGTCGAGGCGGTCGCGCGATCCGTCGAGCGCGCGGGGCCGGCGCTGGTCGCGACCAGCCTGACGACCGCGCTCGGCCTCGGTTCGTTCGCGGCCGCGACCGACCTGGCTCCGGTGACCCTGCTCGGGACCGTCGCCCCCGTCGGCGTGTTGGCGACCCTGATCGCCGTCCTCGTGCTGATTCCCGCTTCGCTCGTGCTGCTGCCGATCCGGGCACGAGTGGGCGAGCCGGCGACTGTGCACCTGCGTCTCGGACGGGCGCTCGCCCGACTGGGACTCCGCGCGTTGCGCGCGCCGCGACTCGTCGCGGCGGCCGGTCTGGCTTGCTTCGTCGGCGCAGGGATCGCTGCGTCCCGGGTCGACGCCGAGAACGACGCGCTCACCTACTTCCCGGCCGGCGACCCCGTCCGAATCGCGACGGAGATCTTCGACGAACGGCTCTCCGGGACGATGAGCATGGAGGTCCTCGTCGATGCCGGCGTGGCCGGGGGCGTGCGGCAGCCGGAGATCGTGGCGGCGCTCGACGAGATGGCACGCGTGCTTCCGGCGATCCCCGCGGTCGAGGGAGCGCGGATCCAGCGCTCGCTGTCTTTCGTGGACGTGTTGCGTGAGATCCATCTCGCGCTGACGGAGGGCGAGCCGGGGCAGGGCGCTCTGCCCTCCGAGGCGCGACTGATCGCGCAGGAGCTCCTGCTCTTCGAGGCGACCGGGGCCGAGGATCTCGAGCGCGTCGTGGCGAGCGACTACTCGAGCGCGCGCATCACGCTTCGCGCGCCCTGGGGCTCGGGGCGGGACTACCTCGCGCTGATACCGAAGGTCGAGGCGGCGCTCGAGCGGCTGCTCCCGAGCGGGGTCTCGGTCTCGACGACCGGGCTGATCGTCCTCTTCGCGGAGGCAGTCGAGGCGATCTCGCGCGGCTTCGTGCTGAGCTACGGAACGGCGGTTCTGATGGTGACCCTCGTCATGGTCGCGTTCCTGCGCAGCGTGCGCGCCGGGCTCGCGAGCATGGTGCCGAACGTGCTTCCGATCGCGATCACCCTCGGCGTGATGGGCTTCTTCGGGATCGACCTCGATCTCTTCACGATGTTGATCGGCAGCATCGCGCTCGGCCTCGCCGTCGACGACACCGTCCATCTGAGCCACGCCTTCCGGCGGGGCTGGGAAGAGCACGGCGATCTCGAAAGGGCCGTCTCGGAGGGGCTCGAGACGACCGGAAGCGCGATCCTGACCAGCTCGGTCGTGCTGTGTCTCGGGTTCGCGACGTTCGGATTCTCGTCGATGTCGAATCTGGTCGCGTTCGGCGGGCTGACCGCGCTCTCGATCGGCCTCGCGCTCCTGGTCGACGTCGTCTTCCTGCCCCCGCTCTTCGCGTGGACGAGAGGGCAGCGGGGCGCCGAGACGATCGGGGAGCCGACCGCCACGGCGCATGGCCCGCTTTCGGAAGCCACGCCTCGCTAGGGCGAGCGCGGTTCAGCGTTCGCCGAGCGTCGGCTGAGCCGCCATCTGCGCCACGGTCGACGCTTCGAGCACCTTCATGTCCTTGTCGAGGGTCTCGAAGACGGGACCGTCTCCCGCGTAGAGGGAGAAGAACACGACGGCGCCATCGGGCCCGCCGTACTCCATGTGGGCCTCGCCGCCGGGACTCATCACGTAGGTGCCGGCCGGACGAACCTTGTGTTCTCCCTCGCTGCCGTCGTCATGGATCTCGATCACGTGCTGCTCTCCCTCCAGCACCATGATCGCTGTGTCGGCGACGTGCCGATGGAAGTGGCAGTACGAGTTCGCGGGCCATCGCACGATCAGGTCGAGCCGGCCCGTCTCGGCGTCGGAGCCGAGGATGGCCATCTCGTACTTGCAGGGATAGTCCTGGGTCGGGTCGTCGATCTCGTTCCAGTCGATCTTGTCGCCGTCGAACTGATAGGCCGTGCTCATCTTCTTCTCCTCAGATTTCCACGTTGTAGAGCCGTGCAGGCGTGTCCTGCAGGATCGCGCGCACGACCGACTCGTCGATTCCGCCGAGGGCTTCCTCGGCGTAATCCGCCGGGTGGACCGCGCTGCTGTTCGGGCTCGGGTACTGGCTGGTCGGGTGCGGGTAGTCGGTTTCCCACATCAGGTTCTTCGGGAACTTGGCGACCGCGGATTCGATTTCCCTCTTCTCGAACCAGAACGAGCCGTAGATCTGGCGCTCGAAGTACTCCGACGGGAGCAGGTCGTATTCCGGATGCTCCTTGGCGACGTCGCCATTCGTCCACTGCCAGTCGAACATCTCGAGGACGCAGGAGAGCCAGCCCACGCCGCTCTCGACCGACACGAAGTCGAGGTCCGGGAAGCGCGCGCAGACGCCGCCGAAGAGAAGGTTCGCCAGGCAGCTCTGGTTGTCGAGGAGCGCCAGGGAGCCGCCACGGGCGAAGTTCGCCTTCGTCCCCATGTCGGCCTTGTCCTCCATGATGTCGCTCAGGTCGCCGCCGCCGATGTGGAAGCTGATCGGGAGGCCCGCGTCACGCGTCGCGGCCCAGACCGGATCCCAGTGCTTGTGCGCGAGGACGGGCTCGCCGAAGGTCTCCGGTCGGCTGCCGAAGAGGACGGCGCGGTGGCCCTTCGCGGCGGAGCGTTCGATCTCCTCGACCGAGGCCTCGACGTCCCAGAAGGGCAGGGCCATGACCGGCAGGAGCCGGTTCAGGTCGGCGCTCGCCCAGTCGACCAGGAAGTCGTTGTACGCCTGCACGCACTCGAGCATCAATTCGGGCTCGCCGAGCTTGAGGAAGCCCCCCGAGCCGAAGCCGCCCAGATTGGGATAGAGGACCATCGCGTGGATGTGCTCCTCGTCCATGAGCGCGAGCCGGGCCTTGGCGTCGTAGGACGCCGCCGGGATGTCGTCGTAGCCCATGGGCACGTCGGGGAACGTGCCCGTGTGGCCGGCCATGGTCACCCAACCGGGACCGCCGGCGGGTTCGTCGCCGATGAACCACATGTCCATGCCCTCGACCTTCTTGATGTGCGGAATCTTGTCGCCCCACTTGCTGGCGACGCGATCGGTCCAGACGCCGGGCGGCTCCGTGATGTGCGTGTCGACGTCGATCACCTTGTACTTTTCGAAATGCCTCTGACTCATGGGGTCTCCGTGATTCTGGAAGGGTTCGTCCGTGGAAGGGCTATGCGCTCGCGCGCAGCTTGTAGCGGATGGGCAGGCGCTTGAAGCCGCCGACCAGGTTGGAGTGGAGGCGATCCGGCGGGCCGGCGAGCTCGACTTCCTCGATCCTCGGGAGCAGGAAGCGGAGCGCGTACTCGATCTCGAGCCTCGCCACGTGGGCGCCGGCGCAGAAGTGCTCGCCGATTCCGAAGGCCAGGTGCCGGTTCGGATTCCGGTCCACCCGGAACTCGAAGGGCGCCTCGAAGATCTCCTCGTCGCGATTCGCCGAGGGATAGAAGAGGGCGAGGGTGTCGCCCTCCTTGATCTGCCGGCCCTTGATCTCGACGTCCGCCGTCGCCGTGCGCGCGAAATGGATGATCGGGCTGGTCCAGCGCAGGATCTCCTCGACCCCGCTCTTCAGCAGGCCCGGATCGGACTGGAGGCGCCGCATCTGGTCGGGATGCTCGATCAGGGCGAGCATGCCGCCGGTCGTCGCGTTGCGGGTCGTCTCGTTGCCTGCGGCGACGATCAACATGCACCAGACGAGGATCTCGACGTCGGAGAGCTTCTTGCCTTCGACCTCCGCGAAGGCGAAGAGCGTGACGAGGTCGTCCTTGGGATCCGCCTTCTTCTTCGCCACGAGGTCCGAGAAGTAGGCGAAGAGCTCCGTCTGTGCGGCGAAGACGGTTTCGACCTGGGACTTGCCCTCGTCGACGTACTCCTCGTCGCTGGAACCGAGGATCCGGTTCGTCCAGTGGAAGAGCTTCGGCCAGTCCGGTTCGGGCACGCCGAGCAGCCAGCCGATGACGGCGATCGGCAGCGGCGCCGCGATCCGTTCGACGAAATCCGCCTCGCCCTCGTCGCCCTCCTCGAAGAGGTCGTCGACGACGCCCTTGGCGATCCGTTCGATGTCGGCGTGGAAGCGCTTGAGCGCCCGCGGCGTGAACCCCTTGCTGATCAGCTTCCGCTGGATGCCGTGCTTCGGCGGGTCGAACTGGATCAGGTTCTTCGGGATCAGGTCCTGGTCGCCCTCCGGCGGGGTCGTCTGGACGACGAGGGTCGGATCGCTGATGAAGAGCTCCGGGCGCTTGCTGATCCACACGATGTCTTCGTGCTTCGTGATCGCCCAGAAGTCGTGGCCCGGACTCCGGTCGAACCAGTAGACCGGCGCCTCGGCGCGCATGCGCGTCCAGACCTCGTGGGGATAGCCCCGGGCCACGTAGCCGTCGGGTTCGATGAAGTCGAGCTGATCGAGATCGACCGCCGTCGCCATATCGCGTCCTCCAATCATTCGTCGAGGGGGTCGCCCTCGTTCAAGCGTCCTTCGCGTCCCCGCGCCGGATCACGAGCCCCGCCATGCCGCCTTTCGCGCGGCAGTCCTTCAGGATCTGCATGAACTCACCGGGTTCTCCGAAGAAGTAGCTGTTCTGGCGGCTCGCATCCCCGGGCTTGCCCTCGTTGTTGTAGTAGCCCGGGGTGCAGCTCTGCATGAAGTCGCCGCGTGCGCCGGCGAGCTCGAGGACGCGTCCGACCCAGCCGGCCTCGGCCTCCTCGGAGACCTCGACGGCTTCGATTCCCTCCTCGAGGGCGCGGGAGATGATGAAGGCCAGGTGCTTCGCCGTGTCCCCGAGGCCGTGGGTGAAGTTCACGGCAAACCCGGACTGGACGATGCTCATGATGAAGAAGCAGTTCGGGAAGCCGTGGGAGTGCATGCCGTGGAGTGTTCGAGCGCCGTCGGCCCAGTGCTCCGTCAGCGTCCGTCCGTTCCGCCCATGGACCTCGTAGCCACCCCGTCGCGTGTAGTCCGTCCCGACCTCGAAGCCCGAGGCGTAGATCAGGCAGTCGATCTCGTACTCCTCGTCGCCGACGAGCACACCGCGCTTCGTGACGCGATCGACGCCTTTGCCGTCCGTATCGACGAGGGTGACGTTGTCGCGGTTGAAGGTCGGCAGGTAGTCGTTGTGGATGCAGGGCCGCTTGCAGAACTGTCGGTAGTAGGGCTTGAGCGCCTCGGCGATGGCCGGGTCGTCGACGACCTCGTCCACCCGGGCGCGGATCTGCTCCATCTTCTCGAAGTCCGTCAGCTCGATCTGCCTCTCGATCGCTTCCGGGGACAGGTCGGGTGAGTCGCCCGCGAGCGTCGTCGAGATGAACTTGCGGATGATCTCGGTCCAGTTGTCGGCGACCAGGTCTTCTTTCTGGAAGCCGCCCTGGGTCAGGACCTGGAAGTTGTCCATCCGCTCCTGGTGCCAGCCGGGATTCAGGCTCTTCGCCCACTCGGGATCCGTCTTTGGATTGTCCTTCACGTCGATCGAGGACGGCGTCCGCTGGAACACGTAGAGGTGCTCGGCCGACTCGGCCAGGTGGGGGACGCACTGGACCGCGGTCGCGCCGGTTCCGATGATCCCGACGCGCTTGCCGCGGAGTCCCACCAGTCCGCCGTCGGAGCTTCCACCCGTGTAGTCGTAGTCCCAGCGACTGGTGTGGAACGAGTGGCCCTCGAAGTCCTCGATTCCGGGGATGCCGGGCAGCTTCGGATGGTTGAGCACCCCGAGCGCCATGCAGACGAAGTGGGCGCGCATCTCGTCGCCGCGGTCGGTCGAGATGATCCAGCGCGCCGCGTCGTCGTCCCAGCGGAGGTCGGTCACGCGGGTCTGGAAGCAGGTGTCGCGGTAGAGGTCGTAGTGACCCGCGATCCGCTGGCAGTGCGCGAAGATCTCCGCCCCGGTCGCGTACTTCTGGGTGGGCATGTAGCCGGTCTCTTCGAGCAGCGGCATGTAGATGTAGGCCTCGATGTCGCAGGCGATCCCCGGATACCGATTCCAGTACCAGGTTCCGCCGAAGTCGCCGGCGGAATCGATGAAGCGGATGTCCTCGACGCCGGCCTCGCGCAGGCGCGCGCCCGTCAGGAGACCGCCGAAGCCGCCGCCGATGATCGCGACCTGGACTTCGTCGCGGAGCGGCGCGCGCGGGATCTTCTCCTCCGAGTGGGAGTCCTCGAGGTAGCCCGAGAGATCGCCCTTGAGCTCGCGGTACTGGTCGTTGGCGTCCTCGCGCAGCCGCTTGACGCGCTCCTGCTCGTATTTTGCGCGCAGCTGATCCGGGTCGAAGGCGAGGGGCTTCGCCCGTGCCGGACCGCCGGTCGTGCCGGCACTCTCGTTCTCCATACGTTCCACCCGTTCTCTCTGGCCGGCCGCGATCGGCTCAGCGCTGGTCGATGCCTTCGAGGTCGCCCTTGGCCCGCCACGCGTGCAGGAGCGCGAAGAAGGCCTGTGCGCCCCCGCCGTAGCTGCCCCCGAACCAGCCCGGACCGACGCCGGGCTTGCCCTCGTTGTTGTAGTAGCCGGGCGTGCAGGTCTCGGCGAAATCGGAGTTCGAGTACGCGGAGTCCTTCACGGCCTGGACCCAGCCGGCGACGGCTTCCGGGGTCGCTTCGAAGACCTGCTCGGACTGGCCGAGGGTCTTCAGGGCGATGTAGGCGATGTGTCGGCTCTGTTCGTTGTAGAGCTCGGTGAAGTTCGGCGTCACGCCGGACTGCAGCCCGCCCATCAGGAAGAGGTTGGGGAAGCCGTCGGTCGTGAGGCCGTGGAAGGTGGTGACCTCCTCCTTCCAGTGGTCGGTCAGCGTCTCGCCCGTCGCGCCCCGGATCTCCATGGCGGCCCGGCGCGAATAGTCGGTGCCGACCTCGAACCCGGTCGCGAAGATCAGACAGTCGAGCGGGTACTCCTTGCCGCCGACGATCACGCCGTCCCTGGTGATCTGCTCGACGCCGCGACCTTCCGTGTCGACGAGGGTGACGTTCTCCCGGTCGAAGGTCTGGAGGTAGTCGTCGTGGAAGCAGGGGCGCTTGCAGAACTGGCGATACCAGGGCTTGAGCGACTCGGCGGTTTCGGAATCGGAGACGATCTCCTCCACCCGGGCGCGGATCTCCTCCATCATTCTCGAAGTCCGCGAGCTCGACCATCCGCTCGGCCTCTTCCGGCGAGAGCCCCGCACCGTCCCGCGAGAACATGACCGAGACCTTGCGAAAGATGTCGGTCCAGCCGTCCGCGACGAGGTCTTCGCCGACGGGCGTTCCGGAGACGAAGGTCGAGAAATTCGCGATCCGCTCGTCCTGCCAGCCGGGCTCGAGGCGCGCGGACCACTCGGGATCCGTCGGTCGGTTGTTGCGCGCGTCGACGGAGGAGGGCGTGCGCTGGAAGACGTAGAGGTGGCCCGCGGCTTCGCCCACGTGGGGGATGCACTGGATCGCCGTCGCTCCGGTTCCGACCACGCCGACCTTCTTGTCGCCGAGCTTGTCGAGCCCGCCGGTCGTATCGCCGCCCGTGTAGTCGTAGTCCCACCGGCTGGTGTGGAACATGTGGCCTTCGAACTCCTGGATGCCGGGAATGCCGGGGAGCTTCGGCCGGGCCAGGGGGCCGGGGGCGACGACGACGAAGCGCGCGTGGAGCCGGTCGCCGCGCTCGGTTCGGACCGTCCAGCGGTTCGTGTCGGTGTTCCAGTCGAGGTTCGACACGCGGGTCTGGAAGAGGGCGCGATCGTAGAGGTCGAAGTGGTGGCCGATCCGGCTGGCGTGGGACTGGATCTCGGGGCCGTAGCTGTACTTGAGCGTCGGCATGTACTCGAGCTCTTCGAGCATCGGCAGGTAGATGTAGGACTCGATGTCGCACTGGACGCCCGGGTACTGGTTCCAGTACCAGGTCCCGCCGAAGTCGCCGCCGGCCTCGACGATTCGTACGTCGTCGATCCCCGCCTTCTTGAGCTGCGCGCCGGCACTCAGGCCGCTGAAGCCGCCGCCGATCACGACGACGTCGAGCTCTTCCTCGATCGGGTCACGGGCGATGATCTCGTCGACGTGCGGGTCGTCGAGGAATTTCGCGAACTCGCCGGTCAGCTCCTGGAACTGGGCGATTCCGTCCGGTCGCATCCGCTTGTCCCGCTCGATCCGGTACTTCTCGCGGAGGGCATCCGGGTCGAAGGGCAGCTCGCTCGCTCTCGTCGTGGCGCTCATGCGTTCCTCTCTGATCGGAATCGATCGAAGATCCGGCGCAGCGTGGCGCCCGTCAGTTGCACAGGATCCGGCCCAGGCGACTCGCGGCGCTCGTCCCGAGCTTCTCCTCGAGCAACGAAGCAATCGCGCGGAGCTCGCGGTCCCGCGGCGCTCGCCCGTTGCGCTCGGCCGGGTCGGGCGGTGGGGCCTCGAACGCGCGCGCTTCGAGGAGTTCCCTCTCGAGGGTCAGCGCGTGATGGAGCTCAGCGGCCAGGTTCACGAAGTCGGCGAAGCGGCGCGTGCCGAGCTTCTCGCGGAACTCTGCTTCCAGATCCTCGAGCGTCGCGACGGTGTCGCGGACGAGGGCTTCCCCCTTCTCCGTCAGGTGCACGCGAATCGCTCGGCCGTCGGACTCGAGAGTGCCGCGCTTCACGTATCCGCGCGATTCGAGGCTGCGGACCGTGACGCCCGTGGCCTGACGGCTCACGCCCTGGAGGCGCGCCATGTCGGAGACGCTCAGGGCACCGTCGCCTACCAGCGCGACGATGCGCGCGTGGGAGAGCTGGAGGCCCGAGTGACCCATTGTGCGGACCCGCTCTCGCAGCTCCAGCTCCACGTGGTCGGCGATCAAGGGAAGGACGCCGATCGATCGGCGCGCGTCCTTGCCGAGTCCGGCGTCCGTCTGATCCTGGAGGCCGAGCGTGAAGAAGAGCGCCGACGAAGCCGCGTTGAAGCGACGCAAGCGGCCCGCGCCGATCCGAGCCTCCCAGGTGGTCTGCTCCTCGAAGATGAGACGCACGCTGTCCTCGGCGAGATCGCGTCCCCGCTTCGTCAGCCGGACGCACTGCGCGCGGTCGTTCTTCTGGGCGAGGACGCGTTCGACGTAGCCGTCGTCCTCGGCGAGGCGAGCGATCTTGCTGCACGCCTGGCGACTGATCGCGAGCTGCTGCGCCAGCTCGGTCAGCGGCCGCGGCTCGCGCCACACGAGGGAAATGAAAGGGCCGAGGCTCGGCCGGATCCGGGGATAGCCGCACTCGCGCTCGAGTCGCTCGATCGTCCGGCGGCTGAGGGAGGCGCCGAGGTCGTGGATGTGGCCCACCCAGTTGTGCCGATAGCGCTCGACCGTGGCGGCGAGATCGACGGCAGAGCGCTGCGGATCGGCGGCGGGAGGCGGGGGCATGGCGAAACGCTACTCCGGGCCCGGTCGAGGCGCAACGCACATTTGCACGTATGACAATGCGGGTTACGTGTCGCCTGCGAGGCGCCGAGATCGGGTGACGGCCGGGGCGAGATCGACGCGCGGGTGGCTCGAACTGCTCGAGCATGATCGACTCTTCGGGGCGTGGCGGCCAGGACGGTCGAGGCAGACGGCATCTCACTGGGTTAGATTCGGGCCGGCTTCGAGCAGGCGACCTTAGGCGCCGAGCTCGGAGCAATCTCAATGATCGCCCGCCCGTCGATCCGAATCGCGCTCGACGTACGGGCAGCGAGAGAATCTGCAGTGCGAGCCCGGCTCGCGCTGAAGTTTCTCCAGGAGCTCGCGAGATGAAGACCGTCGACGTCCTCTCGATCGAACGACTGGGACTGCGTGCTGCCCCGGCTGCGGTCGCGCTCTTGGCCCTCCTCCTGGTGCCGATGTCCGCCGCCGCCGCGGACGACGGCGAGGACCACTGGACGGGGACCGCAGCGACGCGGCCCGCCGAGGAATCGGCGTGGCGCACTCAGGCTCGCACGGGCTTCGAGTACCAGGGCGAGACGAAGCTCGATCGACGAGGCGACTTCAGCTACTGGATGGCTTCCGGCGGCGTAGATCTCTCGCGGAAGCTCTCCGACGACGTGGGCGTGACGATCAAGACCCAGTACCGCGCCGTGGGCTACGACTTCAGCGGCACCTTCGTCGGCGCGAACAGCACGGACCCGTGGAACACCGTGCACGTGATCCGGGTCATGCCGACCTTCGCGTTCGCCGTGAACGAGAGCTGGTCGATCCTCGTGGCCCCGATCGGGGAGTTCTCCGGAGAGGGCGGCGCACAGTTCGGCGACGCCCTCCGCGGCGGCGGTGCGCTCGCCGGTGCCTGGAAGGGCGAGAGTCTGACGGTCGCCGTAGGCGTCCTCGCGCTCACCGAGATCGAGAAGGACGCGCGCATCCAGCCCTTCGTCCTCTTCAACTGGCTGATCACGGATGGCCTGACCCTCGGCCTCAAGGCCGATACCTCGCGCGGCGGTGAGTTCCGCATCCAGTACGCCTTCGACCGGATGACGGTGGCGGCCGGAATCGGCGTCCGTCGCGAGCTCTTCCGCCTGAACGGCGATCGCGGCGGTCTGCCCGGCACGGGCATCCGACGAGACGGCGTCGGCGAGGAAGAAGCGACCGTGGCCAAGATCACGGTCGGCTATCGCGTGACCGACACCGTGACCGTCGAAGGCTACGGCGGCGTCACGGCCGACGGGCAGTTCCGGCTCGAGGACAAGAACGGCAACGGCTTGTCGTCCTCGGACTACGACGATGCCGGCTTCGGTGGCGTGAACGTCCGATTCAACTTCTAGGGCATTCTCGCCCCTCGCCTCAGCAGGTTCCGTCGTGAGCGCGTGGTCTCGTACAACGTCGCACGGGTGGGGTTCCGTGCTTCGCCCGTGCCCCTCGGCGCTGCTGCTGGGGCTCGTGTGTGCTCTGCTCGCGGGGCTTCCGGCCTCCATCGCCGCGGCCCAGGAAGCCTCGGAGCCGGTGGCCACGGCGCCCGCCGACGCGCCCGCGGACGACGCCGAGGAGGCGGTCGAGGAAGCGGTCGAAGCGGCGGAAGAAAGGGAGCTCCACCCACTCGTCGCGGAGGCGGCCGAGCGTCGCGGCGAGATGGAGACGCTCGTCGAGCGCTACGACGGGCTGGAAGAGGAGCTCGTGGCAGCGCGCGGCGAGGATCGCAGCGTTCTCCTCGCGCGCATGGGCGACATGCGACTGGAGTATCTCGCGCTGCTTCACGAGCAGGCGGGGAACCTGCTCGCACAGCAAGGGGAGGGCCTCGAGACGGCGGACCTCGAGCGCGAAGTCAAGCGCCAGATGGGGCCGACCACCGGCCGGATCGGCGAGCTGATCGTCGAGGCCGAGCAGCAGGTCCAGCGGAGTCGCACCCCGCTCGAGGAGCTCGATCCCGCCACGCGCCGGAAGCGAGAGCAGAAGGCGCTCGACGACATGGAGATGCTCGACCGTCTCTATGCCGCGATGCAGGAGCATCTCGAGGGGGTGGAAGCCGTCGGGCTCGACCCAACGACGGGCCGCAACTGGCTGACCACGCACATCGAGCGCCGCGCCGACTCTCTCGCCGCCTGGCTCGAGTTCCTGGACGGTCGCATCGAATCGCTCCAGCGCGATCTCGAGGTCAGCCCGGACGACGCGGAGCTCAAGGCAGAGCTCGTCTTCGAGGAGCGGCGCCTCGAGTCCGTGACGACCAGCTTCGGCGAGACGCTCGGCATCATGGGCGACTACGACCTGGAAACGGCGGAGTACCGCCAGCTCCTGATCGAGACGACCGGCGAGCTCTCGGGCGACATCCTGGACGGGGACGTCGTCGTCCGCCTGCTTCGCGACGCGTCGGACCGCGCGGGTGCGTGGTTCCGGGAGAAGGGCCCGGACGTCGCCTTCGATCTCCTGCTCTTCCTGGCGATCCTCCTCGTGACGCGCGTGTTCGCCCGACTCACCGGGCGAGTCGTTCGGCGGGCCGTGTCCACTTCGCGGTTCTCGTTCACGAAGCTGCTCCAGGACACGTTGGTGTCGTGGACCTCCGGTCTGGTCACCGCGCTGGGCGTCCTCTTCGCACTCTCGCAGATCGGCATCGACCCGGGACCCCTGCTCGCCGGCCTCGGGATCGCGGGCTTCGTCGTGGGCTTCGCGCTTCAGGAGACGCTGGCCAACTTCGCTTCCGGCGCCATGATCCTGCTCTATCGGCCCTACGACGTCGGCGACTTCGTCGAGACGGCTGGCGTCTTCGGGCAGGTCTCGAAGATGAGCCTCGTTTCCACGACGATCCTCACGATCGATCGACAGACGCTGGTCGTTCCGAACGCGAAGATCTGGGGAAACGTGATCAAGAACGTGAGCGACCAGCGACTTCGCCGCGTCGATCTCAAGTTCGGCATCGCCTACGGCGACGACATCGAGCACGCGGAGCGCGTCTTCAAGGCGCTGTTCGAGGAGGACGAACGCATCCTCTCGGATCCGCCGCCGCTCCTCGTCGTCGACGAGCTGGGGGACTCCGCGGTCGTC
Source organism: bacterium (assembly GCA_024742285.1). Classification (NCBI taxonomy): domain Bacteria; species bacterium. Next base: position 232,024 of record JANSYR010000008.1, on the reverse strand, counting down.
TTCAAGGTCGCACCCTGGGTGGAGAACGCGGACTACTGGGACGTGAAGTGGGACCTGACCCGCGCGGTCAAGCTTCGATTCGACCGGGAGGGGCTGCATATCCCGTTCCCTCAGCGCGACGTCCACCTGCGGGATGGGGTCGCCCCGGAGCCCACTCGGCCATCGTCGTCCGAAGCCCCGAGCCCGTCGAATCGTTCTTCGACGCGTTCACGCGACGCCGCGGAAGGCGAGTCCGAATAGGCCGGCGCCCGCGCGGCGGGAGCCCCTCGATCCGGTCGGGATGCCGCGAGAGGGCTCGTTCGTCAGGCTCGACGGTGCGGGCCCACGAAGCCATCCCACGCTCAGGGTCGCACTCCCTGGATCGCCGCGGCGATGTCGCCCCCGAGCGCCTCGATCAACCGCTCGTGGGCTGCGACGAGGGCGCGGGTCGAGCGCCCGTCGACCGGGAGATCGCGGTCGGTCCGTCCGAGCACGGGCGCCTCCCCCCGAGTGCCCGTCGCGATCGACCAGGCGGCGCGCATGCGGAGGGTTCCGTCCGCCGCGACGACCAGCTCGTCGAAGCGAACGGCGACGCGGAAGTCGACGGCGAACGCGGGATCGGCCGGCGACGTCACGACACGATCCGACCCGAGCCGTTCGGAGACGGCGAGGCCGAGCGCCCGGATGACGTTGTCCTCGAAGCTGCCCGCCCATCGATTGAACTCGTCGAGCTCGAGCTCGCCGCCAGGGAGGCGGCGGACGATCTGGGGTCGCTCCAGGTAGCGAGGGAAGCGCACGGAGCCGATCACGACGGCGGTCTCGCTCGGGCGGTCGGCATCGACGGCTCGCGGCTCCGCGCCGAGGGTATGGAGCCGGACTTCGGGGCTTCGGCCGAGGCAGGCCAGGGTGGTGAGGGCGAGCACGCCGACGAGGGCGAGGCAGGTCGTAGGTTGCGCACGCAGGTAGGGGCTTCTCATGATCAGCGCTTTCCTCGCAGCAGGTCTTCGGGGTGTTGTTCCAGGCGTTCCGTCAGCAGGCGAAGCGAACGCGCGGCGTCCCCGAGATCGAGCACGATCCGGTCGAGCTCGGTATTCGCAGCCGAGTCGGGCCCGACCATCGTATCCGTGGAGGCGAGCGTCCGCTCGACGCTCTCGAGCGTCGCGGTGAGACTCGGGGCGACGTCATCGTTCAAGGTCCCCGTCAGCTCGTTCACGCTTTTCACCGCCGTCTGCAGCTCGGCCAGGACCCCGTCGAGACGCCGGCCGATGTCGGCGATCGGGACCTCCTGGAGCTCGCCGACGACGCTCGCGAGGCTGTTCGAGATCTGATCGAAGGCGCCGGGCGCCGACGGGATCACGGGGTAGCGCTCGCCCTGGATCAGCTCGGCGGGTTCGGCGTCCTCGTGGAAGCCGAGCATGACCTTGAGCTGGCCCGTCAGGATGTTCCCCGTCGCGAGCTCGGCGCGCAGCCCGCGGCGCACCAGTCCCGCGAAGCCCGCTTCGATGGCCGCCTCATCCTCCTCCGGGTCACCGACGGCCTCGATGCGATCGGGCTCGAGCTCGAGCACGACCGGGATGCGGAAGTCGCTCTCGCCGTAGTCGTAGGTGAGCTTGACGTCGAGGACCCGCCCGATCTGGATGCCCCGGAACTCGACGGGAGCGCCGATCGTCAGGCCCGCGACCGATCGGTCGAAGTAGACGAGATAGCGCTGCTTTCTCCGGTAGACGGGATTCTGGCTCTCGTCCCGATTTTCGTACAGGTCGAAGATCGTCCCCTCGGCGACGGGTCTTCCCAGCGCGGCGTGGGCGAAGTTGTCGAACGAGACACCCCCGATGAGCGCCGAGACGAGCGACGGCGTGTCCACGCGAACGCCCTCGGCGGTGACGCTGACATCGAGGCCCGAGGCGTTCCAGAACTTCGTGCTCGTCGTGATCTGCGCGTCGTAGGGCTTGCGCACGAAGACGTCGATCGAGAAGAACTCCGCGGACTCGTCGAGCTCGTAGGCGATGACCTTGCCGACGTCGTAGCTGCGGTAGTAGACGGGCGAGCCCACGCGGAGCGAAGTCGCCGCCTCCGAGCGGAGGGAGTAGGTCGTGCCCTCCGCCTCCGAGGTGATGACAGGTGCCTTGTCGAGTCCGACGAAGGTCGTCTGTCGCTTGCCCTCGTCGGAGAAATCGACCGCGATGTACGCGCCCGAGAGGACGGTCCCGATTCCACTGACGTGGCCCGCCGAGATCTCCGCGCGGACGATCCAGAAGCGGGTGTTCTCCGTGAGGAAGGGCTCGGATCCGTCGACCAGGCTGACCTCCAGCTCGACCTGCTCGAGGTCTCGCGTGAAGGAGATCGCTTCGACGACCCCGATGTCGACGCTCTTGTACTTGACCTTCGTCTTCTCGACCTCGAGGCCCTCCGCGTCGTCGAAGAGCAGCGTCACGGTCGGACCCTGCTCGCTGATCGCGCGCCAGGCGACGAAGATGGCGGCGAGCGCCGCCACGATCGGGACGATCCAGACGATCGAGAAGTTGCGCGTCTTGCGGATGAGCGCGTCGGCGGGCTCGCCCTCGGTCGAGGCGGGGTCAGGACGAAGGGGCGGTTCGGACATGGCTAGCTCCCGGGTGGGCGTCGGCCCGTGTCGGCGTGCTCTCGCGCGCCGCCGTGTCGATGGGGGTCCAGATGAGGCGCGGGTCGAAGCTCTCCGCGGCGAGCATGGTCAGGATCACGACGGCCCCGAAGAAGACTGCGCCGGCCCGGGCCTCGACGCTCGCGAGCGAGCCGAGCTTCACGAGGGCAACGAGGATCGTGACGACGTAGATGTCGACCAGCGACCATCGGCCGACCGCCTCCGTGATCCGGTAGAGACGGGTGCGGTCGGCGGGCCGCCAGTGCGAGTCGATCTGGACCGAGACGAGCAGGAACACGATCGAGACGATCTTGGCGAGGGGGACCACGAAGCTCGCCACGAAGACCACCAGCGCGAGGGGCCACATGTCGTGATGGATCAGGAAGAACACGCCGGAGAGGATCGTGTCCGCCTGGGTCTTGCCGAGCGACGTGATCGCCATGATGGGGTAGAGGTTCGCCGGCACGTAACAGATCGTCGCGGCGATCACGAGCGCCCAGGTCCGCGCGAGGCTGTTCGGCTTCCGTGCGTGCAGCGCCGCGCCGCAGCGCGGGCACTCGAAGTCGTGGAGCCCGCGCGCGATCGCGACAGCCGGGCGCTTCGTGACGGCCTCGCATTCGTGGCAGACGAGGAGCCCCTCGGACGCGCCGGTTCGGGGAGCGCTCATGGCCGTTCCGGGAGCGCTCACGGCTGTTCCGGGAGCGCTCATGGCTGCGCCTCCAGCTGGTCCCAGACCTCCTGGGGGTCCAGGACCGAGCTCATGGCGGCGAGCGTCGGGATCAGCAAAGCGAAGGCCCAGATCGCGATCCCCGGAATGATGTCCGCCATGTCCGCGAGCTTGACCAGCGAGACGAGGACGCCGATCAGGAAGACCTCCATCATGCTCCAGCCGCTCGCGATGCCGACCCATCGGAAGGCGGGGACCATGCCGCGAACGCGAAAGCCCAGATGGAGCGGTGCGAGGACGTAGAGCATCAGGCTGAGTCGGGCGATCGGCGCGACCATCGTCGTGAGCAGCACCAGCGCACCGACGGCCGGCTGCCCCTGCGCGAAGAGATCGAAGGAGCCGGAGGCGAGCGTGGTCTCGACCTCGTTGCCCTGCATGTCGAAGGTGAGGAAGGGAAACGAGCTTGCGACGACGAAGAGGAAGACGCCGGCCACCGTGAGCGCGAGCGACCGTTCGATGCTGTCGCGCCGGCGCTTGCGCAGCAGGGCGCCGCAGCGCGGACACACTGCGGTGTCGCCCTCGGCGACGGGCGGCTCCTTGACGAGCAGGTCGCAGTCGTGGCACGGAATCAGCACGGGCGAAGCCTAGCGTGGGTACTCGGTGTCGGCGCCGAGGGGCTCCGGGCCCTTGGCTTCGAGGGCTCTCGGGCTCGAAGCGCCGCATCGCGACCTGGCCGTCCCGGACGGTGAGGACGCTCGACGCCGGGACCTGCAGCCAGACGCCCGGGCGGTCGCTCATCGGCTCGGAAGCGACCGCGACCGCCTCCTGATCGACGGCGTGGGCTCGATCGTCGTCGGGATCGAGCGCCTCGAGGGGGCCCAATCCTCGGAGTAGAAGAGCCCCGCGAAGGAGTCGAGGACGAGCCCGAGGACGACGCGCACGAACGGGCCGATCGAGAGGCGCTTCGGCACCGGGGGACCTCTGGGGGCCGAAGTCCAGCCGGCTGGGGAGTCCGGTCGACCGTGGCCGATCGACTCGGAGCCCGGTCCGTCGCGACCGGGCCCCGCCTATCAGGGACGAGTGAACTCCATTCGGTGGGGGCTAGTCTTGGGGCGATGGATCCTCACGACTCGACGCGCACACACCTCCGATCCGAGCGATGGCCCTCGCCGCGATCACCGTGGTACGTGCTGCCGTGAGCGCGGTCGCCGACGTGCCGAAGCGGAGCCATCGCTACCGCGTGCTGCTGCTCTCGCTCGCGCTCTTCGTCGGCCTGCAATCCGTCGCGCAGGCCCGGTCCTGGAGCCCGATGGCGCTCGCCTTCGTCGGTGCGGTCGTGATGGCGACGATGCTCTGGCGGGTCTACGACCGCCTTCTGGCCTTCGCAATCGGGGTCGCGCTGATGCTGCTCGCGATCGTCGGTGGTCTCGCCGTGTCCTCGAGCTTCTCCGCCGCCATCAGCGGCTCGCCCTTCCACGCCCCATTCTACGTCTACTTCTCCGGCACGGTCCTCCGTCAGGTGCTGCGCGCGAAGCAGGTCACGGAGGACACCGTGCTCGGATCGGCGTGCGCGTACCTGCTGATGAGCCTGGCCTTCGCGAGCGCCTACGAGGCGGTCGAGTCGTTCTCGCCGGGCGCGATCGCCGGCCTCGTCCAGGAGGGCGGGGGTACGATCTTCGCGCAGCTCTCGTACTTCAGCCTCGTGACGCTCACGACGCTGGGCTACGGAGACCTCGCTCCCGTCCACCCCTTCTGCCAATCGCTCGCCATCCTCGAGACCGTGATCGGAGCGATGTTCCCGGCGCTGATCGTCGCGCGGATCATCGCCGTACAGTCCTCCTCCGGCGACAGCCCGACAGCCCCTTCTCCCATCCCGAGCCCGAGCTGAGCCGCGAGGGAATCGTCGCTCGCGCGCTCTTCTTCTTCCTTCCGACGGCGATCCTCGCGCTGCCCTGGCTCGAGCGCAGCGCGCTCGGGAGCTTGGCTGTGAGCGCGATCCTGTCGGCCCTGATGATCACGGGCGTCTACTTCGTGACGGGACGGCGGAGCGTGCTCGTCGTCGGGACGGGCATGGCGCTCACCGCCGAGGGGCTGCGCGTCGTCGGCCCCGAGCTGCTCGAGCTCGCGATCGGGATCGAGGTGCTCCTGATCGCAGGGGTCGTCGTCGGCATGAGCCGATGGTGTCTTCAGCAGCAGCAGGTGACGACGAGCGTCGTCCTCGCCGCCGTCTGCCTCTACTGGCTGATCGGACTCGGCTTCAGCGGCGTCTTCCAGATGATCGAGCGCGTCTCACCGGGGACGCTCGAGCCCGATGGTCCGGGCGTCGTGGGCGACCTGATCTACTACAGCTACATGACGCTCACGACGACGGGCTATGGCGACTTCGTGCCCGTCAACGAGCTGACCCGGCTGCTCGCTTCGATCGAAGCGTTCGTCGGCGTCTTCTACCCGGCGATCGTGATCGCCCGGCTCGTCTCGCTCTACGGCGCACGGGAGTGAGCCGCCGCTCGGGACCGGGTCGTTCGACCTCCGGGCGGTCGGCCGGTGGGGCGGTGCGGGCGGGACACGACCGAGCGAAGCGGATAGACTTTCCGGCGGCGCGGCTCGCGATGGATGCCCATCTTGCGTAGCCCGCCTCCGAAGCGAGTGACTCGATCTTCGCTCGCGGTCGTCCGCATCGCCTCCCGACCCACCGCGTCGCTTCGCGACGTATCCCGAGGACCCGACCCATGACGATTCGCATCGCTCTGACGGCTTCCCTTTTCGCGTTCCTGGTCGCCGGGTGCGCGAGCACGGAAATGGAGAGGGGCCGGCGCTACGTCGACGAGTCCGACGTCGAGCGGCCGCCCGTCGTGCTGGTCTACGACTTCGCCGTCACGGATGCGGAGGTCGTCGTGGACGAGGCGGGCCTCGGTTCGTCCGACAAGGACGGTGAGGAGGGGGCTGCGCTCGCAGACGAGCAGAGGAAGTTCGCACGGGAGGTCGCCGACGTGATGGCGGCGACGATCGTCGCCGAGCTCAACGATCGCGAGATTGCGGCCCGCAGGGCCGAACCCTCCGAAGTGCCCCCGCTCCATGCCCTGCTGCTGAAGGGAGCCTTCCAGACCATCGACGAAGGCGATCAGCTCTCGCGGGTGACGGTCGGCTTCGGTGCGGGCAAGAGCGAGGTCGAGATCGAGATGACACTCTTCCAGCAGACGACCTACGGCGCGAAGCTGCTCTCTCGGGGCGATGCAGAAGCGGCGGGTTCGAGAATGCCGGGAATGCTGGGGCCCGTTGCCGTGGGCGCGTCGCTGGGCCGCGCGGCGACCTCCGCCGTCGTGAGCGGCACGATGACCGGGCTGCGGGAGCTGAAGGGGCCGCTCGGTGCGGACGTGAAGCGGATCGCCGAAGAGTTCGCTGACCGGGCCGAGGAGTTCTACGAGCGCCGCGGCTGGCTCTAGCGCGGAGCGGTCGACGCTCCGTTCCCGGTCGCGCCTTCGTCGTTCTCTTCGAGGCCGGATTCGGCCTCGGCCTCCGGGTCGAACTGCGTCATGTACTCCTGGGACCATCCCCCTCCCAGGGCCTTGTAGAGCGTGACGTAGGCGACGAGCGCCTCGCGGCGTACCGCGGATTCCGCCAGCTCGGCGTCGAAGAGGGACCGCTCGCTGTCGAGCACTTCCAGGTAGTCGACGACCCCGCCGTCGTAGCGTGCGCGGGAGAGGCGCGCGGCGCCAGCGGCGGCCGCCACCTGACGGGATCGGGCGGCGTGCTCGCGGCGCAGGGTCGCGACCCCGATCAGCGCGTCTTCGACTTCACGGAAGGCGTTCTGCAACGTGGCGACGTAGGCGTAGCCGAGCTGCTCGGCGCGGGCCTCCTGGGCCTCCTTCTGCGCCTTGAGCCGACCACTGTTGAAGATCGGTTGGAAGATCCCGGCCGCGACGTTCCACTGCCCAGCGTCCGTCGAGTTCAGATCCGTCAGGTCTTCGGCGACCCCGGCGACCTGGGCCGTCAACGACAGCGAAGGGAATCGCAGCGCCTGGGCGACGCCGATGCGCGCCGTCTCCGCCGCGAAGCGTTGCTCGGCCTCGACGATGTCGGGGCGCCGCTCGAGGAGCTCCGAGGGGAGGCCCGCCGGGACCTCGATCCGGAACTGCTTGATGTCGTTGCGGGGGCCGCGCGGGATCGGGCCCGGGTAGCGTCCCAGCAGTACGCGGAGAGCGTGCTCGGTCTGCGCGACGAGCCGTTCGAACTGTGCGACCGAGGCCTCGGCGATCGCGAGCTGGACCTCCGCCTGGTTCACGTCGATCTCGGGCTCGATGCCCTTCTCGAAGCGCGCGCGCACGATCTCGAGCCGATCCCGCCGACCCTCCACGGTCCGAATCGCGATCTCGAGACGAGCGTCCGCGTCCCGAAGCAGGAGGTACGTGCTCGCGACGTCCGCAACGAGTGTGATCGTCACGTTCCGATAGGTCGCCTCGGTCGCCAGCAGGTCGGCGCGCGCCGCTTCGGTACCGCGTGCGAAACGCCGCCAGAGGTCGACCTCGAAGCTGAGCGTCGCACCGAGTGAGAAGTTGCTCGTCGTGTCGGCGCCGGGCACGATCTCGCGGCTCTGCCGGCCGCGGCCGGCGTCCGCGAAGACGTCGAGAAAGGGGAACTGCTCGGCGCGAGTGAAGGTGACGAGGCGCCGCGACTCCTGGACGCGCGCGAGGGCGAGGGCGAGGTCCTGGTTGTTGGCGAGAGCGACTTCGATCAGACCCGAGAGGGTCTCGTCCTTGTAGACGTCCCACCAGTCGAGGTTCGCGATGGACGCGCCGGGATCGGCCGGCCGGATCCAAGCCGAGGGCTCGTCGAGCTCGGGGCGCTCGTAGTCCGGCGTCAGCGCGCAGCCTGCGAGACCGAGCGCGGCCGCGAGAGCGACGGCGAGATGAATTCCAGCGCGCATCTCAGTCCGCCCCGCCACGTTCGGGCGCCGGCGACGCTGCGGTCGCGGCGGTGCCTTCGGGCGTGATCGACGCCTCGCTCCGCGAGATGAACCGCTCGACGAAGACGAAGAGCGCGGGGACGACGAGCACGCCGACGATCGTCGCGACCAGCATGCCGCTGAAGACCGTCATGCCCATGACCTTGCGGGCCTCGGCGCCAGCCCCGCTCGCGACCAGGAGAGGAAGGACGCCGAGGATGAAAGAGAACGCGGTCATCAGGATGGGGCGGAAGCGCTGGCGCGCCGCCTCCATGGCCGCCTCGACCAGGCCCTTGCCGGACTCCACCTCCATCTTCGCGAACTCGACGATCAGGATCGCGTTCTTCGCGGACATGCCGATCAACATCACGAGCCCGATCTGGGCGAAGACGTTGTTCTCGTAGCTCTCGCTGAACAGCCTCGACAGCGCGAGTCCGCCCATCGCGCCGAAGACCGCGATCGGCACGCCGAACAACACCGAGAGCGGAAGCGACCAGCTCTCGTATTGGGCCGCCAGGATCAGGAACACGAAGACGAGGGCCATCACGAAGACGATGCCGCCCGTCCCCTCGGCGGCCTTTTCCTGGAAGCTCATCGCGTTCCAGGCGTAGGAGAGATCTTCGGGGAGCGTCTCGTCCGCAACCTCTTCGAGGGCGGCGAGGGCGTCGGCCGAGCTGTAGCCCGGGGCGGCCTGGCCCTGGATCTCCGCCGAGCGGAACAGGTTGAAGCGATTGGTGTACTCGGCCCCGAGCGTGCGGCTCGCCGAGACGAAGGTCGAGAGCGGGACCATGCCTCCTTCGCGATTGCGCGCGTAGAAGAAGCGGAGCGAGTCCGCGGCCGTCCGATACTCGGGCTCGGCCTGGATGTAGACGCGATAGAGCCGCCCGAAGCGGTTGAAGTCGTTCACGTAGGCTCCGCCCAGGAACGCGCCGATCGAGGTATTCACCTCCTCGAGCGGGACGCCGAGCTTCAGGACCTTGGCCTCGTCGATGTCCAGGAAGACCTGCGGGACGCTCGATCGGAAGAGGCTCGAAGCGCGATCGATCTCGGGTCGTGCGCTGGCGGCCGCCGTGAACTTCTGGACCTGCTCGGCGAGGTACTCGGGCGGGTTGCCGCTGCGGTCCTGGAGCATCATCGAGAAGCCGGAGCCCGTGCCGAGACCCGGGATGGCGGGCGGGCCGAAGGCGAAGGCAATGCCCTGGTTGAGGCGGGTCGCGAAAGCGGCGTTCAGCTTCCGGATCACGTTCTTGGCGTGGTCCTCCGCGTCCGGTCGTTCGGACCAGTCCTTGAGCTGGACGAAGAGGAAGCCCGAGTTCGGCTGGACCGTCTGGGACACGAGGCTGAAGCCCGCGATCGTGACGACGTTCTCGATCGCGTCGTTCTCCATCGCGATCGCTTCGAGGTCCTTCATGACCCCTTCGGTCCGATCGAGGGAGGCCGCGTCCGGCATGATCAGCGCCCCGAGCACGTAGCCCTGGTCCTCCTCCGGAACGAAGCCACCGGGCACGACGGCGAAGAGGAGGAAGAGTCCGACGACGAGCGCGACGACGAGCACGCCCGCGCGAACGAGCTTCGTCGTGAAGAAGCTCGTCAGGATCATGAACCGCTCGGTCGCGATGTCGAAGCCCTTGTTGAAGCTCGCGAAGAAGCGATCGAAGAGGCCCTTCTGCTCGCCAGGCGGCTTGAGTAGCGACGCGGCGAGCGCGGGGCTGAGCGTGAGCGCGTTGATGGACGAGATCGCGACCGAGATCGCGATCGTGATCGCGAACTGCTGATAGAGCCGGCCCGTGATCCCCGCCATCGCGGCGACGGGAACGAAGACCGCGATCAGCGCGAGCGACGTCGCCACGATCGGTCCCGAGACCTCGCGCATCGCCTCGATCGTTGCCTGCTTCGGGGAGAGTCCCCCCTCCATCTTCGTGGAGACGGCCTCGACGACCACGATCGCGTCGTCGACGACCGTGCCGATCGCGAGCACGAGCCCGAGGAGGGAGAGGGTGTTGACGGAGAAACCGAGAAGGGGGAAGACGGCGAACGCGCCGATCAGCGAGACCGGCACGGTCAGCGACGGAATCAGTGTCGATCGGAAGTTCTGGAGGAAGATGAACACCACCAGGATGACGAGGGCGATGGCCTGGAAGAGGGTGACGATGATCTCGCGGATGCCGGCGGTGATCGGCTTCGTCGTGTCGAGCGAGATCAGGTAGTTCATGTCCTCCGGGAATCGCTCGGAGACCCGGGCCATCGTCTCCTTGACCTGCTGGGCGACCTCGAGACCGTTGGCGTCGGGGAGCTGGTAGATCGAGATGACGGCGGTGCGCCGGCCGTTCGTGCGCGTGCGCATCATGTAGGCCTGCGAGCCGAGCTCGACCCGTGCGACGTCGCGGAGCAGGACCTGAGACCCGTCGTCGTTGGAGCGGACGACGACCGAGCCGAACTCCTCCTCGGTCTGGAAGCGCCCCGAGGTCTGGACCGTATAGGTGAAGTCCGTGCCTCTCGGTGCGGGGGGGCCTCCGAGCTGCCCGGCCGGGACGAGCACGTTCTGCTCGCGGATCGCGTTCTGGAGATCGGAGATCGTCAGGTCGAGCTTCGCCAGCTCCGCCGGGCGCACCCACACGCGCATGGCGTACTCGGTCGAGCTGCCGCCGAAGACCTCGGCGAGCCCGACACCCTGGATCCGGGCGATCTCGTCGATGATGTTGATCGTCGTGTAGTTCGCGAGGAAGCGGTCGTCCCAGGTGCCGCCGGGCGAATCGATCGTGATCAGCAGGAGAGGAAAGGAGAGCTTCTTCTTGACCGTGACGCCCTGGCGCTTCACCTCGTCGGGGAGCATCGCCTGGGCTTCGGACACGCGGTTCTGCGTCAGCACGTTCGCCATGTCGAGGTCGGTTCCGACCTCGAAGGACACCTCGAGCGACATCTTCCCGTCGCTCGCGTTGATCGACTTCATGTAGATCATGTCCTCGACCCCGTTGACCTTCTGTTCGATCGGGGTCGCGACGGACTGCTCTACGTTCGTGGCGTTCGCTCCGGTATAGGTCGCCGTGATGTTGACCATCGGCGGCGTGATGTCCGGGTACTGGGCGATCGGCAGGCTCTGGAGCGCGACCAGGCCGATGATCACGATCACGATCGCGATGACCATGGCGACGATCGGCCGGCGGACGAAGAACTCGGCCATGCGTCAGCCTGCCTGCTTCGCGGAGTCTCCGTCGGAGAGAGTCGCGGAGCCTGCCTCTCCGGGAGTCCCCTCGACGATCGTGCCGTCGTCCCCGACCGACACGATCCGGGGCTTGACGGTCATGCCGGGTCGAAGCTTGATGAAGTCGAGGGCCACGAGCTCTCCGGGGCCGATACCGGACCGGACGAGGCGAAGGCGATCGATCTCCGGTCCGAGCTCGACCGACCGCATCTCCACCTGGCCGTCCGCGCCGACGACGAAGATCCGGAAATCGCCCTGGAGCTCGCTGATCGCGATCCTCGGTACGAGGAGGGCGCCCTCGCGGGTCTCGGCGACCGCCCGGATACGGGCGAACTGCCCCGCCAGCACGAAGGCTTCCGGGTTGGCGAAGTCGGCCTCGAAGGTGAACGTGCCCGTCTTCGGGTCGACCGCGGCGTCGGCGCCGACGACGAAGCCGGGATGGGGATGGACGGAGCCGTCCGCGAGGGTCAGCTCGAGCCCCTCGCTCATGTTCGACTCTTCGCCCGTGCTCTTCGCCAGCTCGCGCAGGCGCCGCGCCAGGCGAAGGTAGGTGCGCTCGTCGATCGAGAAGCGCACGCGAATCGGGTCGGTCTGGGAGACGAAGTTCAGCACCACGGGGTTCGGGGAGCGCCCGACGAACTCGCCTGTCTGGGCTTCCGAGATCCCGATCCGACCGCTGATCGGCGAATGGATGCGCGTGTAGCCGAGCTGGATCTGCTCCTGCTCGACCCTGGCCTGCGCGGACTGTCGACTTCCGAGCGCGGCCTCGTACTGGGCGACGGCGCTGTCCAGGTCCGACTGGCTCACGGCGTTCAGCTCGGCGAGCGGTCGGACCCGATCGAGATCGGCTTTCGCCTTGGCGAGATGGGTGATGGCCTCGGCGAGCGCGCCCTCGGCCTCGACCACTCTGGCCTCGTAGGGCTCGGGGTCGATCGTGTAGAGAAGCTGGTTCTGCTCGACGTCGCGTCCTTCGAGGAAGTGCATCCCCAGGAGCTCGCCCTCGACGCGCGTGCGGACGGGGACGTCGGCCGAGCCGAGGGTCTCGCCCACCATGACCATTTCGATCGGTTGATCCCGCTGGACGACACGCGCGACCTGGATCTCCAGGAGCGGCGGCGCGGGGGGTGCGGCGGAATCGCAGGCCACCAGACAACCGAGCCCGACCGCGAACAGCAGAGCCGCGGACGATGCCTTCGAAAACGCCTTCGAAAGAGATGGGCTCGCGCCCCGCGACGTGCGCGGGACCGGGCGACGATGGGGGGACATCGGGGGCTCCTTCGGCACTCCACGGCGGTAGAGTCCGACAAGGGCGTTAAGCTAGCGCCGTGGCATGCTCATGCCATCGACCCAGGTTCCGCCGGGACCGGCTCCGCTCGCGCACGCCGTCGCCCGGCCCGACCTCGATCGGCACCGCGCCGCCCGAGCGTCCCACCGCATTCCAGAAGCGAGAGAACCCGCCATTATTCGAGAGTCCGTGCCCTGTCGACGCTCGTCCGTCTCGTCGCCGGCCACGCGGGTTCAGGTCGGTGCGGGGACGGCGAGTACGGGGCAGGGCGCGCCCGCCACGATCCGCTCGGTGAAGCTGCCCCGGAGCGCGTCGAGGACGCCGTTGCGGCCGTCGGTGGCCGTCACGATCAGGTCGCTCTCGTTGGCCTCCGCCTCTTCGAGGATCTCCTCGATGATGTCGCCCCGACGAAGCTCGTCGCGCCAGATCCAGTCTGCGCTCTCCGGACGCGGGTACGGGGGCAGCGTGCCTTCGCCGACATGGAGCAGCGTGATCTCGACGGGCAGATCGCCGTAGCCGCTCGCCGCACGGGTTGCGGCGACGATCGCCTGGGTCGCGTCCGGGGTCCGGTCGATCGGGACCAGGATCCGGCGGAGCGAGAGGTGTCCGTCTTCGGGCGATACGAAAGGTCGCACGCCGACGCCGACGAAGAGGGTCAAGGTGCGCGATCGCCGGGCGATCGTCTGGGACTTCGACGGGTGGAGGAAGGCGGGAAAGCCCCTGCGTCGCGCGGTCGAGAACACGAGCAGGTCGGGACGCTCGTCTTCGACGTACGTGAGCATCGCCCGCTTCGATTCTTTCTTCAGGAGGGCCTTCTCGACGCGAACGCCCAGCCGCTCGAAGACGTCCGAGGGGCGGGAGCCCGGCTCGAGCAGCTTCCATCGCTCCAGGACGCTGCGCACGGCCGGAAATCCGGACCAGTCCGCGCCCCGGTCCGCCCCCGCGTGCAGGATCGTCAGGCTCGCCCTTTGCACGAGCGCGATCGCGAGGGCGTGCGCGAAGGCGACCTCGTCCCCGTCGGAGAAGTCCGTGAAGTGCGCGACCGACCGAACGGTGGGCAGCGACGACTCGGACAGGTGAACAGAGGACATCGGAGCTCCGTGGGGTCTCGGGTCATTCGGTTCCGTAGATCCGGCTTCCGACGGCCTATTCTAGGGACAGCCCGCGCGCAGTCACCGTGGGCTTTTCCCGGAGGCTCGACCCGCCGTGCTCGATCCGGCCGATCAGATCGCCGCCGTTCTCGTAATGGCTGGGCTCTTCAGCTTCGTGAACCATCGATGGCTTCATCTGTCGGACTCGATCGGCCTCTTCCTGATCGCGTTCGCGAGCGCCCTCTCGCTCATCGTCCTCAATCGATTCGCGCCCGGGCTCGGGATCGGGGACTGGATCGATCGCAGCATGACGCGGCTCGACTTCGCCCGGACGCTCCTCGACCTGCTGCTCGGGATGCTGCTCTTCGGCGGGGTTCTCCACTTGAACGTCCGGTCGATGCAGATCCACTGGCGCGCGATCGCGGTGCTCGTCGTGATCGGCGTACCCCTGTCGATCGTGCTGATCGCCCTGGCGCTCGAAGGCGTGCTCCACTTCTTCGTTTCGGATCCGCCCTTCGTCTGGCTGCTCGTCTTCGCGGCGCTGATCACGCCGACGGATCCCGTCGCGGTGCTCGAGGTGCTGAAGCGAATGCGACTCCCGAGCGACTTCACCGCGGTGCTGGCGGGTGAGTCGCTCTTCAACGACGGCCTCGGCATCTTCGCGTTCACCAGCTTGTTGGGCGTGGCGGTCGGCACGAGCGGAGAGCTCGGCGCCGTCGACCTCGCGACGGACGTGCTCTGGGAGTCCGGCGGCGCGATCGCGCTGGGGATCGCCGTCGGCTGGGTCGCGCAGAAGATGTCCCTCTCGGTCGACGACGAGGGTCTGCTCGTCCTCATCTCCTTCGCTTCGATCTTCGCGATCACGCGGACGGCCGCGCAGTTCCACATGAGCGGCCCGATCGCGGTGGTCGTCTTCGGCCTCTTCATCACGGCCCACGTGAACGACCGCGACACTCACCGCCGTGCGACGGCTCGATTCCGAACCTTCTGGCGGATCAACGACTCGCTGCTGAACACGATCCTGTTCCTGCTGGTCGGTTTCACGGTCACGGAGCTCGGACACCTCGAACCGAACGGCGGCTGGGGGACGATCATCGCGTTCACCCTCGCGACCGTCGCCGCGGTCGTCGGCGTCCGCTTCGTCGTCGTGTGGTCGCTGCTCCTGGTCCTCCCGGTCCTGGGCGAGCGCGTCCGGCCCGGGATGGTCGCGCTTCTCAGTTGGGGCGGGTTGCGCGGCGGCATCCCGATCGCGCTCGCTCTCACGATCCCCGACTCCGGGCACGACGACGCTCTCCTGTTGATGGCGATCTCCGTCGTCGCCTTCTCGATCGTGGTCCAGGGGCTCACGATCGCACCGGTGGCGCGGCGGGTGATCGGGCCGGAGCCGAGCGAGGCCGTCGACGCCCAGGGCTGAGCGGACAGCCGCGGTGGATTCGGGCGTTCGCCGACCGGTTGGCGGAGTCGATCCGGGGGCCGCGACCGCGCTGGCGTCGACGGGTGCACGGCTTCGCTGTCACGGCTCGGAGTGCGGAAGACGGGATGCTGAGGGGCTCCCGCGCTCCGCCGCTCGGGTCAGAGGTCGAGCCCGATCGCCGCGATCGGCACGCTCCCCGACATGCGGGGCGGACCGGCGACCAGAGGCATGAAGGCCGCCATCGCCGCCTTCATGGCCTCGCTCTGTCCGTGGACCTGCATCGCATCCTCGTCGCTCATGAGCGCGAAGAACCAGAAGGTGTCGCCTTCTCCCCGGTGGTAGGAGTAGATCTCGCATCCGGGCTCGTCTCGCGCGGCCTCCACCATTTCGCGCAGCACCGATTCCATCGCCGCGGCCTGGCCTTCCTTGCACTCGAAGGAGCCCATCATCGTTCGCTTGTCCATTCGATTCGTCCTCGTCCTCTTCGTGGTGGCGAAACCCGGCATGCGCGGCCTCCGGTTCGTCAGCTGACCAGGGTGTAGAGCACCATCCCGGTCAGCACGAGGTTGGAGAGCGCCCCCGCGACGTAGGTGATCGTGCGCGGACCGCCTGCCACCTTCCCGACCCCGCTGTAGTAGACCGCCCAGAAGGCGAGCCGGGAAGCGACATGGATGGCCGCCAGCCAATTCACCGCCGCCGCGGACACGCCGACGAGGATCGCGAGGAGGAGCGAGAACCCGAACGCGGGCAGGTTCTCGACCGAATTCGCGTACGTCCGCAGGACGCGAAAGCTGAACATGTCGTGGTCGCCTCGAAGCGGCATGCCGGGCGCCTGCTCCTCCTTCAGGAATCCGAGCGGCGCCGTCAGGAAGGCCTGGACCATGACGGCCATGCACAGCACCGCGAAGGCGAGGACCGCAGGCTCGTAGGGGGAGAGGCTGAGCGATTCTTCGAGGACGGTCATGACGAGGTCTCCTGAGGGCGGGTTCCTCGAAAGTATGGGTCGGATCTATATATGTTAAAGAACATATAATGAATCTCGGGTACACCGAACGGCGAACGCAGGGAGAAGGGCATGCCCTACAGCAAGGGACACAAGAAGCAGACCCGGGACCGGATCGTCGAGGCGGCGCGCGTGCTCTTCAATCGACACGGTTTCGAGAGCGTCACGATCGACCAGGTGATGGAGTCGGCGGGGCTCACGCGGGGCGGTTTCTACAACCACTTCCGAAGCAAGGAGCATCTCTACGGAGAGGCCGTGATCAGCTTCCTCGCCGGTCGCGGCAGGCAATGGCGCGACGAGGCGGGGGTGGATGCCGGAGATCCCGGACCCGAAGAGTCTCGACGGATGATCGCGAGCTACCTCTCGTCGGAGCATCTCGGCGATCTCGACGGTCAGTGTCCGATGATCGCGCTTCCCTCCGACGTCGCGCGGGCGGGTCCCGAGGTGCGAGCCTCCTACGAGGTCCTGTTGAAGGCGATGGTCGGCCTCTTCGAGCAGAGCCTGCGGGCAAAGAAGGTCCGACCGGCGGCGCGACGACAGCGCGCCCGGGCACTGGCAGCGCTCTGCGTCGGGGGGATGGTGCTCGCTCGGACGTTGCCGGATTCGGCGTTCGCGGACGAGGTCCGCGCGGCGGCGCTGGAGACAGCCGACGCGCTGGCGTGATCGGCTCGATCGGGGAAGCGCGAGCAGGGTCGCGTCGCCGAGGAGAGAGCCGGTCGCGAGCGCGGAGCGCCTAGCGCCGACCCTGCCAGCCATCGTCGAAGAGCGCCGCCGCGTAGTAGTCGGGCAGGTTCGAGCGCGCTTCTTCGCCGAGCGCGAGACCGCGCTGGACCGCCGGTCGCGCCCGCATCCGCCGGTACCAGCGCGCCAGGTTCGGCAGCGACTCGACGTCGTCGACGCCATGGAGCAGGAGAGGCACGGTCGAGCCGATCGCCGCGATGTCCGTGATCGAGAAGTCGTCGCAGATGAAGTCGCGTCCCTCGAGACGTCGGTCGAGCTTGCGGTGGGCTTCGATGCTCGAGTTCGTGAAGAACTGGTAGGTCTCTTCGCAATACTCTTTCTCGTTCAGGATCCGGTACTTCGGATCCGTGTGGAACATCGCGCCCGGCCAGCTGAGCGCAGGGCCGTAGCTGTTCATGACCCAGAAGAACCAGGTCCAGAACTCCACGCGATCGCTGGGATCGGTCGGGACGAGTCGCCCGGTCTTCTCGGCGAGGTACATCAGGATCGCTCCCGACTCGAAGACCGAGACCGGTTCGCCGCCGCCAGGCGGATCGTCGTCGACGATCACGGGCACCTTCTGCATCGGGTTCCGAGCCGTGTGCTCGGGGCCGCGTTGCTCTCCCGTTCCGAGGTTGATCGAGACGTAGCGGTAGTCGAGGCCGAGCTCCTCGAGCGCGATCCCCGCCCGCCAGGTCATGGTCGTGATGTAGCCGTAGAAATCGATCATGCATCGTCCTCGTCGAAGCGCCGTCGCCGAATGGGGAAGGCACTTCTCTCGTGCCGCCCGCGCTCGTCACGGTAGTCGGAATCGCCCGTCCTGGCAGCGCGGGCACCAGTAGGTCGCGCGCGCCTGGTCGCCGAGTCGCGCCGAGCGGATCGGCGTGCGACAGCGAAGACAAGGGCGCTCCGCCCGGTCGTAGACCCAGGCCCGCGGCTCGCCGAGCCGAAGCGGCGCCGCCTTCGAAACGGCGCGCGTCGTGGTTCGCCGCCAGCCGCCGAGATTCGCGCGCATGAGCGTCCTCGCCCGGCGATAGAGTCGACGGAGCGTCTCGCGATCCAACGCCGTGACCGGCGTCGCCGGAGAGAGACTCTCGAGGAAGAGGGTCTCGTTGCGGTAGACGTTGCCGATCCCGCAGGCGACGCGTTGGTCGAGCAGGAGATCGGAGACCGTCTCGTTCTCCGCGGCCTCCGCGCGCGCGATGATCCGTGCCAGATCGAAACGGTGGTCGAGCAGGTCGGGCCCGAGATGCGTGATCGAGGGATGGGTCTCGAGATCGACCCGGCGGAGCAGCTCCGCACGGGCGGCGCGGAAGCAGACCCACTCGGCGCCGTCGACGCCCAGCCGGATCCGCGCGTCGGAAGGCGCCCGCGACCAGCGGTCCCCGGGCGCGTAGCGATGCCAACGGCCCCACATGCCCAGATGGACGTGGAGGTACCAGCTCGCCACGGTCTCGTGGGGGACGTCATCGCGCGAGCCGAGCGCGATCACCAGGTGTTTGCCGACGGCAGACACGTCCGCCAGCCGGGCGCCCTCGAGGTCCTCGACCGGGCCGCGATCCGAGAGCCAGAGCGATTCGAGGCGACGGCCTTCGATCGTGCTGCGGAACCGCGCGGCGATCTTATGGACGGTATCGCCCTCGGGCACCCGTTTCTCCGTGGTCGTCGTCGGCCGCAGGTTTCACTCGTCTTCGCCCCTTGCGTCGCCCGGCCCCTCGAAGGCCCGCTCGAGCTCGAGGCCCTTGTAGCTCCGTCGATAGCCCGCCTGGACGAAGGCCGTCGCGCCCTCGGCTTCGTGGGCGGACTCGCCGTCGATCTGCTCGATCCGGAGCCCGCCGCGGGGAAACGATCGCCCGCCGCGGCCAAGCGCCCGCGCCGCGCGGGTGAGGCCGTCGGCGCGACGAGCGGGCTCGGCGGTCGGAAAGGTCCAGACGCGGCGCGCGTTCCGATCCGTGTACAGCACCGGCTCGCCGTCCACGAGGACGACGCGCGCGCCCGCCGCCCGTCGCGGCCGCGCCGCGTCGCTGGTCGGCTCGGGCCACGGAAGCAGCGCACCGTAGGGGTTCGCTGGATCGGTCGCCGCGAGCGTGATGGCATGACGGTCCTGAGTCTCTTCCCGGACGGCCCTGAGTCGATCGACGCAGGCGACGTAGGCGAACTGCGCGCCCGAGAATCCGTCGACGAAGTGGCCGCGCCGGATTCGGCCCGACTCCTCCATCGCCTTCAGGACGGGGTAGAGACCGCTCCAGCCCTGCGGCAGGTCCTCGATCGCGAGCGCATCGCGGCTCAGCACGCCGTACCGGTCGAGGAGCGCGCTCGCGCGGGCGTGGGCGCGCGTGGTGTCGTCCAGCTCCTTCGCGATCAGCGTCGAGACGCGGCTCCAGCGTCCGGCCGAAGCCGACGGCGGAGCGCGGCGACCCGGGCGGCGACGCGGCGCGCTCTTGCGGCCGAGCGCGCGCAGGGGCGCGAAGGTGTCGTTGGTGACGTGCCCCCACCAGACGAGGTCCCAGAGCGTGTCGAAGAGCGGCTTCTGCTCGCGCTCGCCGCTCGCCTGGAAGAGCTCGGTGAAGAAGGTCGCCCCGCGTTCCCCGAGCAGCTCGAGCAATCGATGGTGGAGCTCGCTCGCCTCGTCCGGCAGCTCGGGTTCCGAGAAGAGGAGGCCGACGCGCTCGCGCCGATAGAACGCGACCCGGCCGTCGCGATCGCCGAGCGAACCACGACCGACCCAGACCCACTGGCCGAGGGCGCCGAGCTCGTCGAGCATGCGCGGGTCGTAGTTGGCGACGCGTGCCGGGAGGATCGCCCCCTCGAGCTCCGCGAAGGAGACGGGGAGGCCTTCCAGCTGATCGAGCACTTCGTCGAGTCGGGACTCGCCGCGACGCGGCCGGTCGAGTCCGTGCCATTCGACGAGGAAGCGACCGAGCGCCGGCCCCTCGACCGGCGTCACTTCGTCGCGCAGCTTGGCGAGGGTATGGCGACGCAGCCGCCGCAGGACCTCGGGATCACACCACTCCCGCTGCAGTCCGCGCGGATGGAACTCGCCGGACAGCAGCCGCCCGTCCTTCTCGAGCCCGGCCAGGACGGGCTCGAGCTGGGTGGGAAGGAGGGCGTAGCGCTCGGCGAGGGTCGCGGTCACGAAGGGGCCGTGGTGGCGCGCCCAACGCAGGACCAGCTGTTCGAAGGGATGCTCGACCGGTTCGAGGAAGGCCGCCGGCAGACCCGGAGGCGGCACGGAGCCGAGCGCATCGCGGTAGAGCGCCGCGTCTTCGGCGGCGATCCACCGCGTCTCGTCGCCGATGGTCATGGCGACCGCCCGCCGCCCCGCCGCGAGCTCCTCGAGCCAGGCCGCCGCCGATGCGGGCTCCGCACTTCGCGCCGCGACTTCTTCCGACGTGAGATCACCGAGC
This sequence comes from bacterium, assembly GCA_024742285.1. NCBI lineage: Bacteria > bacterium. The sequence continues at coordinate 211,694 of JANSYR010000008.1, read as the reverse complement.
CGGCGCAGAAGGTCCTCGACCCCGTCGGGATGCCGCGCCTGCATCGCCTCGGTCCGCCCCTGCAGCGTCGCGACGAGCGCGTCGATCACCCCTTCGTCGAGGAGATCCCGGAGCTCCTCCTCCCCGAGCAGCTCGCGCAGCATGTGTCGATCGAGCGAGAGCGCCTGCGCGCGCCGTTCGGCGACGGGGACGTCGCCCTGGTAGAGGTAGGTCGCGGTGTAGGCGAAGACGAGGGAACGCGCGAAGGGCGACGCGGTGCGTGTCTCGACGTCGTCGACCCGGATCGTTCGTGAGCGCAGGCCCTGGAGGATCTCGCGGAGTCCGGGCAGGTCGAACACGTCCTGCAGGCATGCGCGATAGGTCTCGAGCATGATCGGGAACGAAGGAAAGGCCTGAGCGACCGCCAGCAGGTTCTGGGCGCGCAGGCGCTGGGTCCAGAGGGGCGTCCGCGCACCCGGGCGGCGTCGCGGGAGGAGCAGCGCGCGCGCCGCGTTCTCCCGGAACTGCGCCGCGAAGAGCGAAGACCGCGCGAGCTGCTCGACGACGCTCTCCTCGACGGTCTCCGGATCGGGCAGCAGCCAGTCGAGGGACGGCGTCTTTTCCGCGTCGGCGAAGCGGAGGACGATCCCGTCGTCGCTCCAGAGCGCCTGGACCTCGAAGCCCGCCTCTTCTCCAAGCCGGGCCTCGATGGCGAGGGCCCAGGGGGCGTGGAGCCGGGCACCGAAGGGGGAGAGGATGCACACGCGCCAATCCCCGAGCTCGTCGCGGAATCGTTCGACGGTGATCGAGCGGTCGGAGGGGAGGCCGCCGGTCGACTCCTGCTGCTCGATCACGTAGTCGAGGAGGTTTCGCGCGGCCCACTCGTCGAGGCCGTGCTCGGCTTGCAGCCAGGCGTCGGCGTCGGCCCGTCCCTCCGAGAGGGTTGGGGGGGCCTGCAACCGCGTGCCGAGCTCGCGGGTGAACTCGCCGAGTCGCCGTCCGAGCTCCAGCGGTCGCCCCGGGCCCTCGCCCCGCCAGAAGGGCAGCTTGCCCGGCTCGCCCGGGGCGGGCACCACGATCACGCGGTCGCGGGTGATTTCGGTGACGCGCCAGGTCGAGGCCCCCAGCGTGATTGTCTCGCCCGGTCGCGTCTCGTGGACCATCTCCTCGTCGAGCTCGCCGATGCGCGGTCCGCCCGTTCCCATGTAGACGGCGTAGAGCCCGCGATCCGGGATCGTGCCACCCGAAAGGATCGCGAGTCGCCCGGCGCCGCGTCGACCTTCGAGGGTGTCGCGCTCGCGATCCCAGACCAGGCGCGGCTTCAGCTCGGCGAAGTCGGTGGAGGGATAGCGCCCGGCCAGCATGTCGAGCACGCCGCCGAGGATCTCGCGCGAGAGCTCGCGGTAGTTGGCCGCGCGCTGGATCAACGCGTAGAGCGACTCGACGTCGATCGCTTCCTGGGACGCGATCGCGACGATCTGTTGGGCGAGCACGTCGAGGGGATTGCGCGGGACGCGAATCGGTTCGACCTCGCCCCGCCGCATCCCTTCGGCGACGACGGTGGCTTCGAGCAGGTCGCCGCGGTGCTTCGGGAAGAGCAGGCCCTGACTGGTCTCGCCCACGGAATGCCCGGCGCGTCCGATGCGTTGGAGTCCGCGGGAGACGGACCCGGGCGACTCGACGAGCAGCACGAGGTCGACCGCGCCCATGTCGATGCCCAGCTCGAGGGAGCTGGTGGCGACGATCGCGCGGAGCGTGCCCGCTTTGAGCGACTCCTCGATCTGCAGGCGCTGGTCGTGGGCGATGCTCCCGTGATGGGCGCGGACGAGCTCTTCTTCCGCGAGCTCGTTCAGACGTTGGGCGAGCTTCTCGCAGAGTCCGCGACTGTTCACGAAGACGATCGAGCTGCGGTGGGCGCGGATCGCCTCGAGCAGGCGAGGGTAGAGCGTGGGCCAGAGACTCGTGACCGGAGGCGGCGTGTCGCGCTCGCGGAGTGCCGCCAGGATCGAGCCGCTCTCGCGTCGCGGCGGAGCGACGCCTTCTTCTTCCGCGATCTCGTCGTCGGTCCAGTCTTCGTCGCCCTCCGGTGCGTCGGCGTGCTCTTCCCGGTCGAGGTCCTCGGGATCGGGTGCGTCTTCCGCGAGGCTCGGACCCGGCGCCGTCGGAACAGGGACCTGGTCGGGGCGCGTCATGTCGGGAACGGGCACCGAGATCCGGAGGTCGAGCCTCGGCGGTCGGCTCGTGTCGACGATCGAGACCGGTCGATCCCCGCCGAGGAAGCGCGCGATCTCCTCGAGGGGGCGCGCCGTCGCGGAGAGACCGATTCGCGTCGGGTCGTCGCCGGTCACCCCCGCCGCGAGTCGTTCGAGGGAGAGCGCGAGATGGGCACCCCGCTTGGTCGGCGCGAGGGCGTGGATCTCGTCGACGATCACCGTGTCGACCGTACGCAGCGCCTCTCGCGCTTTCGACGAGAGCAGCAGATAGAGCGACTCCGGCGTGGTCACGAGGATCTCGGAGGGATCGCGGAGCTGGACCCGGCGCTCCTTCTGGGACGTGTCGCCGGTCCGGATCGCGACGCGGGGCGCGCGGAAGGGCAGGCCGAGCGCTTCGGCCGTTCGCGCGATGCCGGCGAGGGGCGCGCGGAGGTTGCGCTCGATGTCGTAGACGAGTGCCTTGAGCGGCGAGACGTAGAGCACCCGGACGCCGGGGGTCTCCTCTTCGTCGGGCGGGCGCTGCGCGAGGCGGTCGAGCGTGTAGAAGAAGGCGGCGAGGGTCTTGCCGCTCCCGGTGGGCGCGATCAGGAGCGCGTGTTCGCCGGCGGCGATTCGAGGCCAACCCTCCTGCTGGACGGGGGTCGGCGCCTCGAAGTGGGTCTCGAACCACTTCTTCGCGGCGGGGCTCAGGCCGATCTCGGGAAGCGCCATGCCCCGAGTATACGATCCACCTTCCCGCCCCGGCGTGCGTCCTTCGCACCGAGATCCGATCCCTTCGCGCGGTCCCGCCGGGCTAGAAGGGAATGGGCGCGCCGTCCCAGGCGAAGAATCCGCCGGAGTCCTCCGGGGTCGCGCCGTCCATCACGGCGAGGAGCTGCGCGGCGGCCCGCTCGGGGGCGAAGCGCTTCTCGGGGGGCACGCCGCCCTGGAAGGGCCGGGAGAGGTCGGTGTCGACGGTGCCCGGATGGAGGGCGAGACAGATGACGTTCGTGGCGCGGCGACGCAGCTCGATCGCGAGGGTGCGGGTGAACATGTTCTGCGCGCTCTTGGACGCGCGGTAGGCGTACCAGCCGCCGAGGCGGTTGTCCTCGATGCTGCCGACGCGGGCGGAGAGGTTCGCGATCACCGCCCGCTCGTCGTGCCGGAGCTTCGGCAGGAGATGCTTGGCCACCAGGATCGGGCCGAAGGCGTTCACCTCGAAGACGGTCCTCAACCGATCGGGATCGATTGCTTCGAGGCGCTTCTCCGGGCCGAGTGCGGCGCCTTCGTGGAGGACCCCGGCGCAGTTGACGAGGGTGTGGAGGCGCTCGATCCCCCGATCCGTGAGCGTCGAGGCCGCGAGCGCGATCGAGGCTTCGTCGCGTACGTCGAGCGCCAAGAGATCGAGCGCGGCGCCGTGTGTTTCGCCGAGCGTGGCGAGCGCCTCGCTCCGATCTGGCGCGCGGGACGTCGCCACGACGCGATCGACGTCGGGCCGTTCGAGCAGGGCTCGCACGAAGGCGAGCCCGAGCCCGCGGCTCGCCCCCTGCACCAGGGCGACCCGGGTCATCGCCGACCTCCCGCCGCCATTTCAGTCGAGCTTCCAGCGGAGCTGGAACTCGATCTCCTCCTCTTCGCGACCGCGCTCGTGCTCGAGCGTGATCTCGGCGTCGGGCGGGACCGAGATGCGCTCGCCGGCGATCTGGAGGCGATAGCGATCCCCGTTCTCGAGCGCATCGGCCAGGCGGCGCAGCTTGTTCGCGAAGGCCTTGCGGGAGACGATCTTCTCGACGTCTCGTCGGCCTCGACGTGTTCTTGCGGGCATCGTGCTCCCCTCTCGATCTCGGGTGTCGAAGGCAGCTTATCCCCCGTGGAGCGCAATGCACGGCTCGGTCCTTCCTCGGGCGCGCCTGCGCGCGCCCCGACGCGGTCGAGGCGGTCGAGGCGGTCCGCGCGAACGAAGGCGTACGTCGGCCCTCGGCGAACCCGGGCCGATTCCCGCTGCCTTTCGAGTCGCTTCGGCGGAGCGTATCCTGGCCCGTACGGCGCGGCCGGTCATCGCGAAGGCGTGGACTGGAGCCGCGAGCGCGTAACCCCCCGTCCGACCGGGCGCGGCCCCATGCGAGGAGAAGGTTCTGCGCGGACGAACGATCCTTCCCTTCGTCGGCTGCGCCGTCCTGGGCGTGCTGCTCGCCTTCCATCCCGTGTTCGTGTCCGGGTTCGCGATCGTGCCGGGGGATCGCGGCGACACGATCCACTTCCTGACGCTCCTCGAGCACGGCTGGCTCTGGCTCTCCGGAGGCGCGTCGGCGCCGGCGTTCTGGTCGCCCCCGATCGGGTTTCCGCGCGCGGGCGCGCTCGCCCACGGCGACGTGATGATCTCCTTCGCCCCCTTCTATTCGACCTGGCGCGCGTTGGGCGCCGACCCGGAGACGGCACTCCAGCTCTTCTACCTGTCGGTCGCGATCGCCAACTACGCGGCGATGTTCGTCCTGCTGCGTCGCTTCGGCGCGTCGACGCCGCTGGGCGCGGGTCTGGGGGCCGGGGTCTTCGCGTTCTCGAGCGCGCTGATGGCCCATCTCGGTCATCCGCAGCTGCTCCCGCAGGTCTTCGTGCTCGGCGCACTGGGGGCCGCGCTGACCTTCTGCGAGACGACGCCCGAGACGGCGGACCGGGCCGGATCGTCGAGGGCGGAGCCGACCGCGATCGCCGTCTTTCTCGCCTGTCTCTGCCTGCAGCTCTGGGGGAGCTTCTATCTCGGCTACTTCGTGGTGCTCGTTTCCGGCGTGGCGCTCGCGATCGGACTCGCGCGATCGGCGACCCGCCCGGACCTGCTGGATCGACTACGCCGGAACCGCGTGCCCCTCGGCGTCGGACTCGCCACCTCGGCCCTGGCGCTGGCCCCCCTTGCGATCCGGTACCTCGAAGCACGGGCGATCAGCCAGCGCGTCGGCGTCGGTGCGGGCGAGCTTCGGCTCCCGCGACTCGCCTCCTATTTCTCGATGGGCCCCGAGAGCGTCTTCTACGGCTGGACGGCCTCGCTCCCGCCCTTCGCCTGGATCCCGGAGCCCCACGAGCAGGCGATCGGCCTGGGAATCGTCACGACGAGCGTCGTCGCCTTCGTCGCTTGGCGCGCCCGCGACGCGCCGACGACGCGCTTCGTCGCGCTCGTCGTCGTCGTGCTGGTCGTGGCCTTGACGATGTTCCCCTTCGAGATCCGACTCTGGCGTCTCTGGTACTACACGATCCCGGGACTCGGCGCGGTCCGCGCGGTCAGTCGCCTCGGTCTGTTCCTGACGATCCCCGCCGCGTTCGCCGTCGCCCGTTTCGTCTCGGGCCGAGTGGACGAATCGGCGTCGACGCTCGGCCGTGATCGGAGATCGGCACGTCGTACGGCCGGTCTCGTCGCGATCGGCGTGCTCTGTCTGGTCGAACAGGCGCGGGTGATGCCGGGATTCGACAAGGCCCGGTGGCAGTGTGAGGTCGACGCGCTCGTCGCGCGGATCGACCCCGCTGCCGACGCCTTCCATCTGACCGGCAACCACGGCGACAACCTGCAGGCGCTGCGCGTCGCCCAGCAGGCGGGGAAGCCGACCGTCAACTTCGTCGGCGGAGCCTTTCCGATCGACTGGACGCTCTTCGACGTCCAGATCCGGGAGACCCGAAGCGAAGCCGAGATCCGGGCCGAGCTTCGCCGCTACCTGGAACGGAAGGGCGTCGATCCCGGTCGGGTCCAGGTCCTCTGGCCGGAGCGGGGAGGGCGCTGCACGGTCGGTCGGGCCCGCGAGCGGGCCTGACGGGACGCGGGACTGTGTCGAGCGCATGACCCACGTCGAGACGGCCGCCGGTCGCATCGCGCTGCCGGCGCGGACGATCTTCGAAGCCGATCATTCCGCAAAGTCACGGGCTGGCGGGACTGCTTCGATCGGTGACGCGCCGGACGCGACGGTATCGGCCAACTCGCCGGGGCTTCGGCCCCGGTTCGAGCGCGCCTCTCCGTGGTAGGCTGAGGTCGAGCCCGAAGCCATGCCTTCCTCCACCTATCCCGATTTCGAGCCCCGGTTTCCGTGGCGGGGGCCGGACCTCCAGACGCTTCGAAACGTCCTCCGCGGCCCCGCGCTCGTCGTGACCCCCGAGGCCGAGCGGACGACGCTCGAGCTCCCTATGTGCGACGAGAGCGGAGACCGACTCGTCGCCCACCACCTGGCGGCGGAGCCGCGTCCCGCTCATCGAAGCGACGCCCCCCTCGTCGTTCTCGTGCACGGGCTCGGCGGAACCTCCGACAGCGCGTACATCCAGACGACGACCGCCGACCTCCTCGAGTTCGGCTACCCCGTTCTGCAGCTGAATCTTCGCGGCGCCGGCGAGAGTCGCGTCCATTGCCAGGCGCAGTATCACGCCGGACGCAGCCGGGATCTGCACGATGCCGTCGCGGCGCTTCCGACGGAACTCACCCGAAACGGTGTGGTCGTCGTGGGCTACTCCCTCGGCGGCAACATGGTGCTGAAATTCGCGGCTGAGTTCGGCGGCGTCCGGGGCGCCGTGTCCGTTTCGGCGCCGATCGACCTGGAGGCCGCCTCGCTTCGATTCCTGGACGCGCGCAATCGCGTCTACCACGCGCATCTGCTCGGGGGGATGAAGCAGGAGATGCGATCGACGCCCGGTGGCCTCGACCCGGCCGAGGCGGAGACCCTCGAGCGTGTCCGGACCATCCTCGATTTCGATGAACACGTCGTCGCTCCGCGCAACGGCTTCGCCGACGCGAGGGATTACTACGCGAGGAACCACGCGAGGCAGTTCCTCGGCGAGATCCGGGTTCCAACGCTCCTCATGCACGCGCTCGACGACCCCTGGATCCCGTCGACGATGTATACGGAGTACGCGTGGTCCGGATCACCCCGGCTGGAGGCACTCCTGCCACGCGGCGGTGGCCACGTCGGCTTCCACGCGCGAGGGGAGCGCGCGCCGTGGCACGACCGATGTCTTCGTGTCTTTCTCGACCGGGTGTAGGCTCTATCACCACGGCCTGACGTCTCGACGTCGGGCCCAGGAGGATTGAAGGATGGAGAAGATCGTCTTTCGTGAGGAATGGCTCGCTTCCGTATCCGAGGAAGTGCTCGAGCCCGATCGGCCCATCGTCGATCCGCATCATCACTTCTTCGACACGATGGAGATGTTCCCGAGCTACGACCTCGAGGCGCTCTGGTCCGATACGCGCGGCCACAACGTGGAGCAGACGGTCTTCATCGAGTGCATGGAGCACTATCGACCGGGCACGTCGGAGGACCTCGCCGTCGTGGGCGAGACGGAGTGGGTCGCCGGGATCGCCGCCGAGACGGCGAGGGCGCCCGCCGGCAGAGCACGCATCGGGGCCATCGTGGGGACGGCGAACCTCTGCCTCGGCGAGAAGGTCCGGGAGGTGCTCGAGGCGCACAAGGAAGCCTCGCCGCTCTTCCGGGGGATCCGCGACGCCGCGATCTACGACGCGTCCGAGGACATCCACACCGCGGAGCGGGCCACCGGGCCGAACCTCTACGGCGACGCTGCGTTCCGCGAGGGATTCGCCCAGCTCGCGCCGCTCGGCCTCTCCTTCGACGGCTACCACTACCACACGCAGAACCATTTCTATGCGGATCTCGCGCGGGCCTTCCCCGAGACCACGATGGTGCTCGACCACCTCGGCACGCCTCTCGGTACGGGTCCGTACAAGGGGCGGAGAGACGAAGTGTTCGAGGTCTGGAAGAGCGGCCTCGAGACGCTGCGCGACTGCAGCAATGTCCACATGAAGCTCGGCGGGATGGCGATGCCGTGGTCGGGCTTCGGCTTCGAGCGGGGCGAGCGGCCCCCGACGTCGGACGAGCTGGTCGCGGCGCAGGAGCGCTACTACCACACGGCGATCGACGTCTTCGGGCCGGACCGCTGCATGTTCGAGAGCAACTTCCCGGTCGACCGGCTCTCGATCTCCTATCCGGTGCTGTGGAACGCGTTCAAGAAGATCGCGAGTCGCTACGGCGACGAGGAGAAGGAAGCGCTCTTCCGCGGGACCGCGATGCGGGTCTACGGACTGACGGCGGTCTGAGCGTCGCCGCGCCTCACCCCATCCCGCGCGCGTAGGTCCCCATGTCGAAGTAGTCGCGCCAGACGGCGATCTTCCCGTCGCGGATCTCGAAGACGCCGGTGCACGGGAGATCGACCTTCTTGTCGCCGGCCTCGGTCCGGTCGAGTCGCTCTGCGATCACGACATTGCCCTTCTCCATGACGTTCAGCACGTCCCAGGTGGTCTTCGTCCACGAAGCCGTGAAGCCGCGAATGAATCGTTCGACCTCGGCCCGCCCCTGGATCGGGCCGGCGGGCATGTTGTGGTAGATGCCGTCCTCGGTGAAGTAGCCGGCGAGCTCGCTGGGATCGAGGCGCGACCAGGCTGTGCAGAACTCGACGATCAGATCGGTGTGGCTGGACATGTCTTGCGTCCTCGTTCGCGCGTGGGCGACCGCTGAGGCTAGTCGAGAAGACCGGCAGACGCGAAGTCGCGACGAGGCCCGCGCTCGAAGTCGCCGTGGTCCCTACGCGGAGGTACGATTGGCCGCGCTTCGGATCAGCGGAAGGAAACCATGAAGCTCGATCTGGTCGACGTGTTCGGCTGCAGTCCACTGAAGGGCAATCCGCTCGGCGTCGTGCGCGGTGGCGAGGGGCTGAGCGACGCCCAGATGTTGGAGCTCACCCAGTGGCTCGGCTTCTCCGAGACGACCTTCCTGCTCGAGCCCACGGACGCGGCCGCGGACTATCGCGTGCGAATCTTCTACCCGGCGGGCGAATTGCCCTTCGCCGGGCATCCGACGCTGGGAAGCTGCCACGCCTGGCTTCAGGCGGGTGGGCGGCCGAAGGACGGCGGTCGGATCGTCCAGGAATGCGGGATCGGGCGGGTCGAGATCCGGCCGCAGGACGAGCGCCTGTCGTTCCGTGCGCCGGAGCTGGTGCGGACGGGACCGCTCGAAGAAGCGGAACTCGTCGAGGCGCTGCGCGTCGTCGGCGTCGAACGCGAGGCCGTGGTGGAGGCGGTTCACGTCGCCAACGGGCCGGAATGGAAGCTGCTGCGACTGCGTTCCGCGGACGACGTGTTGACCGCCGAGCCGGTGGCGAATGCACCTTCCGGTACCGACGTCGGATTGGCGGGGCCCCATCCGGCCGGGGAGGCGGTCGACTGGGAGATCCGCGCCTTCTTCGCGAATCAGCGCGGACAGCTCGTCGAAGACCCCGTGACGGGCAGCTTCAATGCAGGTGTCGCCGTGCACCTTTTCGCCAGCGGACGGGCGGAAGGCGCCTATGTCGCTGCGCAGGGACGTCGCGTCGGAGCGGACGGCCGTGTCCATTGCTCCCGCGATGCGGACGGCCACGTCTGGGTGGGCGGTCGCGTCGCGACGATCGCCGCGAGCGCGTCGCTGCCTCTCTCCACCTGAGGCCGCCCCGATTCGGCTCCCGGGCGACTCAGTCGAGGCGACCCCCGCTCTTCAGGATCCACTCGCTCATCAGGCTGAGGCTCACCGCCTCGGGCTCGGCGAATCCGACGGCCTGCATCTCGCTGAACAGCGCGGGCGAGGAATAGAGCTGCTCCGGGTCGAGCCACTCGTCGAGGCTCCCCCAACGCTCCGAGACGATGCCTCGCCAGGGCGGTGCGTCCGGGGTGAGCCGCCGTACGACGACGTTCCGGACGTATCGCGTGCGGGTCGGATGGAGCTCGAACGACATCGGCGTGATCCGGTCGTGCCAACGCGCGAAGAAGGCTTCGTCGGAGAGCGCGTCGGGCTGCGGAAACGTCACGAACTGGGTGACGCCCGGGCTCCTCTCGCCGTCCGGCCAATCGCGCGCCGCGTAGGGTTGGACCATCGACTCGGTCACCAGATACCCGGCGATCTCCGCTTCGATCGTCGCGAGCGTCTCCTCGATCACGTGCCGATCGTCGACGCTGCCGAGCCACGCGAATACGACCCCGCCGATCTCGCGCCCCCGTCCCGTGAGATGCTCGGGCGTGACGCGACGGTCGTCCGCGAGATCCGGAATCTCGATCGTCAGCCCGCGCACGCGCTCGTTCCGCACGAGCACGGGCCCGACCGAGCCGAGCAGGGCGTCCGCGAAGCAGTCGCCACGCTGGTCGGGGTCCTTCTTCAATACGTAGGCGAGCTTCTCCATTCGTTCCTTGTCGGTTGGCCGCCTCGGGTCACGCCAGGACGATGCCTCGTTCGGGCACCGGCGTCAGCCGCGAATCGGTCGAACGAGTCGCCAGGAGCGACACGGAGTGCATGACGGCACGCGCGATCGGGAGGCCGATGCGCCTTTGCGCGCCGCAACGCCGCGGCTTACGTTCGGAATCGACTCGCGATCCTGGAGCGCCCGATGCGACGCCGCCTGCTGATTCCCGCCGCCATCCTGACCCTGGGCATCCTGGGATTCGCCCTGCTGATGGCGACGCGCGCCGAGGTGGATCGTGTCGAGCCGTCGGTGGACGTGCCGATCGTCCGGACGACGACGGTCGAACCCGGTCCGCTGCGTCTCGAGGTCCTGGCGAACGGTACGGTCGAGCCGCCCGTCGAGAGCGAGCTCCGTGCTCAGGTGGACGGCGAGGTGGTCTGGGTCTCGCCGAAGCTCTCACCCGGCGGATACTTCGAGGCGGGCGACGTGCTCGCGAGACTGGACGACACCGACTACCGCCACGAGCTCGAGGCCGCGCGCGCTTCCCGGGACCGGGCGGAGAGCGCCTTGTCGGTCGCCCGGCGCGAGCACGAGCGCCAGCAGCGCTTGATGAGCCAGTCGGCCGCGAGTGTCGCGCGAGCGGACGAAGCGCGGGACGCCCATCGCGCGGCGGACGCCGAGCTACGCGGAGCGACGGTCCGCGTGTCGCGCGCCGAGCACGATCTCGAGCGTACGCAGCTCGTCGCTCCCTATGCCGGCCGCACGCGAACGAAGGGCGTCGACGTCGGTCAGTTCGTTCGTCGCGGGGACGAGATCGCGCACCTCTACTCGATCGCCTACCTCGAGGTGCCACTGCCCCTCTCGGACCGCGAGCTCGCCTTCCTCGAGCTCCCGCATCCTTTTCGCGACACGGGCGGAAGCGAGTACGTGGACGGACCGCGAGTGACGCTGCGCGCGGAGTTCGCCGGTGTTCCGAGCGAATGGACGGGGCGCATCGTCCGGACCTCGGCGGAGATCGACGCGCGCAGCCGGACCGTGACCGTCGTCGCCCGCGTCGACGACCCCTACGGTCGGTCGCCCTCGGGGCCCGACATGCCCCTTCCGGTGGGGCTCTTCGTCGAAGCGCGAATCGAGGGTCGCGAGATTCCCGAAGCCGTCGTGCTTCCGACGACGGCGCTGCACGATGGGGACGTCGTCTACGTCGTCGACGAAGACGACCGGGTCCGGTTTCGCCGCGTGGAAGTGCTTCGCGACCGTCGGGAGGAGGTCGTTCTCGGCGGCGGGCTGGATCGGGCGGCTCGCGTCGTGACGTCTCCACTCAGGGGCGCGGTCGACGGAATGCGCGTGCGACCGGTCGATTCGGATGAGCCCGAGGATCCGTCCTCCCTCGCGGAGCGAGACGGGTGACGGGGCCGATCGCCTGGTTCGTCGACAACCCGGTCGCGGCGAACCTCCTGATGGGTCTGATCGTGATCGGTGGTCTCGTCGCCCTGCCGAACGTGCAGCAGAAGACGATGCCCGACATGGACGTCGACATCGTCGAAGTCTCCGTCGAGTACCTCGGCGCCGCCCCGGAAGAGGTCGAGACGGGGGTCTGTGTCCGGATCGAAGAGGCGATCGCGGGGATCGAGGGGATCGATCGGATCCGGTCGGTCTCCGCCGAAGGCGCGTGCAAGGTCACGATCGAGCTCATCTCGGGCTACCCGAAGGATCGAGCGCTTTCGGACGTCAAGAACCGCGTGGACGGAATCGACACGTTCCCCGCCGAGGCCGAGAAGCCGCTCGTCAACCTCTACCAGATCCGGCACAACGAGCTCCAGATCGCGCTCTCCGGCGCGGCGACCGAGCGGGCGCTCAAGATCCACGGCGAGCGGCTGCGCGACGGGATCACCGCGAACACGTCGGCAACCCAGGTCGAGCTGCTGAACGCCCGCGACGACGAGATCTCGATCGAGGTCTCCGAGGAATCGCTGCGCCGTCACGGACTGACGTTCGCGCAGGTCGTCGAGGCCGTGCGTGGCTCGTCGCTCGATCTGCCCGGCGGCTCGATCAAGACGCGCGCCGGCGAGATCCTTCTGCGGTCGGCGGGCCAGGCCTATCTCGGAGACGAGTTCGAGAGGATCGTGGTCCTCACGCGAGAAGACGGGACGCGCGTCCTCTTGCGCGACGTCGCGAGCGTCGTCGACGGCTTCGAGGAGGATCCGCGCTACGCGCGCTTCGACGGCGGCACGGCCGTCATGATCTACCTCTATCGCGTGGGTGAGCAGAAGGTCCTCGACCTCGTCACCGAAGTGAAGGAGTACGCGCGCGAGTTCGAGCGATCGCTGCCCGAGGGCCTGTCGATCACCGTCTGGCGGGACGGTTCCGGCTATCTGCGCGATCGACTGGACGTCTTGATCCAGAACGGTTTCGGCGGCTTCCTGCTCGTATTCATCGTGCTGGCGCTCTTCCTCCGTTTCCAGCTCGCCTTCTGGGTCGCGATCGGTGTGCCCATCTCGATCCTCGGGGCGATCGCGACGTTCCCCGTCTTCGGGATCTCGATCGACGTCCTCACGCTCTTCGGATTCATCCTCGGACTGGGAATCCTCGTCGACGACGCGATCGTGATCGGCGAGAACGTCCACAGCCATCAGCTGGAGGGGGACGATCCGATTCGCGCGGCGATCACCGGCGCGCAGGAGGTCGCGAAGCCCGTCATCTTCGGGATCCTGACGACCATCACGGCCTTCGCGCCGATGATGATCGGCGGCGGTCGGATCGGCGAGATGTTCGGGACGATCGGGGTCCTCGTGACGATCTGTCTCCTCGTTTCGCTCGTCGAGTCGCAGTTCGTCCTGCCCGCCCATCTCGGCCACCATCTGCGACCCGAAGCGGCTGCGGACGAGATCGAAGTCGGGCAGGCAAGGGGCTTCTCGGCTCGCTGGAAGCGATTGCAGGCAGCCACGCGCACGACGCTCGGTCGCCTGGCGACCGAGCGCTACGCCCCTGCACTCGCTCGCGTCCTGGAGTGGCGGTATGCGGCGCTCGCGACCGCGGTGGCCCTCCTGCTCTTGACGGCCGGCGTGCTCGCGAGCGGCCGGATCGCCTTCTCGTTCTTTCCAAAGGTCGAAGCCGACTACGTGAGCGCCGCATTGACGATGCCCCAGGGCACGCCCGTCGAGGTGACCGCGGCCGCCGTCGAGCAGCTCGAACGCGCGGCGCTCGACGTGAAGGCGGAGATCGATCGCGACTTCCCGGTCGAGTCCGGGTCGGTGATCAAGCACATGCTGGCCTCGATCGGAGAGCAGCCTCCGCTCCAGAACGGCCCCTCGGTCGGGGAGGCCGGACGCGGTACGCACCTCGGGCAGGTCGCGCTCGAGCTGATGGGACACCGCCCGGTCTCCGCCGACGAGATCGTGCGGCGCTGGCGCGAGCGGACGCCGGCGATCCCCGAGGCGGAGCAGCTCGTCTTCACCTGGGACTCGGTGTCGATGGGGGCGCCGATCGACATCGAGCTCCGATCGGATCGGATCGAGGACCTGGTCGCCGCGGGCGAGACGCTCAAGTCCGCGCTCGGTGTCTACCCGGGCGTCTCCGACGTCCGGGACTCGTTCCACGCCGGCAAGCGCGAGATCAAGCTCGCCGTGTTGCCCGCCGCGGAAGCCCTCGGCATCGACCTCGAGGACGTCGCCCGTCAGGTCCGGCGGGCGTTCTACGGGGAGGAGGCCCAGCGTATCCAGCGCGGTCGCGACGACGTCCGGGTCATGGTCCGGTATCCGGAGGACGAGCGGCGCTCGCTCGCCGATCTCGCGAATCTACGGATCCGAACGCCCGCGGGCGGCGAGGTTCCCTTCTACAGCGTGGCCCGCGCGGAGTCCGGCGTCGGCTTCGCGAACATCCGGCGGGTCGACCGCCGTCGGACGGTCGCGGTGACCGCCGACGTCGACATCCACGTCACGAACGCGAACCAGGTGATCTCCGACGTCGAGCGAACCGTGTTGCCGGACATCCTCGCGACCCATCCGGGGCTCTCCTATTCGCTCGAGGGAGAGCAGCGGGAGCAGCAGGAGAGTCTGGCGGGTCTGGTGGGCAGCTACGGCTTCGCGCTCTTCATCATCTACGCGTTGCTGGCCATCCCGCTTCGTTCCTACGCGCAGCCCCTGATCATCATGGCGGTGATCCCCTTCGGTCTGATCGGCGCGATGGTGGGTCACGTCATCATGGGCCTCGACTTCAGCATGATCTCGATCTTCGGCGTGGTCGCGCTCTCGGGGGTCGTCGTGAACTCGAGCCTGGTCCTCGTGGACGGCGTGAATCGACGACGTGCGAACGGCGCCGACGTCGTCGAAGCACTCTCGCAGGCGGGCGTTTCGCGATTTCGACCGATCATCCTCACGTCGCTCACGACGTTCGCCGGCCTCACGCCGCTGCTGCTCGAGGATCGGCTCGGTGCGCGTTTCCTCGTACCGATGGCGACTTCGTTGGCCTTCGGCGTCATCTTCGCGACGGCAATCTCGCTCTTCCTGGTCCCCAGTGCCTATCTGGTGCTCGAGGATCTGGGGGAGGCGGGCAGGCGGCGCCGGCGCTGAGATCCCCTTCGATCGGCGAAGCGTCGGGTTCAGGCCGACGTGCCCATCCACGACAGCACGTTCTGCTTGGCGTTGCAGTAGAGGTGGGCCAGGTCCGGATCCATGATGCAGTGGGGCATCTCGACGTCGTACCAGCCGTCGAGGTGGCCCCAGTGGTAGGGGCTCGCCATGTAGTCCTCGAGCAGTCCTGCGAGGGTCTCGAACTCCTGCTCCCAGACGTGGGTCCAGCGAACGCGCGGCGAAGTCGGTCCGATCGCGCGGACACGGGCGAGGCTCCAATTGCGGATGGCGGGGACGTGGTCCGCGAGGACCGGGACTTCCCGTTGCCACCGGTCGACGGCGTCGGTCGCCGCGTCGTCCAGCACGCGGACGAGATTCGTGCGTTTGATGCCGACCAGATCCGCGTGCGGCACGTTCGCGGCGACCGGCTCGACGAGCCAACCCTCGATCTGCTCCACGCGCGCGAGGCAGGCGCGTTCGTCCGCCTGCGCGCACCTGAAGAGCCCCGCCCAGCCCTCCGTGTCGAGGAGCGTCGTCAGCTCGCGAAGCGCCTCCGGATCGGGGACGGCGAAGTCCCAGGTCAGGTCCCCACCGCCGACCGAGCCCTCGACGTGCAGGCCCGCGTGCGAATGGCTGAGCTCGGAAACGAGGCCGCCGAGTCGTTCGAGGGCCTCGCATACGCGCTGGCGATCGGCGGCGCCGAGCTCGTCGGGAAGGGTGGCGGTCGCGACGATGCGTCGGGTCATGCGTGGATCCTCCCGGCGGCGCGGAAGGCGTCACGGGATTCCGGCGCGACGGCGAAGCGGCGCGTTCGTCGCTTGCAGAAGTCGTCGCACTGGCGCCACCATTCGGTGATGCCCGGGAGGCCCGTCTGGCTCCGCATCTGCCAGAAGCCCGGGATGCCCGCGAGGCCCCAGACGAAGAGGACCGTCTCGCCGAGGTCCGGGGGCCCCTCCGGTGGAGTCACCCAGGTATGGAGCAGCTCCATGCCGCGCTGCTGCGCGAGAGGGCGGTAGTCCGCCTCGAAGGCCTCGAGGAAGGACTCCAGACGATCGGGGTGCAGCTCGATCTCGTCGATCATGTAGATCGTGTTCGCGTCTTCGCTCACGGTCGTCTCCCTATTTCGCGAATCCAGGGCCGGCGAAGGGGTCCGGTTGGAGCCCGGCCAGGACGCCGCCATCGACGGGGATCGCGGCCCCGTGCAGGTAGGACGCGTCTTCTCCGAGCAGGAAGGCCGCCACCCCCGCGACCTCGGCCGCGTCGCCGTCGCGCCCGAGCGGCACGGGCATCCGTCGCGTGTCGTCCCCGATCCCCGGCGTCGCGTAGACCCCGTCGAGCATCGGCGTCGCCATGTTGCCCGGCACCAGGACGTTGAGTCGGACCCCCGCCGCGCCCCACTCGGGCGCCCGACTTCGCGTGCCCACGACGACGGCGCGTTTCACGCTCGAGTAGGCCTGCGTCCCCGTTCCCTCGGCGCCTGCGGCGACGGCGCTCGCCTCGTCGTCGGCCAGGCACGCGTCGACGATCCGGGGGACGATGCTGCCGTCGAAGTAGCCGCCGATCGAGGCGACGCTGACCGCGGCCGGTGCGTGCCCGCGTACGAGGGCGGGGCGCAGCGCGTCGACCAGCCGCATCGAACCGAAGTAGTTGACCGCCACGACCGTCTTCGGATCCGCTTGGGGACCCACACCGGCGGCGACGACGAGCCCGTCCAGGCGGCCGGCGCCGCGCGCGAGCACGGCCTCGATCGCCGCCTTCCGCCCCGCCTCGGCACCCAGGTCGGCCTCGACGTCGCTGTCGCGGAGATCGATCCCCAGAACCTCGTGGCCCACGCTTCGCAGCCGGGTCGCGAGCGCGGCGCCGAGACCCGAGGCGGCCCCGGTCACCGCGACGAATCGTTCGCGTGTCGTCATCTCAGGCGGTCTCCCGCGGCCGGACCTCGGGCACGTCGATGTCCTCGATCGAGCAGCCGGGCAGGGACGTGAAGAACGAAGCGCCGAAGGCGGAGGACGCGGTCTGATAGCCGGGCTTGCCCTCCATCCGTGCGGCGCGGCAGGTGGCGTCGATCGCCGAGAGCGCGGTCAGCGTGTAGCCCTCGGGTCCTCGCGCGACGGCCGCGACGGATTCGCCGGTGTCGTTTCGGGCGATCGCGAAGTTGCGGTAATGGCCGGCGGCCCGCTGCTCGTCGGTCGGGCCCTCGACCCCACGATCGAGCTGCCATTGGACGATCTTCTGGCCGACCTGCGTCGAGAGGAGTCGCTTCAGCCAACCCGGCACGCTGCTCATCTGCTTCACGGCGCCGGTCTCCTGGACGAAGGTCGTGATGTTCGGGATCTGCGAGGACCAGCCCGCCACGAGCACGTCGCAGAGCGGAACCGTGACGGAGTCGAGGCGCTCTCCGTCTATCTCCGTGGAGACGCGGATCGGGGCTTCGAGCGGGACGAGTCGCCCCTCGCGGCGCACCTCGGTCGGGAGGTGGACTGCCTCCATCGCCGACTTCGCGGTTCCACGCGAGACGACCTCGAGGCTTCCGCCGTAGAACTCGAGGGTCGTGGCGTCGGGCATCCGCTGCTTCAGGTGCGCGGCGAGGCAATCCGTCGGCGCGCCGCCGGCGCCGAGTCCGGGCAGCAGCATGACGCCCGCCGCCTGGGCGCTCGCGTCCAGCGACTGGAGGTTCGCGAACACCGCGTTCTCCGCCGTCACGTCGACGTAGTGCGTTCCGGCTTCGAGGCAGGCGGAGACCATCGGCGCCGCCGTGGCCGAGTAGGGGCCCGCCGCGCTGAAGACGGCGTCGACGTCGCGGAGGGCGTCGACCGCGCCCGCGTGGTCTTCGAGGGAGAAGGCGCGCGCCTCGAGGGCGTGCTCGCCGGCGATCGCTTCGACGGCGCCGCGCGTTCGACCCGCGACGATCGGGCGCTGGCCGGCCGCGAGCGCCGTCCGGAGTGCGAGGCGACCGGTATATCCGGTCACCCCGTAGATCATCGTCCTCACCGGCTTCTCCTCGCGAGTCGGGCGTCGTGCCCTAGCCGCGCCATGCGTCGTCGGTCCACGCCCAGGTCCCCGGATCGACCGGCGTGATGCCGAGCTCCCGCCGGACGTCGTCGATCGGCAGCTCGAAGAGTCGGTGCCAGTCCTCGATCGGGAGCGGGCGCTTCATCTTCGACGCCATCTCGAGCCCGGCCTGCGTGGCCTCCATGAAGGCCATCGTGCAGTCGGGGTAGTAGAGCGTCGTGCGCATCTTCCACGTGCCCGAGAGGTAGGCGTGGTTGAAGTTGAGGACGCCCGCGAACTCGGGAGAGAAGTAGGCCGAGTTGAGCGTGATGTAGAGGTACATCATGCCGAATTCGCCGGCGGGGTCGGTCCCGAATCCCGTCACGAGGTGCTCGATGTCGTGGACGATCGTGCGCTGCATCGAGTAGAACTGGTAGTCGTTCTCCGGCTCGAGGTCCTTGTAGGAGAGCACCTGGGCGAAGCCGGTCTCGCGGTAGAAGTCCCGGATCAGCGCGCCGAGGGTTCCGTCCGCGAAGCGGTCCGCGGTGTCGAGGTCGAGCAGACAGTGGCGCCGCTCGTCGAGCCGGGCGGCGAAGTCGGGATGATCCGCGCGATCGCGCTGGATCATGCGTTCGATTTCGTCGTCGTCGAGGAGACGGTGGAACTCGTTCATCACCTCCGGGACGAGCTGGAGCACGCCGATGTCGTGGCCGTTGCGACGGAGGCTCTCCTGGCCGAAGAGATCGCGCATGACCGCGCTGTTCAGCCACTTCGAGTTGCTGGAGAGGAGACTGGTCGTGCCGAAGGCGTTCGCCTTCCCCTCCTTGTAGTAGAGGTCCTCGTCGCCCTTGATCTCGAGCTTGGCCATGGTGGGGTTCTCCGCTTCAGGCTTCTTCGCCGTTCTCGAGTCCGAGATACACCGCTGCGTCTCGCCAGTATCCGACGAAGACCGCGTCCGGATCCGCTCGCTCGCCGTCTTCGATCCAGTCGGCGAGATGGACCTGCTGCATCATCACGAGGGTTCGGGCCGCGCGACGAGCGCTCGTCTCGCGGAAGGTCCCGTCCTCGATCCCCCGCTCGACGAGGCGTTCGAGCGCGCCGACGCCTTCGCGAAAGCTGCGGGCATCCGCCTGCGAGCGCGCGCCGACGGCGTCCGGAAGGCCCCACGCGTGGCCTTCGGCGAGGTGGATCCGCAGGTAGCTCGGGTGCGCCATCAGGAAGTCGATCGCCCCGTGAAAGGCCTCGCGCAGCGCCGCTTCCGGAGCGTGTCCGCTGGACTCGGCGTCCGGACCGAACCGCGCCAGCTCGCTCATACGGACGTCGTGAACCGTGCGCGCGATCTCGCTCTTGCCGCCCTTGAAGACCGAGTAGAGGGTGGCGAGGGACAGGCCCGCTTCTGCGGCGATCTCCTCGACCTTCGTCTCGTCGATGCCCCGCGCGGCGAAGCAGTCCTCGGCGGCCTCGCAGATCGCATCGCGGTAGACCGCCTCGCGCGCCTGTCGTGCGCGCGTCTTCGCGTCCGGTGTCTTCGCTCTCGGCATGTCGTCTCCTACTCCGCGGTCGCAGGAATCTCGGGATGCGCGATCGAAGGCATCGCGGGAACCGGAAGCGGCTCGCCCGTTTCGAGGTCGTGGCACGCCAGTCCACGCTCGAGCACGTAGTGGACGCTGTAGGCGAGCAGGCCCGTGCGCTCCTTCGCCGGGAGTCGCGTCATCTCGTAGACGCACTCCGTCAGGTAGTCCATCGGCTCGGTGGGGGAGTCCCCGATGTAGCCGTCGGCGCCCGGCGTGCTGATCGCGGAGCTCGGCGCGACGAGGTTGACGGCGATGTTGTCGCGCTCGAGCTCGGCGGCCATTCCGCGTGTCAGTCGATTGAGGGCGGCCTTCATGGCGCCGTAGATGTGGGATCCGCCGTCCGTCGCGAAGACGTCGAAAGGCTTGAGGGGTCGGAAGGCGGTCGCCGAGCCGACGTTCACGATCCACCCCGCGCCTCGCTCCCGCATGACGGGGATCGCGGCCTGGGCGAGCTTGACCGGAACACGGATATAGTGATCGAATGTGCCCTCGAGGACCTCGTCGGGCATGTCCTCGATCTTCGAGAAGCGGGCGAGACCGGCGTTGTTCACCAGGACGTCGAGGCGACCCGCCTCGTCGACGACGCGCGCGACCAACGAATCGCGCTCTTCGGGATTCGACAGATCCGCGCCGATCGCCGTCGCTTCGCCTCCGCGTGCCCGGATCAGGTCGACCGTCTCTTCGAGGGTGCCTTCGTAGTCGATCGAGCGGTTCAGACTCCGTGCGCTCACGAAGACGTGGGCTCCGGCGGCGGCGAGGCGACGGGCGATGCCGCGTCCGATCCCGCGGCTCGCGCCGGTCACGAGGGCCACGCGTCCATTCAGCTCACCCTGGGCCACGAACTTCCTCCAATCCTGTCTTCCATATTGACGAGTACGATATGTCAGAATTTATATTCTGCTAGTGTGTATTCACAATTTCGCGTGCCCGGTCCGGCCCGTGGATCCGCACCGAGGGGAGGGCGCCGGGATCTGTTCGTCCCAGGGGCTCGCCTCGGGGCGATCGAAAGGAGTCTCGATGCCGATCACCGGCGTCTCGCACCACGGGATCTGCGTGCACGATCTCGAGGCGTCGCTCCATTTCTACTGTGAGGTGCTCGGCTTCGATCGCGTCGCCCACATGACGGGGATCGACGATCCGGAGGTCGGCCGACTCCTCGAGCTCGACGACCTGTCGATGGAGCTCGCCTTCGTCGAGCTCGACGGGTTCCGGGTCGAGCTGATCCACATCCGGAACCCGCCGCCGTCGGGCGGAGGGAAGGGCGCGTTTCATCGCGTCGGGTTCACGCACCTCTCGGTCAGGGTCGCCGACTTCGACGCAGAGCTCGATCGTCTGCGAGCGCTCGGCGTTCCGATGCTCGAGAACACGATCGGGGCCAGCGCCGGCTCGAACGCGCGCTTCGCCTTCGTCCTCGACCCGGACGGGAACCGGGTGGAGCTCTTCGGCGCGATCGACGAGACCGAGCGGAAGCCGTGGGAGCTCGGCTGAGTCGCGGCGCTTTCGACGCTCGGACGCTGCCTGCCTCCCGCGACAGATCGGTCGCCTTCGTCGAAGAGCGCGGCCGGCGTTGAGCGGCCCGTCCGCCGCTTGATAGCATCGGGATTCGAGGAGCCGTTCGGCGGCCCGCTGCCCCGCGAAGGGGCGTCGGCGCCTTCGGCATCACGAGACGGCAGTTCTGGAGGGATCGAGATGATGGAGCGCGGTGGCGCACCGAGCGAACGCAACGCGGATTCGATGCGCGAGAAGTACGGGGAGGAACGAGACAAGCGGCTCGGCGTCGAGCGGCGGTCCGCGCTTCGGGACCTCCGAGGCGACGCCGCCTCGGCGCGCTATCGACGCGACCCCTTCACCCCGTACCAGGATCGCGACGCCGTCTCCGACGAAGTCGAGGTCTTGATCGTGGGCGGCGGATTGGCGGGCGTTCTCGCCGGCGTCGAGCTCCGCAAGCGCGGTGTGCGAAGCATCCGGATCATCGACGAGGCCGGCGGGATCGGCGGGACCTGGTACTGGAACCGCTACCCGGGACTGATGTGCGACATCGAGTCCTACATCTACCTGCCGCTGCTGGAGGACATGGACTACGTCCCGAAGCATCGATATTCGTTCGGCGACGAGATCCGCGGGCATTTCCAGGCGATCGCCGACAAGTACGACCTCGTCGACGACGCGCTCTTCCACACGCGCGTCGAGCGGACCGAATGGGACGAAGAGGCGCGGCGTTGGCGCCTGCACACGGATCACGACGACCAGCTGAGCGCCAGGTACGTGGTCATGGCCGTCGGGATCCTCAACCTGATGAAGGTGCCGGCGATCCCGGGAATGGACTCCTTCGAGGGCACGTCGTTCCATACTGCGCGGTGGGACTACGACTACACCGGGGGCGACCTGCACGGAGGACTCACCGGGCTCGCCGACAAGACCGTCGCGGTCGTCGGAACCGGCGCGAGCGCGGTCCAGTGCGTTCCCCACCTGGCCGACAGCGCGAAGAAGCTCTTCGTCTTCCAGCGGACGCCTTCGGCCATCGGCGTTCGAGACAACCGACCGACCGACGACGCATTCAAGGAGAGTCGTCGGCCGGGGTGGCAGCAGGAACGCATGGAGAACTTCCAGGCGATCCTGCAGGGTATGCCCGTCGACGAGGACCTGGTCGACGACGGCTGGACGCACCACTTCGGGCCGGTTCAGTTCCCGCCGCGGGACCCCGCCTGGACCGACGAAGAGTACGCACAGGCGGCGGAGGCCTTCGACTTCGGGGTCATGGAGGAACACCGGGAGCGGATCGACGAGATCGTCGGCGATCCGGCGAAGGCCGAGATCCTGAAGCCCTACTACCGCTACATCTGCAAGCGCCCGCTCTGGCACGACGAGTACTACCCGGCCTTCAACGCGCCGAACGTGGAGCTCGTCGACTGTCCGGGCGGGATCGAGCGGATCACCGAGTACGCCCTGTGGGCGAACGACGAGGAGTTCGCCGTCGATTGCATCGTCTACGCGACGGGCTTCGAAGGGGAGGTCACGCCTTTCTATCGCCGCGCGGGTCACGTCATCGTCGGCCGGAACGGCGTCGAGATCGCCGACAAGTGGGCCGACGGTCCGAAAAGCCTGTTCGGCATGATGAGTCGGGGCTTCCCCAACATGTTCATCTCGCCCTGTCCCTTCCAACAGGCAGTGGTCACGGCGAACTTCACGCTCGCGACGACCGCGTTCGCGGCGCAGGCGGCC
The DNA here is from genome assembly GCA_024742285.1 of bacterium. Lineage (NCBI taxonomy): Bacteria > bacterium. The sequence goes on along the minus strand of JANSYR010000008.1, from coordinate 188,981 downwards.
GAGATCGTGGCGTCGATGGAGGAGCGGGATCTCGCCGTCTTCGACGTCAGCGAGGCGGCCGAGGCCGACTGGTGCCAGAAGATCCTCGACACGCGAATCGACGCCAGCGCGATCATGGAGCTCTGCCCGCCCTCGCGAATCAACAACGAAGGCGACCCGGCGGGCGTCCCGCCCCTCGCTTCGAACTACGGCGGCGGGATGGGCGACTACTTCGGCTTCAAGCAGATCCTGGCCGAGTGGAACGCGAAGGGCGATCTCGGGGGACTCGAGCTGGAGAAGTGAGCTCGTCGAGGACAGGCGGCGATCCTGATCGAGGAGCCCCGCGGACGGTCGGGGTCGGACCAGCGCTCGGTCGCGCCCGCCCGCCCGCGATCGCGATCAGCAGCCCGCGCCGCCGCGCTGCGCCGCGTACGCGACTCCGCCGAGATCCACCTTGCCGTCGTTCCGGAGCCAGACCGGATAGCCGCCCTGGTCGCCCGCATCGGTCGTGTACGTGACGATGATCTGCCCGCCGGACTCGATCACGTCCCAGCGACCGGTGATGCGGCTCTGGTTCGCGCCCATCGCTGCACCGCCGGCGTTCCAGCTGCCCTCGCGGTCGAGCTGAAAGCGGCCGTTGCGGCAGAGGCGGAGGGTGGTGAGCGAGCTGTTCGAGCTGATGACCGAACCCGAGTACGCCGTGAGCAGCGCGCCGGAGAGCCCGGCCTTCCATTGGGCGAGGGGGGACTCCGCCAGGACGGGCAGGGGGGCAAGCGTGAGCGCGACGAATGCAGCGAGCGGGACGGCCCTGATCGCGATTCGCTTCTGTCGTGTCATCGATCGATTCCCTTCACTCGGGGCGCGGTGAAGCGGAGGGAACCCTCCTTCCGGCCGCGCTTCTGTGAAGGAGTTCACACAAGCGGCGTATTCTCCGGCCGCGCGAGCGACCCGTCGATCTCCGATACGCTCCCGGCTCGAACTTCGCCTCCGCACGTTTCGTTGTACGGCATTCACGAAGCGCCGGACCAGGCGAGCCGGGGCCTCTCCGCGTCCCGCTAGCGGACGCCCGAGTCGTCGAAGACGAAGCCGCCGCTTCCCATCGTGAGGCGGTGGCGAGCCCCTGCGACGGACGCGTCGCGGGTCTCGTAGCCGGCATCGCCCTCCCACAGGATCACCATGCCGTCGTCCCCCTTGGTCATCTGGGTCACGTAGTGGCGCGGACCGGCGGTGGGGACGAGATTTCCGAGGGCCGTATCGACGGAATCGTGCTGGGCCAGGTAGTGGAGCGTCACGAACGTCGGCGGGACGAGCTGGATCTCGTTGCTTCGGTGTCGCTCGATCGCCTCTGCCGGACGGATCCACTGGCTGTCGGTGATCTCTCCCTGGTCGATCGTGACGTCGTGCTGCCTTGCGCGCGCCGCGAAGAACCACGTGCTGTAGCGGCGGATCTCGACGGGCGGCGGCGTCCAATGGGAGAACCAGACGAGCTCGCGCGCGTCGAGATCGAGGGAGGCTTCCTCGTTGGCTTCGCGCACCGCGGCCGCGCGCGCCCGGTCGTCGTCGGCAGCACCCGGCGCGTCTTCGTCATCGACCCGGCCACCCGGAAAGACCCACATCCCGCCGAACGCGATCTTCGAGTTCTTCTTGAGCATGAGGGTCTCCGGGCCGGCGTCCGTGTCTCTCAATAGGATCACGGTCGCTGCGGGCATGATCACGGTGGCGTCGCCCTTGCCACCCGCGATCCGCTCGTTGAAGTCCTTCACCTCGTCACCCATCGGTCTCTCCTCGTTCGCCCGCAAGGATGCGAGCCGGCAGATCGCGTTCGGCGTCGGAGTGCGAGTCTGCGCGTGAGCAACGCTAGCCCGTCGTCAGCTGCGTTCGCTCTTCTCGCCGTCGCGCAGGGGCGCGGAGACGCACGACGCGCTCCAGCAGCGAGTGCGGGCGGTCGTCGGCGAACGTGAGCTCGCCGAGATCGATCACGCCGTCCGGCGACCCCTCGAGATCCTCCAGGAGGCGAGCGAATACCCCGCCTGACTTCGCCGAGGACGCGAAGCGCGCGTGGATCATCGACCGACCCGATGGGAGTGGTCGTCGTCCGTCGTGCGCGTCAAGATTCCTCGATGGACCCGTCCCTCGAGTCGATCGATCTCGCCGACGTCGAGCTCTTCGCCCACGGCACGCCCCACGACGTCTTCCGACATCTCCGCCGACACCATCCGATCCATTGGAACGAAGAGGCCGACGGCACGGGGTTCTGGGCCCTGACCCGGCACGCGGACGTGCTCGCGGTCAGCAGTGACTCGGAGACCTTCTCCTCCGAACGCCGCGGCATCATGATCTACGACGAGTCGTTCGAGACGAGCGGCCGCGCGCGGACGATGCTCGAGATCGATCCGCCCCGACACACCCGGCTCCGCGCCCTCGTGAGCCGAGGCATGACGCCGAGGCGGGTCCTCGATCTCGAGCCCTTCGCCCGGCGCTGTTTCGCAGGCGTGCTCGACCGCGCGCTCGAGAAGGGGCGTTGCGATTTCGTCGAGGACGTCGCGAGTCAGCTGCCCCTCCGGATCATCACGGAGATGATGGGGGTCCCCGAAGACGATCGGCCGCGGCTGGGAGAGCTCGCCCATCGGATCCAGGGGTTCGACGATCCCGAGCTCGGCGGCGACGACGGCAATCGCGAGAACGTCGAGGCCATCCTCGAGATGGGTTCGTACGCGCTCGAGCTGGGCCGGGCGCGAAGCCGGGAGCCGCGCGACGACGTCGCGACGAAGATCCTCCAGGCGGAGATCGAGGGCTACACGATGGACGCCGACGCCTTCGCGTCCTTCTTCATGCTGTTGATCACGGCCGGGATCGAGACGACCAAGGCAGCGATCTCGGGCGGCATGCTCGCCTTCACGGAGCATCCGGACCAATGGGCGCGCCTCCGCCGCGAGCCGGGCGGGTTGCCAGTCGCCATCGAGGAGGTGATTCGTTGGACCACACCGATCCACCACTTCCGCCGGACGGCGACCAGGGACACCGAGATCGGAGGCCAGGCGATCCGCCAGGAGGATCGCGTCGTCGTCTGGTACTCGTCCGCCAACCGCGACGAGGCCGTCTTCGACGCGCCCGATACCTTCGACATCGCTCGACGGCCGAACGAGCACCTCGCGTTCGGCTTCGGTCGCCACTTCTGCCTGGGCGCGGGACTCGCCCGACTCGAGATGCGCGTGGTCTTCGAGGAGCTGCTCCGCCGAGGCGTGGAGGTGCAGTGCGCCGGCGCGGCGGACTACATGCGCTCGAACTTCACCCACTCGCTGAAGCGCATGCCCGTGGAGCTGCGGATCGACGGTTGATTCGCGACTCGCCCGTGACGAACGGGGCAGGGGGCGGGCGGTGGAGACGGCGAAGATCGGCGAAGCCGTCACGGCAGGGCGTCGCCGTTCCCTTTCGTAGGGGACGTCCCGACGAGCGGCGCCACGCGGACCCGCGTCGCGCCCTCCGCTCGCGTCTCCATGACGGTCAGGTTGTGTTCGGCGGCGCCGAAGGCCGTGTCGAGCTCGACGGCGCGGCGATACATCTCGCGCGCTTCCTCGAAGCGGCCTCGGCGAGTCAGCGCGATCCCCAGGTTGTTCCAGGCGCGCCCGAGCTCGGGCTGGAGCTTCGTGGCGAGCTCGAACCCCCGGATCGCCGCGTCCCACGCCGCCTCATCGGGCTCCTTCGTCTCGAGCATCACGCCCTGTGCCGAGAGGTTGTTGAGGACATGGGCGTAGGCGGTCACGTCGTCGATCACGCGAGCGTTCTCCATGTCGTCCACGCGGCCCGTGAAATCCACGATCATCGAATACGACGCGACCGGAATCACGACCGCCATGTGATCGCTGACGGCCTTCACCGTGGAGAAGGCCTGGGTCTCCGGCTGGCGAGTGCGGATCTCCACGAAATACGTCGGCCATCCGAGCCCGCGCCCGATCCCGACCAGCACCATCGCGAGCGAGACGCAGTTGCCCCTTTTGCGCTCGAGGGTCCGTTCGGCCGTGCCCGTGGCGGCGAAGTCGTAGGCGAGGCCGAGGCCGTCCGGCTCCGGCTCGGAGAGGAAGTCGACGAGGGCTTCGATCTTCGACGGACCGCGGGGAACCCGTCGCAGCCTCCGCCGGCTGCGCTCGATCACGGCCTCGTCGACCGCCCACGGGGCGCTCGCGAGTCGCTCGGGGAGGCCGGGCACACGGCGCTGCACTTCCGTGGCGAACGACTCGGGGGTGTACGCGAGCGTGGGCTCGTCGCGCGGCGCGGTCGCGCAGGCCGAGGCGCCGAGGTGCGCGACCAGGATGAGCGCGGCAGAGACGCGACCCACGTGGAGACAACGCATGCCCCTTGATACCACCGACGAGCCTTTCTTGCCGCCGGATCGCCGGGTGCAGGCGCCGGCCCGATGCGCGAACGTCCGACGCCATGCGAACCCGCGCCCTTCGCCGTGAAGCCCCGCACGCCCTCGTCTTGGCGCTCCTGGTGGGAGTCGCATCGTCGTCCTTCTCGGCAGCGGCCTCGCGCGCGGCGGACGATCCCTTCCGCGGGATCGAGGAGATGATCGTCTTCGGGGAAGGCGGCGGCCAGGCGCTCTCCTACGACGACGTCTCGATCATCGAGTTCGACGCCGAGCACATCGAGGCGATCGGCGCGGCGGACATCGCCGACATCGCCGCGTTCACCCCGAACCTCGAGATCCGCACCCCCTTCGCGGCCTCGTCCCCGACGCTCTTCATCCGCGGCGTCGGCATTCGTGACTTCACGGCGTCCTCTTCCTCGTCGGTCGCCGTCTACATCGACGAGACCTACATGAACTCGCCGACCGGCCAGCTCGCGCAGCTCTTCGACACCGAGAACATCGAGGTGCTCCGCGGGCCGCAGGCGACGCGCTACGGCCGCAACGCGTCCGCCGGCACGGTCCGGATCGTGACGCGGAAGCCGACCGGTACGCCAGGAACCAACGTCTCGCTCACCTACGGCCGCTTCGACCAGATCGACGCCGACGTCGCGGTCGAAAACGTCCTCGTCGAGGATACGCTGTCGATGCGCTCGGCGGCGCAATGGAGCGTGCGCCGCGGCACGACGAAGAACCGCTGCGCCGACGTCGACTACATCCGCCCGCCCTCTCCTCGGGACATCAACGTCGAGACGCCCGAGGGACTGAATAATCGCTTGATCTTCGACGTGAGTCGGGCCTGCTACACGGCTGAGAATACGGCGACGTTCCTGTCGCCCCCGGGCGCCGGCTGGACCCGGAGCCGAGGGGGGAGCGTCAAGGAATGGGTGAACGACGTTCGGAACTGGGGCGCGCGCTCGATCCTCCGGCTCCAGCTGCCCCTCTTCGACATGGACTGGCAGCTGAACCTGCACGGCGGCCAGAATCGCGGCGACGCTCGGCAGTTCCAGCTCGTCGGCGCGGATCAGCGGCTGCTCGATACCGTCCCTCGCCCGGCACCGGACGGCCGCGACATCGACGAGTACTTCGACCCGGACACCCGTGTCTTCGCGCCGGACGGGACCTACCCGCTGGTCGAGGATCCGTACATCGGGAACCCCTTCGAAGGTGACTACGACCGGGTCGAGAAGGAGAAGATCGACCTCTTCGGCAGCAGCCTCGTCGGCTCGGCGACCTTCGGCGCGTACCGCGTCACTTCCGTGACCGGCTACGAATGGAGCAAGCGCGACACCAAGATCAATTTCGATGCGAGCCCCACGCCGGCCCTTCACATCGATCTCGTGAATCGCGCCTACCAGCTCTCCCAGGAGGTTCGGCTCGACTACGACGGGAACGATGGGTATGCGTGGCAAGTCGGAGGCATGTTCCTCTACGACGCGATCGACGCCGAGAACTTCTTCCCGTTCGGCCTGATCGCCGACGCGACCGATCAGGAGTTCACCTTCTTCACGCGGCACACGAGCTTCTGGGGCGACTTCGAGTGGAGCCCTTCGGAGACCTTCTCGCTCGAGACGGGTGCCCGGTTCAACTACGACGAGAAGGAGATGAACCTCGTCCGGCGGATCGTCCGCGTGATTCCGGGGACGGGTGAGATCGTGCCGAAGCGCTTCGACCGGAACAGTCCGCGCGCCGGCGAGCCCATCCCGCCGACGCTCGCGACCTCCGCCGCGACGGCCTTCGGCTGGGCCGGTCGGATCGTCGCGACCTGGCGCCCCACGCCCGGCTTCGACGTGTCGCTCGGGTACACCCGCGGCTGGAAGGGACCCCACATCAACAGCGCCGTCCTGAACCCGGGCCCGGAAGGCGCGGAGCGGGGTGCGCTCTCCGAGCCCGTCGATCCGGAGATCGTCGACTCGATCGAAGCGCGGCTCCGCGCCCGGTTCCTGGGAGATCGCGTCGCCCTCAGCTCGGCGTTCTTCTTCTACGACTATCAGGACCTCCAGGTGATCGCCGTGCGCAACGCGCGCGGCGCCACGCCGGTCCCCGACCTGATCAACGCGAACGACGCGGACGTGCTCGGCTTCGAGATGGAGGCGGACCTTCGTCCGCTCCAGGGCTGGGCGCCCCCGCTGGTCGAGGATCTCTGGATCCGGCTCACGTTCTCCTGGCTGGACGCGCACTACACCGACTTCGTGAACACGCTCTCGGCCCAGAACGTCGGGGACAATCTCGTCGAACGGGTCACGCAGGAAGACTTCACGGGGAACCGCGTGGTGAACTCGCCCGAGTTCGCGTTCGTCGGCTTCGTCGCCTGGCCGCTCTCCACGCGTTGGGGCGAGCTGGTGCCGCGCTTCGACTGGTCGTTCAAGGACTCCGTCTTCTTCAGCGCTGCGAACTCCTACCTGGTCCGACAGGGCAGCGTCTGGCTCATGAACCTCCGGCTCACGTACAGCATGCCGGGCACCGGCGTCGAGGTCGCCGGATGGGTCGAGAACCTGACGGATCAGCGGTACACCGAGGACGTGTTCAACCTGGCCCGGGTGCGGAACGCGATCCTGCACGCGGTGGCCGATCCGCGGACCTACGGCCTGACGCTCACCGCCCGATTCTGATCCGCTCGGCGGCGGTGAGGGCGCGCCGATCGATTCCGCTGACTACCGACGAGGCGCTCCGCCTGGATCCGTTCAGATCGCTGCTCGGCCTGCGGTGATCCCGCCATCGACGAAGAGGTTCTGGCCCGTCACGTAGCGAGCCTCGTCACTACAGAGAAACGAGACGACGTCGGCGATGTCGGCCGGCTCGCCGACGCGTCGGATCGGGATGTTCTTCGCGCGCTCGATTCGTTTCTCGCCGCTGTGGGCGGCCGCGCTTCCTTCGGTGACGACGAGACCGGGACCGACCGCGTTCGCGCGGATCTGGTGCTCGCCCCACTCGATGGCCATCTGTTTGGTCAATGAGATCACCGCCGCCTTGGTGGCCGGGTAGACCCCGGTGCCCGGGGAGTTCGTCCAGGCTGCCGCCGAGGAGACGTTCACGATCGCGCCGCCGCCGGCCGCGATCATCTTCGGCGCGAAAGCGCGGCTGCAGGCCAGCGTGCCGACGACGTTCACGCCGAGCACCGCGTCGAGGTGTTCGGCGGTCGACTCGAGGAGCGAGTCGTAGTGCCAGATCCCGGCGTTGTTCACCAGGATGTCGCAGGATTCGACGCTCGCCGCGAGGGCTTCGACCGAAGCCCAGTCGCTCACGTCGCATTGCCGGGCCTCGCCGCCGACGTCGGCCGCAGTGCGCTCTGCCGTATCGCCGTCGAGATCGACCGCGACGACGTGGTGTCCGTCGCGGGCGAGCCGGCCGGCGATCGCCCGACCGAGCCCGCGCCCGGCGCCCGTGATCACGGCAATGCCCATGGTTGCGTCTCCCTTCGCTCTACGAAGTCTAGTGCAGGCGCCCGGCGCGACCCCGATCGGGACCTCGAGCTTCCGATGTCCGGGCGTCCGCTAGAACCCCCAGTCCACCTCCGCGATCGGGCGATATCCGCACCCACTGCCCGTTCGGATCGACTCCTCGAGGTGCGCGCCGAGCTCTGGCGCCGCCTTCGAGATTCGCCGGATCGAAGCCCGGATCCGATTCGAGACGGCCTTACGGGCGCGCTCGCTCGGACCCGAGGTCCGGCGCGATCGGCCGCCGAGGCCGGTGGCACGTGAGAGCGTCGTTTCCAGGAACTCGAGCTCCTCGCTGCATCGCTCGATCGCGCCGAGATCCGCGCGCGCTTCCGCGTCCTCGCGCTCCCGCTGCAGCACCCGGATCCGATCTACGTATTCCCGCAGCGCTCGCTCGTCGAGCAGGGTGTCTTCACCCGGGCACGAGATCGAAACGTCCTCGGGGCCCGCTTCGCAGTAGAGCTCCATCACGGGAACGTCGGTGTTCGGCTGGGCGAGCAGGTTCGCCAGGTCGTGCAGCCCCTTCGCGTCGCGCAGCCACACGACCTCTTCACCGAACTCGATGCGCCAGACATCTCCTTCGCGCACGAAGCGGCCCCGCGCGCGGGTCGGCGCACGAGCGACAGAACGAAGCTCCTCCTCGAGCGACGACGCGTCCGTGAGCTCACCGATCAGCGCCTTCGCCACGCTGAGCAGCAGGTCACGCGGCAGATCCGCCCCCAGCTGGGCCGCCAGTCCGAGGGACTCGCGCTCCTGCGCGGCCGCCACACCGGAATACGCTCGCGCTTCGCTCTCCTCGCCTCGCGCTCCAGGGCGCGAGGGGAATTCCCAGGGAGCGATCCGCTGCGCGGTCGCGTCATTCGAGGCCGATCCGTACTCCGTTTTCAATGATTCCACCTCCAGAGATGCCCTCGAGCCCCGAAATGATCGCTTCTGCGCGGACGTTCGACTGTGGGCCGCTTCACGGACACGAAGTTCCCGCCGAATCGTCGCGTGAAAAAACACCGATATTCCTCGGCGGCTTCGAGCGGACGACACCGCTAGGAGCGCAATAGCGCCTCTCCATCGAAAGCCGGGACGCGACGGGTCGGGCAGTCGCCCGATCCTGCGCCCCGATCGATGGAGGAATCCCATGAAGCACCAATCGTCCCCGTACGACCGGTCGCGAGGACCGCGACGCCGTCGGGCGAGGAGGGGGCGACTCTGCACCCTGCTCGTCCCGTTCGTGGCGCTCGCGACCACGAACGCGTTGGCCGCTCCCGATCTCCTGATCGCGTCCCCCGACGTCACGATCGATCTGATTCCGGGAGGCGGGACCGATCTCGTCACCGACCAGGACCTCGTGGCCGACAACCTGCTCGGCGTCGTCGTCGAAGAGTCGCTCGGGGGCTTCGTCGCCGGTCGTCAGGAGGTCTCCGTCGTCGGCTATCACGACGAAGGGGGCGGGCGTCGGCTCATCGTCTTCGACGAGCCGATCCAGCTCTTCGGAACCGTGCCCTCGCCCGGCGACGTCGTTCGCTATTCGGGCGGCACCGACTACAGCGTGATCTTCGACGCCTCTGCGGAGGGGATCCCGGCGGGCGTCGAGGTCGACGCGCTGGCCCGAGGGCTCGACGGCGAGCTGGTCCTCTCCTTCACCACCCACGTCGACTTCGGCTCGTTCACCGCGGCGGACGAGGACCTCGTCCGGTTCGACGGCACCGACTTCTCGATGGCCTTCGATGCCTCGAGCTTCGGGATCCCGGCGAGCCTCGACCTCGATGGCGCGAGCTACGACGACGCGACGGGCAACCTGTTCGTTTCGTTCGACTCGGACGGCGACATCGGGGGCGTCCTCTTCTTCAGCGACGAGGACGTGGTCGAGTTCGACCCGTCCACCGGCCTCTGGGTGAGGCCGCTGGGCTTCGACGCCACGGCGGACGGATCGGGCAACGCGGCGAGCTGGCGTGCCGCCGACGTCGAGGCGATCCAGGCTCCGGAGCCCGGCTTCGCGGCGGCGCTCGCGATCGGCGCGCTCGGGCTCGTCCGCGCGACGAGGCGCGTGAAGCGATCGCCGGTTCGGGAGGGCGTCGCGTGAAGCCACATCCCTCCGGTCGGGGTACCCGCTAGGAAAGCACGCCCCGTCCTCGCCCGAGCGAGCGGACCGTCTCGCTCCCCTTCTCAACGCTTCCCTTCAAAGAGGAATACGACCATGAATCGAATTCGAATCCACGACAAGATGATCGGCCTCGGACTGGCCACCGTCGCCAGCTTCCTGACGCTCGCCGGCGGTGCCGGAACGGCTTCGGCCTACGACGGCGTGCTCGAGATCAACGGCTCCTGTGCCCTCAACTCGGGCTGCTTTCCCGGAGACGCGCCCGGCTACCCCGTGACGATCACGTCCAGCGCGGGCAGCCAGAGCTTCCGACTGACGAGCGACCTGATCGTCCCCAACACGAGCACCGACGGCATCGTCGTCGAGATCAACGACGCCTCGGTTGACCTCGGCGGCTTCTCGATCCTCGGCACGACCTGCGTCGGCTCGACGACCGACTGTACGCCCGGAAGCTCGAGCACCGGCGACGGAATCGACGTCGCGGGAATCATCTTCGGGCTCTCGGTGTCCAACGGCCAGATCGCCGGCATGGGACGACACGGGGTGAACGCCGGAACGCAGGCGCGCATCGAGAATCTCACCTCACGTTGGAACGCGAGCTTCGGAATGAGCTCGGGGCCCGGTGCCCTGGTCGCCGATAGTTCGTTCCACCAGAACGGGGGCACGGGCGTCGTGCTGGGCGCGAACTCGGCGGTCCACCGAAGTGTCTCCGTCGGCAACGGCAACGGCGGGCTGTCCGCCACGGCCGGCGCGACGATGCTGGGGAACACGGTCCGCGACAACGCCGGGATCGGGATCAACGTCAGCACCTACTCGACGGTCCAGAACAACACCGTGACCACGTCCGGCGACGGCGGCTCCGGCGACGATGGCATCGACGCCGGGAACGGATCGAACGTCAGTGACAACACGATCCAGGGCAGCTCCGCCAACGGGATCGACTGCGGCAATGCTTGCACGATCGCGCGCAACGCCGTCTACAACAGTCTCGCCGACGGGATCCAGTGCGGCAGCGGCTGCACGATCCACGACAACACGTCCTTCGACAACGGCGACGCGGCCGGGGACGATGGAATCCAGTGTTCGTCGGGCTGCAACGTGATGGGCAACACGCTGCGGCAGAACACGGGCGAGGGCCTGAACCTGAGCTTCGGCACCGGGTACGGCGAGAACGTCATGTCGAGCAACGCCGGTGGCGACGTCTCCGGTGGCACCAATCTCGGCGGCAACCTGTGCAGCGGGGCGATCTGTCCCTAGTCGAGCCGACCGCGAGGAGCGAGCCCCCGTCGCGCGTTGGCGCGGCGGGGGCTTTGCTCTTTCCGGTCCTCTGAGATCTCCTCGGCCCACGCGGAGGCCCCGGGAATCTGAATCGCGGCGAAGGGACGAAGCGCTGGGACCCCAGCGCCTGCGCCGTCCCACACTGCCCTGGACGCCAGAGAGCGATTCGCGGGTCGGGCGGCGGGGAGCAGGCCAAGGACGGTGAGCATGAGCGCGGCGCGCGCTGTGCTGCGGATCGTGCGAGCGATGGGGGGCGTCGGCTGGAGACGAGCGTGGTTGCGTGACATCGACGAGGACTCCGGATCTGCAATCGAGCGGCGTGGGGGGACCGAATACTGGGCAGGAAGCGGATCGCGACCCCGACGGCCCGTGCCGGTCGAGTGCCTTCAGCTCCTTCGCGATCGGGAAAGGGTTCCAAGCATGACGAGGCCGAGCGCCAGACCGATCGCTCCCGTCGGCTCGGGGACGAAGACGTTGTCGAGGTGGGCCTCGTCGATCGTGCCGTTCCCGGTCGTGCCGTTGCCGTAGTCCGCCGCGATCACGAGTCGGGTCGCGTTCACCAGGACCGACTCGAGCTCGGCGGGTGTGGGGACCGGCGCGGTCGGATCGTAGTTCTGGTTCAGATCGGCCTGGATGCGCCAGCCGGCGAGCTCGTGGAGGATGAACTCGTACGAACGCCAGACCCCGTCCGGAAGCGAGAGCTCGTTCAGGAGGACGAGTCCGTTTCCCTCGATCCCGACGCGCACGTCGTACTGGATCGGATAGCTCCCAGGGTCGCTCGTGAACGCGCGCAGATCGAACGCCAGCAGGCCCGGGTAGTCGAGCTCGGTCGCGAACGCTGCGGGCGCCTCGACGTAGGCCCAGCCGCTTCCGATGTCCACCCCCCGGACATAACCCCCCGGTACGCCTCCGGTCTCGACCCAGCTGAGCTCGGTCTCCCCGACCGGATAGGCCTGCCATCCCTCCTGGTCGACGTCGAAGCCGCTCACGACCTGCGCCGACGGGGCCGTGACGAAGCTCAGGAGGAACGCGAGGACGAGGAGAGCGCAGACCGGATGCGGACTCGAAGACGACTTGCGAATCATCGGAACCTCCGAGCATCGAGCGTGACGCCTGGCCTATATCGTGCCCGAGATCTCCCGACCGCGCCGCAGCCGCCCTCGCTTCGGGCGGGAATTGCGCGCGATCTGCCTACCACCGCGCCGCATGGCGCACACCGCGTCTCTGGCCGGCGACGAGCACGCTCGATTCCGGCCGGGCTCGGGGCGGCCCGGAGGACGGAACCGACGCCACTGGGACGCTGGCTCCTACAGCCGCTCGCGGAGTTCCTCGTCGCGATCCGGGCGAGCCTGGCAGTTCAAGCTCGACGATCCGACTTCCCCGGCCGACCACCTGCAACAGCGGCCCCGAGTCCGTGAGTCTTGCGCTCCTGACCTGGGCAGAGGATCGTGGGAACGATCTCGACTAGATCGATCCCGGCTCGCCCGTGCAGAACGCCTCGGCCGAGAGCTTCAATGGGACGCTCCGAGACGAAGGTCTCAACGAGCACCGGTTCACGAGTCTTCGGGCTATCCGGCGGAAGATCGAGGCATGTCGCAGGCGCGACAACGAGGAACGACCTCACAGCTCATTGGGTGAGCTGACGCCGAGGGAGTTCGGAGCAGGGTTGGCATAGCGACTGCCCCAGTGGTTGGGGGCACGTCAGTCGCTGAGTCGTAGTCGTGCACGTCGACTGGAGTGGACTTTGAAACGCATCGTGATATTCGGCAACTCTGGCTCAGGGAAGTCGACCTACGCCAGGATGTGCAGTGAGCACCTGGCCTGTGCCCATATGGATCTCGATACGGTTGCTTGGGAAGCGGATTCAGAACAGCCCACGCGGCGCTCACTGCAATCAAGCCAGGCAGACATCCTTCGATTCATTGGAGCGGAACGGCAATGGGTCGTCGAAGGCTGCTACGCCGATCTGTTGGAGCTCGTCCTTCCACGAGCCACGGAAATCGTATTCCTCAACCCCGGCACGGAAACGTGCGTCGAGAATGCGAGGAATCGCCCGTGGGAACCTCACAAGTACCCGACAGAGGAGGCTCAGAACGCCAATCTGGAGATGCTCATCGCGTGGATCAGAGACTATGAGCGTCGGGCAGATGAGTTCTCGTATCGAGCGCATCGGCAGCTCTTCCAGAGCTATCCAGGCCAGAAGCATGAGTTCACCGCGAACCGTCGATCACTGCACCTTCTCACAGGACCCTCGACCAAACCTTGAACCGTGAACCGTCCCGAGTTTGCCAGAGTCTCCGGAGAACCCGGGGCGGTCCAGACCCGAGAGACAGTTCGTATACACCCGACTGGGAAAGGGCACAGCACACGCTCGACACGACGATGGCGCCCTACCTGGAGGACCTTCAGCAAGAGATCGAGCTCGGGTTGGAAGAGGCCGCGCAGACGACGTGCCTCGGAATCGTCATCGGCCTCTACCACGCGAGGGAGGGGGACGCGGACGACAGCTTGTCCGCCCAGGCGCCCGATTTCTCCGAGAACTAGGCGCACTACGTCGTCGACATCCTGGCGAAGCAGAGCGGGAAGCGTCGTCGGTGCCGGTGACGCTTCCCGAAGACGCGCGTTGGTCGGTTCCCGAGTGGTTGCGGCTATTTCAGAGGGCAGCGCGGCCGAAGCGATCGCCATCGAGTGGCTATTCTTGCGAGATGGGCGCTGACGACGACGCCAATCGCGATTCCCAGATCCACCGCATTCGGCGAGAAGAGGTACGCGTCGTAGGCCTCGAAGCTCTCGGTGGTGGCGGCCGTCGTCGCGGCGCGAAGGCGGAGGTCGAGCGCCGCAGCGACGTCGACGGTGATCTCTTCCTGCAGCTTGAAGATGTCGTCGTAGGTCCGGTGGTGGGTGTCGGACCAGAGACTCGCTCCGTCCTTCGTGGCGGACATCCGCCGCGCGATTCGGACTCGATCCTCGGAATGACGCGCCGTGCCTTCCGACCAAGGGCGGCCCCCGACGCCGACTCGCGCTTCCTCGGACCGGAGCCCGGCGCACATAGCCGGACCACGCCAGGACCGCCGCATGCCACGAAACGTCGTCGTTCCCGACGCAATCTCGTTCCGTCACGGACCCCGCCCGAGTCCCTGGATTCGCCGGAAGTGCCGACCGCACAAGCGGAATCGCTCAGGCATGACGCTTGGCATGCCAAATGCATTGCCATTGAGACAGCACTCGAGAGGAAAAGTCGATGACGCCTGCGACCGCCATCGCATTCGAGCCGGACCCCGGCGCCGCCCCAGGCAGCGTGATCACGCTCCTCGACCTCGTTCGCGAGCTCGGGAAGGCGGGCGTCACGGATCGAGAGGTTGTCGCGGCCGTGATGGACGTCGTCGAGACCGACCGCGTTCGTCTGTCTGGTCAGATCGGTGACCCGCACCTGCTCTCGCTAACTCGGCGTCGACGAGACAAACCGCGTCGCCATCGAATACCAGGAGTTCGGGGACCAGCGACATCGTCGATCCGTGGAGGGGACCTACGCGAGGCCGGCCGACTGGTCGATCGCCACGCACGACGCGTCGTCTCCGCCGCCGCATGAAATTCGCCCAGCAAAGAATCGAGGACGCACGATCATGATCCAAACGCTCGAACAGACCGACGACAAAACCCTGGGCGCCGGGCCGGGTCGCGAACTCTGCCATGTGGCACGGACCGATTTCCATGCCGCGCTCGGCGATCCGGCCTACCCGGTCGAGCCCAACCGGTACTGGCTCTTCACGTCGAAGCTCTGCCCCTTCGCGCACCGGACCGAGATCGTTCGGGCGCTGAAGGGCGTCCAGGATCGAGTCGGACTGACCATCGCGGATCCGGTCCAGACCTCGGCCGGCTGGAATCTCATCGACCGCCATCGGAGCGCCGACAGTGCGCCCAGTCCCCTGGAAGGGGTGAGCCACCTCCCGGGGATCTACGCACACGCGGCGCCCGGATACGCGGGGCGCGCGTCCGTGCCGGTCCGCTTCGACACCCGGACGCGGACGATCGTGAACAACGAATCCGCCGAGATCATTCGACAGTTCGACCGCGTCTTCCCCTCGGAAGACTCGGAGATGCTCTACCCCGAGGCCGCACGCGAGGCGATCGATGACCTGAGTGATTTCCTCGACGAAGCGCTGATCACCCCGATCTATCGAGCCGGATTCGCCGCGGATCAGTCGACCTATCGAGCCCATCACGACGCGGTGTTCGCCGCTCTGGACGCTCTGGAAGAGCGCCTCGCCGCGGCCGGCCCCTACCTGATGGGGGATCGCGTCACGCTCGCGGACGTCCACGCGTTCCCACATCTTGCGCGTTTCGACGCCGTCTACCACTCGCTCTATCGCCTGAACGCGCGTTTCGTGCGCGACACGCCCGCCTTGTCGGGATACATGGCACGCCTGGGCGAGATCCCGGCGTTCGCCGACACGCTCGACATCGAAGCGCTGAAGGCCGGCTATTTCCTCTCCTGGAATCAGCCGACGGTGGGGGGCTTCGTGCCGGCGGGTCCTCCAGTGGACCCAAATTCGGGCGTCGCGCTCCATCCGGGTGGGCCGCGGACGACATCGGTATGCACCGGCTGATCTCCGTCCTCGTGGCAGCGGGCGTGACCGATTCTGGCGATCCCCGGGCAACGTGCGCGAGCCAGCTCGTTTCGCAAGTACTTCGAACTGGAGCGAAATCTGCTCGTCCGTGGCGGCGAGGTCCGATAGAGCACCAGGCTACTCGGATCAGGGTGAACCACACCGGGAATTCCAGAGACTCTCTTGGTTGAGTCGAGGGCCGTTTTCTCCCCGGCGGAACGAAAGTTGTCAGAACCGCAGCCATCGAAGGCGCCGAAAGCCCAGCGTCTATTTCCTAGCCGCCATGATCCGGTGGGACGGTGTGCAAAGTGCGCCGGAGGAGAGGCGATTCCCGACTTCGGAGGACGTCGATCTGGGTCGGATCTCGGAACGGTTTCGCGGGCCGCACGGCGTGTGTGAAGAAGAGCGCGAAGCCACCCGGGCGTCGTGCCGTAAGCAGCTACAGCGAAGAGCGCGTCGGTGGGAATCGCCGCACGAAGTCCCCGGGAAGCAGCCGTCTAGAATCGGTCGTTGAGCGCCGAGGCGTCGCATGCGATCCCTCCAGCGTTCGCCTCCGATCGCCGCTGCCGACCGAAAGCGGGTGGCGAGGAGGCAGCGCTGCTGTCACGCTATTCCATTCGCATCGCTGCGTATCTTCGCTTCCGACACCCACGACTCGATCGCGCGTCCGCCGGCGACCGATTCGAATACGGAGGGACTCGTGCAAGACTTCGCAAGCTGTATTCGAGGATGGCGCCGGACCGCGGTCTCCAGTTGTGTCCTGGGTCTGCTCGTCGCAGTTCCCGGTGACGTGGCCGCGCTGGATTTCGCGCTCGCCGATCGCGTCTACCTGGAAGACTTCGACGCTGAGACCGGCTATCCAACCGTACCCGATATCGACCTCCTGGGGCTCGGGGGACAGATCGGTCAAGATGTCCTGACCGATGGGACCACCGGGGCCGGAGCGCCGGAGTTGATCGGCGGCGTGGCAAGAGGGTTGGTGACGCTCGATTTCCCGCTGCCTTTTCCGATCTCCGAGGTGACGGTCGTCGACGCCACGAATTGGGGGCTCGGCGATATCGGGATGCGAGGCAGGTTCGCGGGAACGCAGATGGTCGGGGATGGGAGCGGCTTCGCGTCGATGCGATCGACGCACGTCGATGGCGCCGACGTCTATCGTGTGACGATGACAGTCCTGATGGTTCGCAGCGGCGCGACGGAATCCGCCTCGCTTCGACTCGAGCTCTTCGAGTTGTTCGGTCCCACCACCGCTTCGACCCTCGATCTCACTCCGGCCGAGGCGAACGCACTCCTCGGCGGAGCGATTTTCGATCTCGACCTCTTTCTGGATCGCGCGGCTCAGCTTGCGACGGGCTCGATCTCGATCCAGGGCTTCTCCGAGGAGGAGGTCAGCCTCTCGATCGCGGCCGCCGATGGCGTCGCGCCCACTGAGTTCCTTCACGGCGGCGGCTTCGCGACGATCAGTGCGACGAGCTTCCAGATCGACGAGGAGATCGTCGAGTACTACGACGCCGTCGCGGCCCCGACCCCGGTTCCGAGCCTGGGGTGGCGTGGCGCGTGGCTGGTGTGTCTCTTGGCGCTCTTGATGGGCGTCGTCTCGCTGCGCCCGGAAGGGGCCGCTTCCTCCCCGGTGGGACCCAAACGAAACGGAGCGGGTTGACCGAGAGGGTTCTATGGAAAGCGCGGCCGCGCGGAGGTCTTCGGCGGAGCACGGCCAGACTCGGCCGCGGTGTTCATGGAACTCGATGAACCAAGCCGCCTGGCTCGCGGGTTCGTCCTTGGGGATTCGTTCAAGGGTTAGGGGCGGCGCATTGCCGTGTTGTACGGGACGGAAGCGCAAGTCCCTCGACCCGGTCGATCACCCGACGGCGATACTCTACCGGGTCTCTCTCTCGTGCCATCTCGTCGTCGGATCACGATGATGACAGCGAATTCCAGTTCGACGCCCACGTGAAAGCGGGGGCAGGCCACCGCCTCCGGGATTCCCCGGGCGGTTCACCCTGACTTGAATGGCACGCCGGGAGGGATTCGAACCCCCGACCCTCAGGTTCGAAGCCTTATACGGCCCCTAGTAAAAACAGGGACTTACGAGATCCCGAACGGGAATAGGGCGGAATACGCGGGAATACGGGGTGCGAGATGGTCACAGTGTGAGGCCGACTTCACGCGGCTCGCCGTCGAACTCCCGGCCGAATGAGTCGCCGCAACTCACGCCGCGATCCCGCGTTCCTCCTCCGGCTCCGGTGGAATGATCAGCGGCCGATCGATGCCGTAGACCTCGTTGAGCAGCGTGATGAAAGCCGTGTCCGTCAGCGGGTCGGACGGCGGATCGAAGTCGACGTTGCGCCTCTTGAGATCCTCGAGGAAGACATCGAAAACGCGCTCGTGCGTCAGGTCGTCGGTGTGGTCGGCGAAGAGCTTCAGCTCGTCCAGGTCCATGTAGACGTTGGCGCCCCAATGCACGAGGAAGCGCAACTCGTCCTCGGGGACCCGCTGGATGACCTCGCCCTCGGTCGTGATGCGCCAGCCCCCCTCGGACTCGGGATCGGGCCCCATCAGGGAATGGAAGGCGAGACCCTCGGGCTTGCGCAGCGCCGGGGCGCCGCACGACTGGGCCGAGTGGAACATCATCTCGTTCTCGACGACCGCGGCCCGGCCCCACATCGGCGCGCGAAGCGTCGTCGGCTGCTCGTGGGGCCCGTCGGGCCAATAGACGAAGCCGCCGCCGATCCGTCCTCGGTAGTACCAGGCCACGATCTGCGACTTGCGCGCCTGCCAGCGCTTGAAGAGACCCGACTTCGCCATCGTGTTCATCAGCCAGACGGGCGTGTTGTCGAGTGAGATCCCCCGGAACCGCGTGGCGTCGAGGTGCGGGGACCCTCCGCCCGAGCAGGGGCCCTGGATGTTGAAGAGCATCCCCTCCGGCTCGGCGTACTTCGCTCCCCAGTAGTCGCGAACGAGGTCGAGGAAGCGTGGGTTGTAGAAGCAGTCCTGGATCTCCGGATACAGACAGATTCCGTCGTGGGAGAGGAAGCCTCGGAACACGGGTGTGAGGAACATGTCTAGCGAGACTTCGACGCCTTCGGGTATCGCCCCGGACGTCGTCGCGACGAGCTCCTCGGCGGACTGGAAGTGATGGGCGACGATGAGCGGCCACGGCCCGTCCCGTCGTACCAGGTCGAGGAGCCTCGCGTGCTGATCTTCGGTGTAGGCGTCTTCGATGATTCGCGGCGGGGCGACGGGACGAAGGACTTTCGCTTGCTCGATGTTCATGGGTTACTTCCTTTTCTACTCGGTGTTCTCGGTGGGGATGAGCTCGACGTTCTCGCTCAGGTGCCCCTCCGGATCGGTGGCGAAGAGCACGCGGACGCCGTGCTCGGGCATCGATTGGATCGGCCCGTTGAGGCTCCCTCCGTTGTCGGTGATGCGATTTGCGAGGGCGTCGAGGTCTTCGCTGATGAAACCGAGGATGGACTCCTGATCGCGGGGCGTCGCTCGGTCGACGAACTTGAACAGGACGAGCGACTCGTTCGGGGTCAGCTCTCCGTTCCGCCCGAGCATGATCTCGCGGAAGGGCTCGCCGAGTCCGCCCGCCTCGCCCTCGACGCGGTTCACCACGCCGAGTCCGTAGACCTCTTCGTAGTAGGTCGCGAGCTTCTCCTCGTCGTCGACGATGAGCTTCGCGAAGCCGAAGCGGGTGTCGTTGGTCGTTGTCATTCGATGACCTCCAAGGTGAGTTCGGCGTATCCGACCTGATCCATCTCGCTTCGCGCTCACTTGCGGCATGCGGAGCGGGCCGCGATGAAGAGCGGCGTTCGCGTAGCGCGTCGGGGTTGAACTCCGATGATAAGTAAGTGTACACTTATAAAACTGTCATGCCTACCCAACGACTGAAACACGCGGATCGGCGCCGCTCCATCCTCGAAGCAGCAACGGCGGCCTTCGCGGCGAAAGGATTCGACGGCGCCCGCACTCGTGAGATCGCCGAGTCGGCCGGAATTTCGGAAGCGCTCCTCTACCAGCACTTCCCGTCCAAGCGGGCTTTGCACGAGGCGGTGCTCGAACGCGTCGCGCGGGAGCAAGACCACAACTTCTCCGTTCTGCAGCTGCCCGAGCCCTCGACGCAGGGACTGGTCGAGATGCTCTGGCGATACTTCGACGCCTGCGTTCATCTCGTACCCGACTCGCCCCCCGCCGTCGGACAGCGGATGTTGCTCCTCTCCCTCGCCGGCGACGGTCAGCACGCGAAAACGATCTACGGGCGCGGTCAGGAGATCGGGGCAGATGCCTTTTCCGCAGCACTTCGTGCGGCGGCGAGTGAGGGAAGCCTCGACCGGGTCGCAGTCGACCCCAAGAACGCCTGGAACTTCCTGGAGCACGTTGGCTCGATGATCAGCTCGGGGTCGCTATCGGGCGCCTCGGCGATTCCCTACGCCGGATCCAAGCGCAAGCTGGTCCGCGAAGCGGTTCTCTTCTGTGGTCGAGGGCTCGGGTTGAAGGAGTCTGCGATCGACGCCTATGCGCCGAGGCCACGATCCCTTCGAAACGCCCGAACACGAGGCGGACGAGCAAGCGATGCCCGAAGGGACTGAAGACGACACGCGAGAGGAGGGCACGATGGCCATCTCGGTCGGAGTCGACGTCTTCATGGGGCATCCTCGCGCGAACCTTCGCGTTCGTCTGTGTAACGGGAACGTGGCCTGAGATCGCATAGCGGTCGCCTCGCAATCGGACGCCAAAGGAGAGCAGAGAGATGGACCGGGAAAAGTTGCAGGGACTCTTCGACATGACGGATCGCGTCGTCCTCGTCACCGGAGGCACGCGCGGAATCGGCCGCTCCCTCGCCGAGGGCTACGTCGCCGCAGGTGCGAAGGTCGTCGTCGCGAGTCGGAAGCCCGAGGCGTGCAAGGAGACCGAGGAGCACCTCCGCGCGATGGGCGGCGAGGCGCTCGGCGTCCCGACCCACATGGGCGAACTCGGCGACCTCGCCAGCCTCGTCGAGCAGGCCGTAGACACCTTCGGCGGAATCGACGTCGTCGTGAACAACGCCGCAACCGCACTTGCGCAGAACGCTGGGAGCTACACGACGGAAGCCTGGAACAAGTCGCTCGAGGTCAACCTGCGCGGTCCCGTCTTCCTGATCCAAGAGGCGCTGCCGCATCTTAAGAAGAGCGAGCACGCATGCGTTCTCAATGTCCTGACAGGGGCGGCATTTCTCTTCTCGTCGACGATCTCTCTCTACGGCATGGGGAAGGCCGCGCTGATGTCCGCGACCCGATCGATGGCCGCCGAATTCGAGCCCTTCGGCATCCGGGTCAATGCACTCAGCCCGGGGACGGTCGACACCGACATGGTCCGTGCGAACTCCAGTGAGGCGCAAGACGTCATGACCTCGATCCAGATCCAGAAGCGCAAGGCCCATCCCGACGAGATGGTCGGGCCGGCGCTCATGTTGACATCGGATGCCGGCAGCTTCATCACGGGGCACGTCGTGTTCGCCGACGGTGGTATGGTGCCCCGCTGAACACCGCGTCGGCGAAATTCTGCGCCCGCAAGTCTACGACGCCACACGGGATGATCATAGGTATCTCGACCTGGAGGAGGCTGCCGAGGTCCGTCTTTCCGCGGGTCTCGTCGACCTAGGAAGAAGAGTGTCTTCCAGGCGGGACGCACGCGTAGAAAACGCGGGTATCGGCAGTACCGAGAACGCGCCTCGCATATCTCACTCGCCGTCCGCGTTTTCGCGCAATGGGACATGTGCCCCAATCGTGACCGATCGTGTCTAAGCTCAGGCAACGAGTGCGAACGAGGACGGTACGCAAGTCCCCCGTATCGAAGCGAAAATCGCTCGGCCGTTCGGGTCGGATCCCAAAGAGCATCAGGCCACCCGAAACAGGGGCCTAACAGCGTGGTTCCAAGTACTTGATATATATGGTACGCCGGGAGGGATTCGAACCCCCGACCCTCAGGTTCGAAGCCTTATACGAGGTCTAGGAAAAACAACGACTTAGACGATTTCGAGACGGAATAGGGCGGAATGAGCGGGAATACGGGGTATGAATTGGTCACAGTCTGCGGCGGAAGTCGGCAGGAAAACCCGTGTGCTCCCACGCTCCTGTCACCCAAGCTTTTCGCTGCGAATTCGACATTCTCTCGAATCATCGGTGTATGGCGCTGGTCTTCGATTTCCCCCGGGTGTGTTTAAAGTATATGAGGCGTATCCTAATTCTCATTTTATGAGATATACGATACGATCAATATACTATGAATCGGCCACTGCGTACCTCAAGGTCTCGAGAAGATCTCTCCCGTCTGCTGCGTGCTCATGACGGTTGGATCACCGTCGAAGGCGCAGCGAGAACGCTGGGCCTCGGGCGCCAAGCAGCCGCGAAGCGTCTGGCGCGTTGGGCGGAGCAAGGTTGGCTGAGGCGCGTCCAGCGTGGCCACTACGCGCCGATTCCGCTCGACCGGGTGCACGCGGATACCCCGATCGAGGAGCCCTGGATAGTCGTGCCGCATCTGCTGCCTGGGGGATACGTCGGGGGTTGGACAGCCGCGCATCATTGGGACCTAACAGAGCAGATCTTTCGCGACGTCTGTGTCTTCGCGCCCGGTCGAAGTCGAAAGCTCGCGAGAGGCGGTGCCACCTACGCAGTCTTTCCATCATCGAGCGATGAGACAAGTGGGATTCGCACGCATTGGGTGGGCTCAACCCGCGTCCCGATTTCCGATGCCGAGCGAACGCTGATTGACATGCTCGCTCAACCGCGTGCGGGTCCTGGAATCCAGCACGTTTCAGATTGTCTTGAAGAATACGCGGCCTCGCCGCGCGCGGATCTCGATCGCCTGATTGAAGTTGCGGAGGAGGTTGGGAATGGCGCCGTCTTCAAACGTTTGGGTTTCCTACTCGAGCGCGCGGCGATAGCGAGTCCTTTGCAGCTCGATTCGTGCCGCGATGCCCTCACTCAGGGTATTGCGAAACTCGATTCGTCCATTCCCTGTCCTCGAATCGTAACGCGTTGGCGACTTCGTGTCCCTGAGTCATGGATGTTCAGCACGCATGATTGACAAGGAAGAGATCCTCGAACGGGCCGGCATCCTTTCGCTCGAACCCACGGTTGTCGAGAAGGACTATGTGCTCGGTTGGCTTCTTCACGCGATAGGGAACCACCGCGAGCTGGCCGAACAATGGGTATTCAAAGGGGGCACGTGCCTCAAGAAGATTCACTTCGAGACGTACCGATTCTCGGAAGATCTCGATTTCACGCTTCGAGACGAAGCGCAGCTCGACTCGGGCTACCTCACTGGTGTCTTCCGAGAGATCGCGGCGTCGCTTTACGACGAAGTCGGCCTCGAGATCCCAGAAGAACGGTTGCGCTTCGATGTGCGAACGAATCCGAGGGGCCACGCTTCGGTTGAAGGTCGGGTGTACTACCGCGGACCGTTGCGCCTTCCAGCGAGTGCGATGCCACGCGTCAAATTCGATCTCACCGCAGACGAACTGCTGGTGGAAACCCCCGAACGGCTTCCGATCAGTCATGAGTACAGCGACCGTCCAGCGAGTGGGATGGCCGTGCTTGCTTATCCCTACGTCGAGGTGTTCGCCGAAAAGACGCGCGCGCTCGGGGATCGGGGCCGTGCGCGCGACCTCTATGATGTCGTTCACTTGTTCCGTCGTCCGGAGGCGCGCGAGCGGGCAGGGGATGTGTTGCGCGTGCTTTCCGAGAAGTGTGAGTTCAAGGGCCTTCAGGTGCCGACGCTCGAATCGGTAGGAGGTGCGCGGGAGGCAATTGTTGCACAATGGGAGGCGATGCTCGCGCATCAGCTCCCCGAGCTCCCTCCGTTCGAATCGTTCTGGTCGACCCTTTCGGACTTCTTCGAATGGCTCCACACGCCAGAGCGTGTGCCACTTCCGGAGCCGTACTCCCTGGCGGATGGCGATGTCGTGTTGCGCCCCGCCATTGGGGCGACTGTCGGAGGTCTCGGCTCGCATCCTCTGCAGGCCATTCGATTTGCCGCGGCGAATCATCTCTGCGTGGATTTGACCTATCAGGGAAGCGTGCGCCGCATCGAGCCGTACAGTTTGCGACGGACCCGATCCGGAAACGTCCTGTTGCATGCCGAGCGCGCGGATACGGGAGCGCATCGAAGCTATCGGGTTGATCGGATTCAGGGTGCGGTCGCGACCAATCAACCGTTTGTTCCGCGCTGGATCATCGAACTCTCCCCGAGTGGCTCGTCCAGCTGAGGCGATCTTTCCCGTCGAGGTTACTTGTCCGGTGGCGGCCTAACGCTTGTCAAGACGGGAACCGCCGCCTGTTCTGCTTCGCGAGGGGCAGCACTTCGGGCCGATGGCGGTGGCGCCGGCGAAACTGGTGATACTGCGCGACCGGCGTTGCGACGCGATTGTGACCATCTGTGACCAAGAGGCGCCGTGCGACTCGCGCCTATGTGGCAGCAAGTGCGCGATTTGGTTGGGCAACTTCGAGGCAGCACGCTTGCAGTTCGCTTGAGCACCAGGCTACCTGGAACGGGGGCCTAACAGGAAGCGACCTAAGTACTTGAAATCATATGGTACGCCGGGAGGGATTCGAACCCCCGACCCTCAGGTTCGAAGAATCACCCGAGGATGACGGAAATCAATGAGTTACGTCGTGGGCGCGGCACAGAGCGGCGTACAGCGGCATGGAGCGGTCGGATAGACGGCCCTGACGGCCGTAGACGGTCCCTGGAATTCGAAAATCTCTCGGTAAAATTGGGCGCCCATCGCGGATGAATAGCCCGTGAAACGGCTTTGCCTCAAGACCGCGAATTGCGAATTGGCGGCGCGCGCCACGTTCCTGGCAACTGATTCAATTAGGGATGTAGAACTGCAAATCATGGGGTGACGTGCCCCGGGCTCAACGAACCGCCTTCGCAAAGTTCGCGGTGTAGTTCCATCCCGGACCCCACGTCTGCAGTAACTCGAAACCGTGGGATTCAACAAGCTCGCGCAACGTGCCTCGCCGCATCAGGTCGGGGTCCGGAATCGATTCGTGAATCGCCAAGGTTCCTGTCGCGGGAAGGACTCGGTGGAGCTCGTGGATGCAGCGCTCCTTATCGGGAACTTCACCCAGAACACTCGAAATGAAGACCACATCGAAATGGGAATCGGGGAAAGGAAGTGCGTCGCCAGCGTTTCCGGTCGCGTAGCCGACGTTCTCAAAGCCCCGCCTCTGAAGTTCAAATTTTCTGTCGCAAACATCTCGGGCTGAAGGTCAAGGAGTTCGAGGCGACCCGTTGGGATACGAGCGGCGAGAACCGGGCTGAAGTAGCCGGAACCGGGCCCAAGCTCAAGAATTCGGCTTCAGCCCAACAGAGGCAGCCGGTCCGCAAGCGTCTCGGGACGCAACACTAGACGGCGGACAGGATTGTCGATGAGCCGAGAGAACTGGTGCGGGAAAAGTCCGCGCGCCCAGGCCGCTCTCTCGTTTGACTGTCACGATCTCCGCCTCCAAGTTCTTAGAATTGGCGTCAAACCGAGGCCAAGAACGCGATTCTATAGACGTCGATACAACGAATGTTCAGCGCTGGGCATCAGCATGTTCATCCCGGGAAGGGCTTCGGTCGCAGAATCCCTGCTTATTGTCTGGTGCCAATCAACGACGTACACGCGCTTCGCAATCCCCCACGCTCCATCACGGCGTTCCAACCGGTCCAGGTAACGCCCGCCCAGGAGACTAGTCACCGTCTGGCCATCTATCTCGACGATTGTTGCTCCCGTGCCGTGTGTTTCCGCCTGCGCCTCATCCCCAGAGATTCGGAGAAGCGGAGTGCCGTTATTGTGCCATGTCCTTAGGCAGCCCCGAATTTGCGCCATCATCGCGGGAACAAACTCGTCTCCTCGACCCTTGAAAAATCCGTAGTCGACATCCGCGTCCGCAAAGAAGACGGCCCTGAGCGCCTCTTCGTCTATCCACTCCAGCGCACATGCATAGCGAGCAAGCAGCTCCTCGCAGGCTTTCTTGTCCAACAACTCTTGAATTGCTGCATTGTTTTCCGGCATTGCATTCTCCCGATGTGCTCGGCCTTGGTCGTTCTACTTGGGGTCGATCTGGGCCAACGTGATTGCAAAGCCGCACTTCGCGGCCGAGTTCAGGTTGTGCTCTTCGTACTTTCGGAACAAACCGTCTAGATGGGCGTCGATTTCATCCTGTGTGTAGTCGAGAGAGTGGAATGCTTCGACGCCCGCCGCTTCAGCTCGTGCCTTTGCTGCGCTTGCGTCACCGACGCCAATAAAGACGTTCATCACGCCTTCGCCGTTCGTATCTAAAAACTGCGAAACCACGCTGTCCTTCTCTCGACCTACCATTGGCGCGCAGAGCTCGATTCCAGCATCCCAGCTGATCGCAACATCAATACCGAACGCGGTACCTGTCCAATTCGCCTCGTGAAACGTGGCGCCAAGGAGTTCTGAGTAGAATTTCTTGGACTCTTCCAGGTCGCGCACCGCAACCATGATTCGATTGATTCCTCTGAGCTTCATCTTTCCTCCGTGGGTCGTATCTGATGCAAAAATGAGCGGGCCGGCTCCGAGGACGAATGCGGCCCCGGCCCCAGCTTCTAGCAAGCGGCGGCGTGTCATTCTTGTGGTCAAGTCAATTTCTCCTGCAAGCGCGCGAGACTAGGTCCAGGACGAAAGCCAGGTCTCGACTGCCGGACCTGGAGGGCCGCGTTTCCTGCCTTGTCCAAAATGTCCGCTAATGGCGGAGGACCGTCTAGGGCCGTCCGCAACGTCGCGATTGATCTCGCGCGCCTCGAAGCGGCCGCAGCGTAAGTTGACGGAATTGTTGAAGAATTCGGGGGGGGAGCTCTTTCGCTCGTCACCGAGCCTCAGTCATGAGAACCTGAGGCTCACCCACCTAACATCTCTAAGTACTTGATTTATATGGTACGCCGGGAGGGATTCGAACCCCCGACCCTCAGGTTCGAAGCCTTATACGGGGTCTAGGAAAGACAGGCACTTACGAGATCGCGAACGGGAATGAGCGGGAATGCACGGGAATACGGGGTGCGAAATGGTCACAGTGGAACGAGGTCGAAGAGTGTCTGCCGACGCGTGATGACTACGTCTCGCCGTCGGATGTCATCTCCACGACATGGCGCTCGGCCCACGCCGAAAAGTCGTCTCGACTCATCTCACCGGCTGCGACCGCAAGAATGATTCGTTCCTGCTCATCGACCGATGCCTCGAGTTCGTGCCCATTCAGAACCAGGAAGACCTCGAGCGCCGCATGGCCCACACGCTTGTTGCCGTCGACGAAGGGATGATTCGAGACCAGCGAGAATCCCAACGCGACGGCCTTGTCGAGTATCGAAGGGTAGAGGTCCTGGCCGTCGAAGCTCTGCCGAGGCTGCGCGATCGCAGACTCGAGCAGCCCGAGATCGCGCACGCCGATGCCCCCTCCGGAGCCGGCCGCGATCCGTTCGTGCAGGGTCAGAATCTCACGAAGCGAGAGGTATCTCGTCACGCAAGGCGCCGGTAGAGCTCCCGGTTCTTCTCGAGTACCCGCGTCGCCGCGGAATCGAAATCGGGTCCCTCGGAGGCGATCAGATCCATCACGGCCGCGAGCGCGAGCTGCTCGGGCTCGATCCCGAGGCGGTCTGCGCCTTCACGCAGTCGGTTCGCCTGCTCGTCGGAGAGTTCGATGGCGAGTTTCATGTGCACTCCGGCTTCGCGGTCGGAGGGTCCGACCTGGACATTCTGACCGCGCTGACCGCAGAGGGTAGCAGGCGGGAAGAGGGCGCCTGGCGCCGACCCGGGTTCACGGGCAACGGGTGAACTCGAGGCCTCGTCTGCCCCGGGCGGCTCGTCTCGACGTGAGGACTGGACGGGTCGATGCGTTGCGACACGGCATACCGCTCGCCCTGCTTGGGCACACGGCTTGCGTATGGAAATGGCTTCCGTCCCGGTCTCGCGGGCGCCGTCCTCATCGAATACGAACGCCACGAGCCCGAGAAGACGCTCCTCCACCGCGTCGTGCGCGAAGACCTCGAGTCGTTCCTCCAACGCTCCCGGTCGGCGGGTGCGCCCGTCGCGCGCTTCGTCGAGCGGGAGATCCGGGCGTATCTCGAGTGCGGCGTGCTCACCCGCGGCTTCTTGCGCGTCCACTGCGACGCCTGCGGCCACGATCGGCTCGTCGCCTTCTCATGCAAGAGGCGTGGCTTCTGTCCGTCCTGCGGCGGGCGCAGGATGGCGGATACGGCCGCCCATCTCGTCGATCGGGTCCTTCCCGAAGTGCCCGTCCGCCAGTGGGTGCTCACACTTCCCTATCCGCTCCGGTATCGCTGTGCCTGGAACGCGCGGCTCACGAGCGAGGTGCTGCGCGGCTTCCTGCGCGCCATGTTCGCAGACTACCGACGGCGCGCGAAGCGGGACTTCGGGGTGCGGGGCGGGGCGTGCGGTTCGGTCACGTTCATCCAGCGCTTCGGCTCGGCCCTCAACCTGACGCCGCACTTCCATGCGCTCGTGCTCGACGGGGTGTACGAGGGGGGCGCGAGAACGCCCGGCCGCTTCCGCGCGCTCGACCCGCCCGAGACTGACGACGTGGCCCGCGTCCTGGCGGGGACGGCCCGGCGGATCCGCCGACAGCTCGAGGCTCTGGGGATCGAGGAAGGCGAGGATCGCCTGGCCGAGGACGAGCCGCTGCTGGCGATGCTCACTGCGGCGTCGATCCGTTCCCGGATCGCGACAGGGCCGGAGGCCGGTGAACCGTGGCGGCGGCTCGGGGATCGGGTCGATCCCGGCTTCGACGATCAAGAAGAGGACGGCGTCGAGCCCGGGGCCGGGATCCCGCCGCGCTGTGTCCGCCACGGCGGGATGAGCCTGCACGCCGACGTGGCGGTCCCGGCAAGGGATCGTCGTCGGCTCGAGCGTCTGTGTCGCTACGTGGCACGTCCGCCGCTGGCCCTCGAGCGGCTCGAGGAGATGCATGACGGACGGCTCGCCTATCGACTCAAGACGCCGTGGAGGGACGGGACGACGCACGTCGTGATGGAGCGGACGGAGCTGCTCGAGCGCCTGGCACCGCTGGTTCCGCCTCCGCGAGCGCATCAGGTTCGATACCACGGGGTGCTGGCCCCGTGCGCGAGTGGACGGGATCGGGTGGTGCCGGGGCCTGTAGAGGAAGGGCGAGATCAGGTCGTCGTCGCCGGGCGATCGATGGTGGGCGGCGTCGATCCGACCCTCGAACTGGGCGTCGGAGCGAGACGAAGTTCGAGCTCTGGGGAGCCGGGGGCGCTTTCGACAGGGACGCAGGTCTGGTCGGGCCCGGGTGGAGTCGACGATGGGTCTCTACCTGTGGTTCTTCCGACCGAGTCGCCCATGCCGGATGTGCGCGCCACCGAGGGTGAGCGGTCGTCGGCGGCGACGCGGGCGCCTACGGACAGACGTGGGGACTCGCGTCGAACGGCCTGGGCCGATCTTCTCCAGCGCGTCTTCGAGGTCGACGCGCTGTGCTGCCCCGGCTGCGGCGCTCGGATGCGGGTCCTCTCGGCGATCACGGATCCGGACGTGGCCCGTCGCATCCTGGACTGCCTGAAGATGCCGTCACGAGCCCCGCCGCTGGCTGCCTCGAAGCCTCGAGCTGAGGGACGCTTCGACGAGCCCTCCTCCGAGCTCGACTGGGGCGACGACCCGGGCTTCGACTTCGATCAGTCGGGCCCGGAGTCTGAATAGGACGGTGGCTTTCAAGGCTCCCCGCGCCTGCCCGATCTGCTCGACTCGCGTCGCGGCCAGGGACCTGTTCGCCCCGACGGCACCGCGCCCGCGGGCGAACGCCGATCGCCCGCAGCCCGCCCGCGCGCAACCTTGAAATCGCCCCGGTAAGGGCCGTTTCCTCCCCGCCGGGACGCCAGTTGTCAGAAGCGTAGATATCGGTGGTGGCGAAAACGCGCCTTGAATGCCTTATCCGCCACCACCTGCACGAGGGCCAGCGCCCGAGCCCGCTGTAGATGCGCGCACAGATCGCCGTGCAGCTGGTGCGCGTGATGCAGTTCGTGAATCCGCGCGTCGCGAAGTAAATCGTGCTCGGCGCCGACGACGACACGGCGCTCTTCGACGTGATCGACTGCGTCGGCGTCTCCGCCGAGATCCCCGGCCTGCTCCACTACGACATGACCCGGGACGATCCCGCGATAGACACAGCGCGTTGAATGCCTTACCGGCCTTTCGGGGTTCGGCCGACGCGGTATGTGCCCCGCGCGTGACCGATCGTGTCCAAACGCAGGCAACGAACGCGAGCGAGGTCGGTTCGCAAGTACTTCGAACTGAAGCGAAATCCGCTCGGCCGTTCGGGCCGGATCCCGTAGAGCATCAGGCTACCCAAGACAGGGGCCTAACAAGAGCCGACCTAAGTGCTTGAAAAAGAATGGTACGCCGGGAGGGATTCGAACCCCCGACCCTCAGGTTCGAAGCCTTATACGGGGTCTAGGAAAAACAAGGGGTTAGGAGATTCCGAGACGGAATAGGGCGGAATGAGTGGGAATACGGGGGATGAAATGGTCACAGTATGGCTGCCGAAACGCACTCCTCGTAAGCCGCGACAGAGTCGCTTTGACTCCTGACGCCGGCCCGCTCCACCGCACATCGCGAGACCCACGAGTCAATCGTAACCACTGTTAGGACACTCGAGAGCACGGATTTCAGTCGAATCACTATACTTCTGTATCGATAAGTTTGGGTGCGAGATTCGGGGAAGGGCGCTGGGTGATTGCGAGTCGCAGCCCCATCACGAGCATCATCAGGTTCTCGGTCAGCGAGATGAAACCGAGTGGCACGTTGCTGTTGCCACCAACGCAGGCGCATCGGAGCTCGCGCCTGTCGATGTAGACCGCCTTGATCACCGACACGGCGCCGACGCCACCGATGAAGAGCGCCGTGGCGCTTACAAGTGGGGTGAGAATTTCCGCGAGCATACCGACGCCGACAAAGGCCTCTGCGAATGGGTAGAGGTGGGCGTAGCGGACAACGCGTCGGGCGAGCAGGTCACAGCCGAGGAACTGGTTCGCGAAACTCTTGAGGTCGCAAAGCTTGAGGATTGCGAGCACGCACATGCTGAGCGCGAGGGGACTCTCGCCAGCCACGACGGTCGCGCTGACAGCAGTGTCTCCGAGAAGCTGGCTACAATGGGTCGTGTTCGAGAGCTTCGCTCATGTCCTGTCCTCCACAACGCGGTCAAGGACCGCTGGCAGCCGGTGCTTGATGACAATGAGAACGAAAAAGAGCAGGAGCTCTTCGATGACAAAGAAGAGTCCATCGATGGCGCCCGCTGAGAGCAGCCCCACCTGCACGAACGACACCCAAAGGAAGTCGTTCGATTGCTCGAGGCAAATGGCGCAGAGCGGCACCCGGAGGAGGCGGCGGCGTGTGCGCATCCTGCAAAACGGGCAGGTCCACGGTTTGTTCTCAGTCATCCGGCGCCTCCTTCTGAGTGGAGTGGCTACTTCTTGGTGTCCTCAGCCTTCGGCTTCTTCCCGTGGTCATGATGGTCGCCGTGGCCTTGTTGTCCCTTGTGGTCGTCGCCCTTGGCGTGTTCCGGCTCCATCTCGTGACCCTCGTGCTTGCCGTGGTTGTGGTGCTCCTTCTTCGGCGGTTTCTCGACCTCGTGGTGCCCGGCGCTGGCAACGCCTGCAGAGAGGCAGAGGGCTAGGAGGCTCGTGAGTACAAGGGCGGTGAGTCTTTCAATCATGGTTAGGTGTCCTTTCGGGCTAGTCGGCATCGGCTTTGGCCGAGGGGAGTCCGCGGCCGTGAACGATGACGAAGAGAACGGGGATGACGATCAGGGTGACGAGCGTTGCCGTCAGCACGCCGCCGACCATGGGGGCGGCAATTCGCCGCATGGTTTCTGATCCCGTGCCGGCTCCCCACATGATGGGAAGGAGGCCAATGACGTCAGAGGCCACGGTCATCAGCAGCGGTCGCGCGCGATAGGTGGCTCCTTCGACCGTCGCTTGCCAGAGGTCCTGAACCGTTCGGAGCGTGCCAGCCTCGAGCGCCCGGTCGCGGGCCTGGTTGAGGAAGAGCAGCATGATGACGCCGGTCTCGGCTGTGAGACCTGCGAGCGCGAGGAACCCCGCGCCCACGGCGACGCTGAAGTCGTAGTCCAGCCACCAGAGTAGGTAGAGCCCGCCGACGAGCGCGAACGGAATCGCGCCGACGACAAGCAGCGTGTCTGATAGCTTTCGGAAGTTCAGGTAGAGCAGCAGGAATATGATGCTCAGCGTGAGCGGTACGATGAGGGCGAGGCGCTTCTGCGCCCGTTCGAGATACTCAAACTGCCCACTCCAGATGAGTGTGTATCCGGGCGGAAGGTCGAGCTCGGCGTCGAGTGCTCGCTTCGCGTTTTTTACGTAGGTGCCAACGTCGATGCCTTCGAGGTCGACGTAGACCCACGCATTCGGCCGCGCATTTTCCGTCTTGATGGCCGGGGGGCCCTTGGCGAAGCGAAGCGTGGCCAGCTGCTCGAGGGGAACCTGTCCTCCGCCTGGCGTTTGGACGAGGACCCGGCGAAGTGACGAGATGTCATCGCGAAGCTCCCGGCTGTAGCGGAGGTTGATTGGATAGCGCTCGAGGCCCTCGACGGTCTGGCTGATGTTCATGCCGCCAATGGCGGTCTGAATCACGTCTTGCACGTCGCCCACGGTCAGGCCGTATCGAGCAATCTTGGTGCGGTCGATATCAATGTCGAGGTAGTTACCGCCCACGACTCGCTCAGCGTAGACGCTGAGAGTGCCCGGCGCTTCGCGGAGCGTGGCTTCGATTTGTTCTCCGATGCCTTCGAGGACGGAGAGATCCGGACCAGAGACCTTGATTCCCACAGGCGTCTTGATGCCGGTCGAGAGCATGTCGATGCGGGTCTTAATCGGCATCGTCCAGGCGTTGGTGAGTCCGGGGAATCGAATCATACCGTCGAGCTCGGCGATCAGCTTTTGTGGGGTCATGCCCGGGCGCCATTCGCTTCGCGGCTTCAGCGTGATGGTGGTTTCAATCATCGAAAGCGGAGCCGGGTCCGTAGCCGTCTCCGCACGTCCGATTTTCCCGAAGACGCGCTCCACTTCAGGAACGGTGGCGATGATGCGGTCCGTTTGCTGGAGGAGTTCTCGCGCCTTGGTAATCGAGAGGCCGGGCAGGGTGGTCGGCATATAGAGCAGGTCGCCTTCGTTTAGAGGCGGCATGAACTCAGAACCAATTTGTCTCAGCGGGTAGAGGCTCGAGGCGAGCAGGAGCAGGGCCAGAGCGAGCACCGTGAAGCGGTGCTTGAGGGCAGAGCCGAGTGCCGGCCGGTAGGCCCAGAGCACGGCTCTGTTCAGCGGGTTCCTTTCTTCGGCAAGAATCTTCCCCCGCACGAGCCAGACCATCAGTGCCGGAACGACGGTGATGGAAAGCAGCGCAGCACCCGCCATTGCATAGGTCTTCGTGAACGCGAGCGGCTTGAAAAGCCTGCCTTCCTGGGCTTCGAGGGCGAAAATGGGGAGGAAGGACACGGTGACGATGAGCAACGAGAAGAAGAGCGATGGGCCCACTTCCACGGCGGCATCGATGAGGATTTCGGTCCGCGGCTTTTTGCCCTTGTCCCGCTCGAGGTGCTTGTGAGCGTTCTCGACCATGACGATGCCGGCGTCAATCATGGTGCCGATGGCAATTGCAATGCCGCCGAGCGACATGATGTTGGCGTTTATGCCCTGGTGGTACATCACGATGAAGGAGAAGAGAATTCCGAAGGGCAGGAGCAAAATGGCGACGATGGCACTGCGCAAATGCACGAGGAAGACGAAGCAAATCAGAGCGACGATGAGACCTTGCTGAAGGAGTTTTTCGCGCAGGTTGTCGATGGCGCGCTCAATCAAGGGCCCTCGGTCGTAGACGGTCACAATCTCGACGCCGGGCGGAAGGTTCTCGGCGAGTTCGGCGAGCTTCTCTTTGACGTTTCGAATTGTCTCAAGCGCATTCTCTCCAAAGCGCATGATGACGACGCCGGCCGCGACGTCGCCTTCGCCATCGAGGTCCGTCAGGCCGCGCCGAAGCTCTGGCCCGAGCGAAACGGTGGCGATGTTCTTGAGCAGAATCGGGGTGCCGGACTCGCTTGCGCCGACGGCTACGCTCTCAAGGTCGGCGACGGACTCGACGTAGCCTCGGCCGCGCACCATGAATTCTGTTTCGGCTTGCTCGAGGAGTTTTCCGCCGATGTCGGCGTTACTTCGTTTGATGGCGTGTCGAACGTGCGCGAGCGATAGCCCGTATGCGGTCATCTGGTTCGGGTCGACTTCGACCTGGTATTGGCGCACCTGACCGCCGACGCTGGCGACCTCGGCCACGCCGGGCACGGTCTGTAGTTCGTAGCGGAGGTGCCAGTCCTGAATGGAACGAAGCTCTGCGAGGTCGTGCTGTCCGGTCCTGTCGACGAGCGCGTACTCATAGACCCAGCCGACGCCGGTGGCATCTGGGCCGAGCGTCGGCGTGACGCCACCCGGATGACGGCCCGAGACGAAGTTCAGCGACTCGAGTACGCGGCTTCTTGCCCAGTAGAGGTCGGTGCCGTCTTCGAAGATGATGTAGACGAACGAAAAGCCGAAGAACGAGTAGCCGCGAACGACCTTGGCGAAGGGCACGGCGAGCATTGCGGTCGAAAGCGGGTAGGTGACCTGGTCTTCGACGACCTGAGGCGCCTGACCGGGATACTCGGTGAAGACGATGACCTGGACGTCTGAAAGGTCCGGGATCGCGTCGAGCGGCGTGTTGACGACCGCGTAGGTTCCCCACGCGAGGAGCCCGGCGATGCCTAGAGCGACGAGGAACGGATTTCTTGCGGAGCCTTCTACGATATTTCTAAGCATCTCGACTACTCCTCAGCCATCTTGGAGCGGTCGTGCTCGGTGGCCGGTGCCTGGTGACCACTGTGCATCGAATGGTCGTCGGGCATCGAGTGCTCCATTGGCATCGAGTGACCTTCGTGGTTCATGGGCGCTTCGTTCGGCGGAACCCGGTTCGAAGGCATGTCGTGTCCGGAATGGTCCATCGTCTCGTCCCCCGGCATTTCGTGCCCCGAGTGGTCCTCGCTTACCTCGGCTGCATCGCCGGCTCTGGCGGCGAGCAGTTTCTGAACTGCTTCCTGCAGGTTGCTCTCGCTGTCGATGAGGAATTGGCTGGAGACCACGACATCTTCTCCTTCGTCGAGGCCGGAGAGGACCTCGAGCCATCCGTCGCCACTATCGAGACCTAGCTGGATATCGCGCGGCGCGAATTGCCCATCGCCGAGTGCGACGATGGCCACCGTGCGAGTGCCCGAGCGAATCACGGCATCAGTCGGAATGGCGAGCGCTCCCGGGCGGGGCGCGCCGGCGATGACGGCGTTTCCGAACATCTCCGGTTTGAGCTTTCCGTCGGCGTTGTCGAGCTCGAGGCGAACTTCTGCTGTTCGGGTCTTGGGGTCGAGGAAGGGTGCGATGTAGGTGAGCTCGCCTTGCATGGGAACGCCGGGCAAGTAGCTGAGCTCAACGTGGGCCATCTGGCCGAGCTCGAGCCAGGGCAGCTCGAATTCGTAGACGTCCGCAAGCACCCAGACGCGCGAAAGGTCGGCGATGGTGTAGAGGTTAGAGTTCGGCTGCACCTCCATGCCTGAGCGGACGCCGAGGCGAGTGATGTATCCAGAAGCAGGGGCGTAGAGCGTGAGGGTTCGCTTTACCTCGCCAGTTTCGAGCAGGCGCTTCACGTCACGGTCCGCGATATCCCACAGCGCGAGCCGCCGTTTCGTTGCTTCGAAGAGGGAGGCACCTCCGCCACGAACGTCTTCAAACGGGCTGTCTTCTGTGGATTCCCGATAGCGGGCTGCAAGCAGGAGCTCCTCTTGAGTGGCGACGAGTTCCGGAGAGTAGATTTCGAGCAGCGGTTGTCCGCGCTTCACCTCCTGGCCAACGAAGTCCACGAAGAGATTCTCAATCCAACCTTGAACCTTCGTGTGCACGTGCGCAACGCGTCGTTCGTCGTAGGCGACGCGTCCGACGGCCCTGACCTCGCGTGCCAGGTCTCGTCGCTCGACCGGCGCGGTGCGAACACCGATGTTCTGCATCGTGGCCGAATCGATAATGACAGCACCTTCGGGTGCGGCGTTCGCGACGCCTGGACACTCAGGCACAAGGTCCATACCCATGGGCGACTTTCCGGGCGATTCACGCACGTAGCTCGGGTCCATGGGAGCTTTCCAGTAGAGGGGCTCTGCACCACCGGGGCAGGGGCCATCGGCCGAAGCCGTTGCGCTCGGCGAGCTCATGTCGTGTTCGGTTGACATCAGTCCGCGGCCCCACCAGCCGGCAGCGATGGCGACGAGGGCGACGAGAATGGTGAGTAGGGTGGTTTTGTTCATCGCAGTTTCTCCCCGGCAGCGGTTTCTAGTGCGGCGAAGGCTCTGCGTTTGTCTGCGCGTGCGCGGACGAGCCGGAGCTCGGCACCTAGCAGTCGAACCTGGCTGTCGAGAAGGCTTAGGAACTCGATGCGGCCAACCTTGTAGGCGGAGCGACTCGCTTCGAGCGATTGACGGGCTTGGGGAACAAGCCCGGTTTCAAGCAGCGCTTCTTCGGAAGAGGCTCGAACGAGCCCTGCGTGTGCGCTTCGGGTCTCTGCACCGAGTTCCGCACGCACTCGGCGAAACTCGGCTTCTGCGCGTCGTAGCAGTGCCCTTCGTTCTGATACTTTCGAGCGCCATTTCGAGCGGTCGAGCGGAAGGCGCACAGTGAAACCGGCCGAGACGAAATCATCTCCATCAACCGGGTCGCCCGGGACGCTCTTCCTGGCGCGGTAGCCGATGCCGAGATCTATGTCGGGCAGGCCTTCGAGCTCGGTGACGCGAATGCGAAGGCGCGCCTCTTCGACCTTCTTTTCGGCGGAGCGGAGGCGAGCATTCTGTTTCTCAAGTTGAGTGAGGAGGGGTGACAGCGGCGGAACGGCGGTGTCCGATTCGAGCCCGCTGGTGCGGGGAAGCTCCGTCTCAGGGGGTAAGTCGAGTAGTGCGACGAGATGCGCGCTTGTGCGCGCAATGGCTTCCACGCGGCGAAGCCGCTCTTCAAGCAGGGCGGTGAGTTCGACCTGGGCGCGAAGGACGTCTTGCTGGAGGCCGCTTCCGACGCGATACCGGGATTCGGCGGTGGCCGCGAGCTGGCGAAGGAGGTCGATGTTTCGGTCTGTGATGTCGAGCGCTTGTTGCGCGAAGGCGACTTCGGACCAGGCTGTTTCGACCGCGCCATCTGTGAGGAGCCGACGGTCTTCGACGAGCAGCTTTGATGCCTCGTAGCCCCTCCTTGCGGCCTTCTTCCTGCTGGAAAGAAGCCCGGGAAAGGGCAGCTTCTGCCGAAGCCCGAATTGATGCCCGGATAGCGGCGTTGAGTCGAAGTTGAAATCGCCGGTCGGAATGTTGCTCGCGTCGTAGGCGATCCTCGGGTCATCGAGCGCACCCGCCGGTCGAACGCGATGTTCGGCGGCGGAGGTGATAGCGGCAGCTTCGGCGAGAGCCGGGTTGGCTTCGCTCGCGCGCTCGAGGCACCACTCGAGAGTGAGCACTGTGGGGAGGGGTTCTTCTGCCAGGCCGGTCGTCGGTGTCGTCAGAAGAAGCGCGAAGAGAACGATGTTGGCGGTTTGTTTCGTCATTGCACCTACCATGCGTAGTGGTCCAGTCCGTAAAGGAGCGCGCCACCCAGGAATCCAGTTGCCCCGACGAGTCCTGCAGCCGTAAACAGCACGGCGCGAAATCGGAACTCTGCGGTCGCTGTGGCATCGCCTTTCAGGCGCTCAGTCAGCAAGAGCAACCCGAGCGAGAAGAGGGCGACCGAAGTGCCCGCCCATCGGTGTGCGGTCATCACCCACTCTTCGTCTACGAGACGGAAGCCGGCGAAAAACCAGCCGAGTAGGGCGGCGAGAACGGCGGCCGCTGCCCCTATTCGCACGCAGAAATGCAGTGCGTGGCGATAGGCGGGCGAGCCGGTTCTCAGAAAGAGCAGCTCCGCCAGGGCGGCGGCCGTGAGCAACGCAATCGGAAAATGCGTGACGGGCGGGTGGAACTTCCCGAGCCAGCGAAGCGGCTTCGGCACGTTGTGGTCGGTCGCGTCGTCGCGCGCCGAATCGCTTAGAGAATTCTCGTCGAGACCATGGTTGCCATGGTCATGCGCCGATTCCTCTTCAACGCGAGGAATTGCCGAAGGAAGGGCGTTTCGCTCTTCGACCGGTATCTGCTCGCTCGGCACCTGTTGCGCCTGCTTGTGGCCCTCTTGCGCGGTCGCTTGGGCGGTCGCACAGAAGAGCAGGGTCAAGGCGAGAGCAAATGCTCCGCCTCGACTCGATATGGGGTTCATCCGAAGTTCTCCCGAATTCTCGTCATCGCCACGAAGAACGCAGCGCGAATCCACTCAGCGCAAGGCGAGTGGGGCGACAGAAAGAAGTCGGGAAATCAGATGAGTAGTGTGGATTTCAGGAGAAGGATGTTCGGCGGTGGGAGGTCGGTCTTGTTTGCCCAAACGGTCGAGGTCCGCGTAGAGAGCTGGGCGAGCGGCGTTGCAAGAACGCGCGGCGGAAGTGCGACGATGTTCTGCGCGTTCGAGAGCGTCTGGTCGGGACTCACGAGAACGGCGCTGTAGGAACTCTCACAACCGCATTCGTCGTGGGATTCCGCCGGCTGATTCGGAGTGTCGCTTGCTGCGGGCGCCTGCTCGTGGCAGGAGGGCATCTCGTGCTCGCCTGCGGCCATCTCGGCGTCGGAACCAGAGCCGGGAATACACGCGAAGACGCAAAGCGGTGCCTGCAGTACGAATACTGCCGCGACGGTCGCGATGAGCCAATTGCGTCGCTTCACCAATCCCACCTTTGCTCGAGATTCCATCTTCACTGCATCTATCGGTCGACCGAGTAGGTATCTTGATACCCTACCAGGGTATATGTATCCTACCTCGACGAGGCGGGGGGCCGCAAGGGCCTGGCCGCCGGGGAGACGCAGTTTGAAGGAAGAGGCACGGAAGAAGGTTCAGGCTCGGCTAAAGAAGATCGCTGGCCAGGTGGCGGGAATTCAACGCATGGTCGAGGAAGACCGGTATTGCGTGGATGTACTGCATCAGGTGGCGGCCGTAGAAGGGGCGCTCGATAGGGTGGGGCACCTGGTGCTCGCCCAGCACGTTGAGACGTGCGTCACGAGCGCCATCGAAAGCGGGAAGCCGAAGGAGCGCAAACAAAAGCTCGACGAATTGATGGACGTGTTTTCTCGCTTCGGTCGCGTGCGGCCATAGCCATCCGAATACGGTTGCTGCTGGGGCGGCGCCGACTCACGAGGGAGTAGTTGATGGCCAGCGCTATTCGATACGGGTTCTGTCCGCTGATACTGATTGGGTTCAATGGCGTGGGGCTTACTGTCATCGCAAACGGTGCAGCCCTTTGGTGGCTTCCGGTGATTCTGGGATGTGCGATTGCGCTGTCGTTCGGGGCAGAGCGTTTACTTCCCTATGAAGAGGACTGGAATCGGTCCCACGACGACGCTGACAGGGACATCCTTCACGCGCTCGTAAACGAGGTGGCGAACTTCGGCACCCTTCTTCTTCTACCTGTCTTTACGTCGCTGCTCGCGATTGGGGGAATCTGGCCTGAGGGTTGGCCCTTCGTTCTGCAGGTTCTTCTCGCCGTGCTCGTCGCCGACGCCGGCATTGCGCTCGCGCACTATGCGAGTCATCGGCTCGACGTGCTTTGGCGATTTCACGCAGTACACCACAGCGTGAAGCGGATGTACGGCTTCAACGGGCTGATGAAGCACCCCGTGCACCAGGCGATAGAGACCGTCGTCGGCACCACACCGCTGGTGCTGATGGGCTTGCCGCCATCGGTCGCGACGGCGCTCGTATTCTGTGTCGCTGTCCAACTACTCTTGCAGCACTCGAACGTGGACTACAGCGTTGGCCCGCTTCGCTACGTGCTTGCGGTGAGCGAAGTTCACCGATTCCATCACCAGAAGGATGCGAATCTGGGCGACGTAAACTTTGGGCTGTTCACAACGCTCGTCGACCATGCCCTCGGCACGTTTCACTACGAGCAACGAGAGACGCGGTTCACGTCTGAAGAGCTTGGAATCGGCGCGGAGCCCGACTACCCGAGCGCGTACCTGTCGCAGCTCGCCGAGCCCTTTCGCGCTCGACCTCGAGACGCGTCGGCGGGTTCACCAGCGTAGAGAGGGGGGAAATGGTTACTGCCTTCGAAGCACTCGAGAAACGACCGTTCCTTCTCGCGCTCACGCTGGCCGCAGTTCCATATCTGGGGCTCAGGCTCTACCTGAGTAGCGTCATGCATGCGGAAGCGACGATGGCGATTGCGCCGAATGCCGAGTTCCTACTCGTGCTGTTTGCCGCTGGGGCCGTTGTGCCGGCCATTTTCCTCGCTGTCGTGCTTCGCCGCCTCGTGCGAGAGAGCGAGTCGTTTGAGCTCAGAGCGCTGCTCGAGGTCTACTTCTCGCTCGTGGTGGTCTTTGCCGTGACGTATGCGGTTCTGCAAGCGAGCGGCATGGACCCTTCGTTTTCCGGGATGCAACCCATCTGGGGTGAGAGAGGTGCTTCCGGGTCGGAACATACGGCTCGACTTCACGCGGTTTTCGGAGACTCGCTTTACCTGAGCGTGGTTACTATGACCACCGTGGGTTATGGCGACATCGTGCCCGTTGGCTTGCTCGCGAAGACGATGACGGCTGTCCAAGGTCTGCTCGGAATCGGCTTCGTTGGGTTGGTACTCGGGCAGTACTTTTCTTCTTGTATTGCGTGTTCGCCGCGCGGAGGTTGACGAAATGCATGGAACCAATCGCGAGGCTTGGGAGCACAGCCACGACTATCTGTCGGCGAGCCATGACCGAAACGAGCGTCAGACACGATTCGTCATCGGGCTCACGCTGGTGATGATGGTTGCAGAAATCTCGGCGGGAAGCGTCTTCAACTCGATGGCGCTGCTCGCAGACGGCTGGCACATGGCTAGCCACGCATCTGCTCTGAGCATTACGGCATTCGCCTATTGGTTTGCTCGGCGACATCGAAGCAACTCACAATTCTCGTTCGGGACGGGCAAGGTAGGCGTCCTGGGAGGCTTCACGAGCGCGGTAGTGCTGGCTGTTGTGGCGCTTCTCATTGCCTGGGAGTCCGGACAGCGGTTCTTCAATCCGCTTGAGATTTCATTCGACCAGGCGATTGCTGTAGCTGCCGTCGGACTTGCGGTGAATCTCGTATCGGCATGGTTGCTTCGGGACGGACATCATCATCACGGCGCTGGCGACCATCACGGTCATCACCACGACCACAACTTGCGAGCCGCCTATCTTCACGTGTTGGCTGACGCATTGACTTCGTTGACGGCAATATTCGCGCTCCTCTGCGGAAAGCTCTTCGGTTGGGGATGGATGGACCCGGCGATGGGAATCGTGGGGTCGGTCGTCATCGCCCGATGGTCCTACGGGTTGCTGCGCGAGACATCGGCTGTGCTCCTGGACGGCTCTATCACGGCTGAGACGAGCGCGAAGCTCCGCGCGACGCTCGAGGAAGGCACAACTGACGTCGTGGCTGACCTACACGTGTGGGAAGTCGCTCCGGGTCGCGTGGCGGTGATTGCTTCGGTCATCTCCGACGAACCGAAGCAGCCCGAGCACTACCAAACGCTCTTGGAATGTGCGGCTGAAGTCGCGCATGTCACCGTCGAGGTCGTTCGTTGCCCGGAGCACGTAGAGGACGCCGCGTAGACGACTGACACACGTGGGCGTTGCGGGGCGCGGGGTGGATGGACGAAAGGGGTGCCCGAGGCGCAGCGGGGGATGGGTATGCGGAGGCCCTATTAGGTGATTGAAATTCTCTATTTCTCAGGCTGTCCGAACCACAAGTTGACCGTGGACCTTGTGCGTCAAGTGGTAGGGGAGCTCGGTATCGATGCCCAAATTCTGGAGGTCGCGGTCGAGTCTCTTGAGGCGGCCGAAAGACTTCGATTTATCGGTTCACCCAGTGTGCGCGTAAGTGGTCGCGACATTGAGACCGACGCGCGAGAGCGTACGGATTTTGCGCTTAGCTGCCGGATGTATGGGAGTGCGGGCGTGCCTCCGCGAGAGCTGCTTGTCGAAGCGCTTCGTGCGGCTTAGCTGGCATGCATCGGGCCAGGTTGGAGTTGAGGGAGAAGACTTGGTAAAGGGTGTCTAGGATTCTCTTCGGGCCACCGAAGGGGTTCGTTCGGTGGATTTTGGGTGTTGGCGCGCGCCCAGCTTCTGAACGCGAACGCCGGAGGGGGAGTTCAGACAGAGCGGCCCTCGTTCCCGCCTCCGTGGGAGAACCATCGATAAAGCGCGGGGATGACGAGGAGCGTGAGCACAGTTGAGGTGATGAGCCCGCCCACAACGACCGTGGCGAGCGGTCGCTGTACCTCGCTTCCGGTTCCAGTGGAAAACAGTAGAGGCAGGAGCCCAAGGGCGGTCGTCGCCGCCGTCATGAGGACCGGACGAAGGCGGAGGCATGCGCCCTCGACGGACGCTTCGTCAACGTCTCGACCCTCGGACACAAGCTGATTGAGGTAAGTGACAAGGACCATTCCGTTCTCGAGCGCAATACCGAAGAGCGCGATGAAGCCCACAGACGCCGGCACGGAGAGGTTCTGGCCTGACAGCCAGAGCGCGACGATTCCGCCGACAAGGGCGAGGGGAATGTTCAGCAGAATGAGCGATGCGTTTCTCAGCGAATTGAAGCTCGAGAAGAGCAGGACGAAGATGATGAGGAGCGTTATCGGCACGACGACGGCGAGCCGGCGGTTGGCTTCTTGCTGGAGTCTGAACTGGCCGCCCCAGGTCACGAAGTAGCCTGCGGGTAGCTCCACGCGCTGGTCAATAGCCTTCTGCGCTTCTTCGACGAAGGAGCCTATATCGCGGTCGAGCACGTTGCACTGGATGGTGATGAATCGCTGGTTGTCTTCGCGCGTAATCTGCCTTGGTCCAACCATTTCCTCAAGCGTGGCGAGCTCAGAGAGCGGTACGCGAACGCCTTCTGGGCCGGGGACGAGAATGTCGCCGATGGCTTCGGGCGTGGAGCGGTATTCTGGGGCGAATCGGACGAAGATGTCGAAACGACGCACGCCCTCGAAAATTTGACCCGCGACCTCGCCGCCAACGGCCGTGCGAATGGTGTTCTGGACGTCTTCGACATTCATGCCGTATCGGGCGACGGCCTTCCGGTCGACTCGGACGACGAGCTGGGGTGTGCCTGAAACCTGGTCTACTTGAACATCGGCGGCGCCGCGCACGCGACCCACGACTTGGGCCACATCGCCGGCCTTCTGAGCAAGGAGCTCCAGGTCATCGCCGTAGAGTTTGATGGCGAGCTCAGCGCGAACGCCTTCGAGCAGTTCGTCGACGGTCATCGCAATGGGCTGCGTGAAGTTGGTGAGGACGCCTGGGACTCGACCGACGCCGTCTCTGATGAGCTGTTCGAGCCCTTCCTGGCTGTCGGTTCGCCACGATTCTTGGGGCTCTAGCAGGATATACATCTCTGCGCTGTTGATGGGGTCGGCGTGCGCACCCACTTCGCCTCGACCGATTCGCGTGACGACGCCGCTGACCTCAGGCACTTTCATGAGCCGCTTCTCGACGAGGAGTGTCACGCGTTTGCTCTCGTTGAGCGAGATGGACGGTGCCATGGTGAGGCGGAGCACAAGCGTGCCTTCCTGTAGGCGCGGCGTGAACTCGGAACCTAGAAACGGGAAGGCGAGTACGCCGAGCGAGAGCAGGGCGCCAGCGAGCACTACGGCAAGCGAGCGCTGTTTGACGAACCGCGTGACGAGCGGGCGATAGAGGCCGATGACCGGCGTGAGCCAACGAGGGCCCGTGTTGCCACTCTTCGGCGCTCTCATCACGGTGAACGACAGGAGCGGGGCGAGGGCCAGGGCGAACACGAGCGAGCCCCCCATGGCGAGCGCCACCGTGTAGGCCAGTGGCCGAAATGTCTTCCCCTCAACGCCCTCAAGCGTGAAGAGTGGAAGGAATACGATGACGATGATGGAAATGGCAAAGGCGATGGGCCGAGCAACTTCACTACACGCCTGAAGCACCACTTCCTTGCGAGACGCATCTGGTCCGCGTGCCCGAAGCAGTCGGTCGACGTTCTCGGTGAGCACGATGGTGCCGTCCACCATCATGCCGATTGCGATGGCGAGGCCACCAAGGGACATGAGGTTGGCTGAGATATCGAATTGGCCCATGCCGAGCGTCGCAAAGAGAACCGAGAACGGAATAGAGAGCGCGACAACGATGCTCGGGCGAAGAGCACCCAGGAAGACAACGATGACTAGGGAGACGAGGACGATTCCCTGAACGAGCGCGTCCTGGACCGTTTGAACCGAGGCTGTTACGAGCGTCTTCTGCTCGTAGTAGGGGACGATTCGGACTCCCGGTGGGAGCGAGGCGTTGATAGAGGTGATTCTGTCTTCGACTCGTTCGATAACGGTCGATGAGTTGGTGCCGAAGAGCTTGATGACCATCCCGGAGACGACTTCGCCTTCGCCGTTTCGAGTCTGAAGGCCTCTTCGGACGGCGCCGCCGATTTCGATGTCAGCCACCTGGGCGAGAAAGACGGGTGTGCCGTCTTTGGTCTTGAGGACAATGCTTTCGAGGTCATCGATGCTCGTGGCAAGGCCAACGGAGCGAACGACGTACTCCTCAGCGTCGCGCTCGATGAACTGGGCGCCAACGTTCAAGTTGTTCTGGCGGATTTGCTCGAGAATCTCGCTTGTGGTGAGGTCGTAGCGGAGCAGGTCTTCTGGGTGGATGAGAACGTGAAACTGTT
This sequence comes from bacterium, assembly GCA_024742285.1. Taxonomy (NCBI): domain Bacteria; species bacterium. The sequence continues at coordinate 144,329 of JANSYR010000008.1, read as the reverse complement.
TCTCATCGCCGCCGATGCCGAGCACTTCGGTGACGCCCGGGACCGTCTGGAGCTGGAACTTGACTATCCAGTCCTGCATGGTCCGGAGCTCTTCGAGCGTGTAGCTACCGGACTTGTCCTCGAGATAGTAGAAGAGCACCAGGCCCATCCCTGTTGAAATGGGGCCCATCTCTGGCTCACCGAAGCCCTCTGGAATCTGTTCTCTCGCTTCCTGGAGGCGCTCTCCGATTAGCTGTCTGGCGAAATAGATGTCGACATCATCCTCGAAGTAGACGTTGACGACCGACAGACCGAAGTTTGAGACCGAGCGTATGCGGGCGAGGCCGGGTAGCCCGTTCATGGACGTTTCGACGGGGAACGTGACGTACTTTTCGACGTCTTCGGGCGAGATGCCCTCGGTGGTCGTAAAGACCTGAACGAGATTGGGGCTTACGTCGGGAAAGGCGTCGACGGGTAGCCCGCGGTAGCTCTGGAAACCTGCAGCAACGACGAGCAGTCCAAGCGCAACGACGAGGAGGCGATTTTCGAGTCCGAATCGAATTAATGTATTCATGACTAGTGCCCGTGACCTTCGCCGAGCTCTCCGCGCTGGAGCTCGGCTTTGAGAGTGAAGGCCCCACTTGAGACGTAGACGTCGCCTGCGGCGAGCCCATCGGAGACCTCGACGAAGTGAGGTCCGCTTTGGCCTAGGTGCACCGGACGCGGTTCGAAGCCCTCGTGGTCTCGAACGAAAATCACCGGCACTTCACCCACGGTCTGGATGGCAGAACGCGGCACGGCAATCGGGACGTCGACAGAGGTTGTTTCGACGCGGCCAGTCACGAACAGGCCAGGGCGCCAATCGCCCTTTTCGTTCGGAAGCACCGCTCTCACCGTGGCCGTCCGCGTGGATTCATCGACGACGGGCGAGATGTAACTGACGGACGCCTCTGCTTCAGGCAATCCGTGACCGGCTGAGATGTGCACTTGCTGGCCGGCTCGAAGGGAAGGGAGGTGCTTCTGAAAGGCCTGGAAATCGACCCAGACTTCGCTCAGGTCCGCGACGACAAAGAGCTCTCGCGCGGTAGTCACGGACTCGCCGACGGCGACATGTCGTTCGATGACGACGCCTTCGAGCAGAGACTTGACGGCGTAGGTGGACAGACTCTCGCTGCTCTCGACCGACGCGAGCGAGTCACCTCGTTTGACGGTATCGCCGATGGCCTTCGAAACTGATTTTACGACGCCCGGAAAGCGCGGAACGATGTGCGCCACACGGTCCTGGTTCGGAAGTATTTCGCCCGGTAGCTCTACGGTTTTCGCGATGCGGCCGGCGCCTGCTGTGGCGAGCGCGATGCCAAACTCCTCGAGTTCGGCGTCGGAGAGAACAAGCTCCTCTTCATGCCCTTCGCCCTCGTGGTCCTGCTCTGCCTGTCCTTCTTCGACCGCGGAATGGCAAGCGACGGCCATTGATGCGAGAAGGGCAATCTGCAGTCGAGTAAAGTGGCGGCGTGTTGTTCGGGTCATGTCAGTTCCTCCCCGTGGAAAGGTCCTCTAGCGAGGAGCCTGCGAGTCGTTCAAGCTCGGCAGCAGCCGTATGGAACTGCTCGAGCGCGTTTACGTATTCGGTTCGTGCGTCGAAGAGCGTTCGCTGCGCATCGAGCACGTCGACGAGCCGAAACAGCCCTTTTCGGTACGCGTCGCGAGTCTGCTCGTAGGCGGAACGCGCCTGCGGAAGCACGGCCTCCTCGAGTGCACGTGCGTTGTTGTGAGCACCAAGCGCCTGAGCATGGGCCGCAACGAGCGCGCGAATGAGAACAAGCCTGGATTCGCGAGCCATTGCACGCGCGCGGCGAGCCTCGGCCGCGGCGGCGGCGCGACCGCCTTGGTTGCGGTCGAATACAGGAATCGGAATCTCGACTCCGAAGACCAGTGCTGCATCGTCGGTGTCGTTGAAGTGGCGTAGACCGAGGCCGGCGGTGACCGACGGAATCGCCTGTGCTCGCGCAAGGTCGACCGCGGCTTCTCGTTGAGAGACTTCGCTCACCCATCGGGCCAGGTCCGGGTTCGCCGCGAGCGCTGCCGAAATTCGTTCTAGCTCCGGCAGGCTGCGCAGTGCTGTGAGGTCGCCAGCGAGAGAATCGAAGCGAGCCTCGCCCGCCCAGCTTGACGCGAGGACGTTCTTCGCCGCCTCAAATTCGACTTCGCGGCGGCCCTTCTGCGCGGCGATGGTGGCCACGGCAACTTCCGAACGGGCGGCCTCGATGGACGACGCCGCGCCGGCCTCTATGCGGGCGCGAGTCGCCTTGAGTGATTCCTTCGCGACGCGGAGAATCTCTGTCGTGAGTGCGAGGCGCTCCCGCGCGGCGAGAGCGGAGACGTAGCGCTGCGCCGTTCCGGTCATGACGTCGAGCCGGGCGGCTTCGTAGTCCCACCCGGCGAGCTCGCGATTGAGGACCGCCACGCGGTGGCGCTTGGCCCGCTTCCCACCGAGCTCGACGAGCTGGCCAAGAAAGACGGTGGTTTCCGCGGCGTCGTACCCGTTGAAGTCGCCGCCACCCGCGAAATTCTCACCTTCGACAGAGAGCTGAGGATTGGGGATGAGGCCGGCCTGGAGTGCTCGAGCCTCTTGGGCGCGAACTCGCCAGTCGAAGGCCTCCAGTCGGGGGCTGTTTTGAAGGGCCGCGCTCAGTGCGGTGGCGAGCGCAAGCTGCCCTTCGGGTTCTTGAAATGGGGCGCCCGGCGAGCGTTCGCTGGCACGCGATAGTGTGGCCCTTGGCAGGTCACGGCCGAGCGCGCGCGGTTCAGGGAGCGGCGTCAGTGCGGCCGTGCAGCCCGTTGCGAGCAACGCACCCGTTAGAAACAGTGAAGAAGTAAGTCGGCGCCGTCGGCGGCCGTTCAATATGTCCATCGAAACACCACGAATTGAGGTTCAAAATGCGCTCGACGTCGTCGGAGCGAGCGGAAATATCCGCGGCACCAATCAACGCCGAGCCATGAGAAGGTCGTGGTGTTATTTCAAAGGATGAGAACGACGGTGCGATGCGCGCGAAGCGTCGAGGATTCGCTCGCGGTGCGCGCAGACGGTCGAAGGCGCGCCGCGTCGGCGCTCGCCAGATGCTGGTCGAAGGCGGCGTGCACGAGGCCCGCCGGTGCGTCCGGCGCTCGGTCGGAAGTCGTGAAAAACTCGGCTTCTGAGTGGAGCGGGCTGTCGGTGCAGTCACCAGACTGCTCGACCGCGTCGGAAACGGAGGGAGCCGTGGAGTCAGGCTGCGACGGGTTCTCGCCGTGGCATCCGAGGTCTGCGAGATACTGGGACTCAACCGCCCGATGGTCGTCAGAACCGACGCAAAGAACCGCACCGCCAGCGAACGCCACGTCCGCCAGGAGGTGGAGAAGCGCAAATGCGAGGAGAATGCGATTTCGTGTCGTTCGATTCATAAGTCTGACCCAGCCAGTTGCTCGGCTTTTACCACCCAGAACTTGAGCCGGCAAGCGGAACCCTGCAACGCGACTGAAACGGAGCTGCGGGCTCTCTGCACACTGGCTCTAGTCATCGCAGTCATCACCAAACGCTTCCAGGCCTTCTTTGACGACCCATGGGAGCATGAGAAGGGCCGCGACGGGGTCTGCCCACCATGCGCCGAAGAGCGCGTTGGCGCCGAGGCCAAGGAGGAGCGCAAGAGCGAGGTAGGAGCAGACGAAGGTTTCCTTCGAATCTGCGATGAGGGCTCTGCTCTCGAGCTTCTGGCCGGCTCGGAGCTTCGCGAAGGCGAGGACGGGCATCACGATGAGCGAGAGCGCGGCGAGCGCGATTCCAATTCCGCTTTCCTCAGGCGCATCTTGGTTCCAGAGTGTCGTGCCTGCCTCGTAGAGGATGTAGGCGGCAAGAAGTAGAAACGTGACGCCCACGATGCGCAGTGCGAGGCGCTCCTGGTCCTCGATTTCCTCTCCGGTGGTGCCTCGAAGCTCTGCGCGCAGTCGACGGTATAGGGCGGAAGCGGCAATCGTCTCAATGACGCTGTCGAGCCCGAACCCAACGAGGGCGGGGCTTCCTGCGATATAGCCGGCGGAGACTGCGACCACGGATTCCAGCACGTTCCACGCGATGGTCAGGGCCTCGAGCTGTAGCGCGTGGCGAAGAAGGGCTTCACGCGGTGTGGAGAGCGAACTAGCCATTCTGCGCTCGCTCAAGGCGCTCGATTTGCTCCTTGAAGTACTCGAGCTCAATGCGGGTATGGAGCGCGGCGTCGCCTGCCGCGTCGCCAAGATTCTCGGCGACGAAGCGCGCGACCTGGCCCCAAAACGAGTCGGGGAATGCCGCTTGAATGCGGTGGGACACCAGAACACCGCCATCGACGGGCTCAAGTGAGAACGTGCCGGTTTGGTCAACGCGAACTGAGAATCCGCCGTACCCGGTGTAGACGGCACGCGACACCCAGGTGTAGGTCTCGTGCGGCACGACGTCGGTGAGGTATCCGGTCTGGTCTGCTCGGCCGTTGCCAACGTGTTCGGAGAGGACGAACCGAATGCCGTTTCGAAAGGTCTTGTCTTCAGCAAGGAAGCGAACGTAGATGTGCTCCGGGTTTGAGTTCATCCAGTTTGTCTCGTAGTCGGTGACGTAGGCCCAAATCGCAGCAGGGGCCGCATCGATGACGATTGATTCGGTGTTGTCGAAATTCGGGCGCATCGGTTGGGCGTCCGGCTCGAGCGCGACCGCGATTTCCGAGCCGCCTTGAACGGCAAACGTCTCATGCTTCCAACCCGGGTACTCCAGGCGCAGCGAGCGCGGCTGGTGAGCTTCGACCTCGAAGCTTCCATTCTCGTCGGTCTCCGCGCGTTCGCCGTTTGGTTCAACGACGACGGATACGGCAGGGAGGGGGATGCCAGAAGCGGCTTCAGTGACCCGTCCGCGGATGGGCTCCGCCGACGCAGGCTCGGTCCACCCGAATGCACTTAATAGTGCGACCAGAGCCAAGGCCGATGCCGCGTGAGCACCAGAGCCGCCGCCGCGTCGCCAGAGTCCGATGCCTGGAAGGAATCTGCCAACGCGAGCTGCGTAGCTTCGATACGTATCTCCGTGCGTCTGCTCGAGATAGGGCTCCTCGACGGCGCGTACCTGGAGCTCGATGCCGATGACTGTGAGCGCGGCGGCGAGAAGCGCGGCGCCATTCGGAACGAGGAGAACCAGTCCTAGAAGAGACGTCCAGATGAAGGTAAAGATGGGATTTCGAACCCAAGCAAAGAGTCCCGAAGTGACGAGGTCGGTCACTTCGCTTTCATCCACACCGACGCGCCAGGAGTTGCCCATCGAGAGCTGAGCGAGCAGCGCGCCACCGATTCCAGCGACGGCGAATGCAGCGCCGATGTAGTGCACAGCGGCGTTCGAGAGGATGAGCCCGCCGCCCGGCCAGCCATAGATTGCAGCCAATGGTGCAACCGGAGCGAGCACAAGGCCGAGGGATGCGGTCACGCCCGCAAGCCACGGGAGGGAGCCGATTCGGCCGCTGAAGCCCTTGACGCCCGTAGAACCGGTCTTTCGAAATTGCACCACACTGCGAAACACGAACAACGAGACAAAGAAGACAAAGCAAAGAGCGAGGGCGAGCCGAGGCATGACTAGTTGGCCTCCACGGTGTGGCGCATATGTTCGCGGGAGAGGTCGAGGAGCATGCGTACGTGGGCGTCGTCGAGGCTGTAGAACATCATGCGGCCGTCCCGTCGAGCCTTCACGATGCCCGCAGTGCGAAGCAGGCGAAGGGCGTGCGAGACGTTCGTCTCTGGCGTCCCAGTGGCAGCTGATAAATCGCAGACGCAGAGCTCGCCGGCTTCGAGGAGCGCGTAGAGAAGGCGCGCTCTCGTGACGTCGCCCAGCAGCTTAAAAAGCTGCGTCAACTCGTTGAGCTCGCTCTCGGGCAGTAACTGCGCCTTGGCGGCTTCGACTCGCGCTTCATCAATGACTTTCGCGGCGCAAGCGTCGAGACTGACAATGTCGCTGGGCATGAGATGGTCCTCGTTCGTTTAAATAAACATATGAATAGCTAATCAGATATAGAATGCAAATACGTTCCGATTCAGCCTGCCTGCTTCTCGTCGCGCCCCCGGTCGCTTACCAAAATGAGCAATGCGAAAGGCCGTATCTGTCACGGAAACACGGCATAGTGGTGCGCATCGTGGACCCGACAGGAACTCGACCGTTCCTGCCGTGCGTCTCAACATGAACCGGTCCGGCTGAAGCGACGATGTACTCGCTGCCACCCTGCTGATTGATGCGGGTAGGAGCAAAAGCGCTCGTGAAGAAATCCGAACACGAAGGGCAGCTTCAACTTTCGGCGACAGATCTCGCAAATCACCTCGGTTGCCAGCATCTCACCCGGCTTGAGTGTGCCCGCGCGCATCAGCTCATCGAGTCTCCCGACTGGCACGACCCGACGCTTGAAGTCCTACGCGAACGCGGCTTGGCGCACGAGAACGCCTATCTCGATTTCCTGCGAGAGCAGGGTGTTGGCGTCGAATCTGTGAATGAGGGCGATCGCTCACTGGATGCGCGCGGCGTCGCCGTGACTCGTGAACTCATGGCCAGGGGAGCGGAGGCCATTGTTCAAGCGCCGCTTGTGCGTGGGCGTTGGCGTGGATTTGCTGATGTGCTGCTTCGGGTTGACGAGCCCAGCGACTTGGGCGCTTGGTCCTACATCGCGGTCGATACGAAACTTGCCTTCGAAACCCGCGGTGGCACCGTCCTTCAGCTTTGCCTCTACAGCGACCTCCTGAGCGATCTGCAAGGCCGCCTTCCTGACGAGATTCGCGTCATCTCGCCTGGGCGCTACGACGAGCCCGACTGCTTTCGGACCAGCGATTTCATGGCCTACTACCGGCGAATTCGCGCGGAACTGGAGGGGGTCGTCGCGGAACCAATGGATTCGAACGCGTCTGAAGCAGCGGGCCAGCTAGAGTTTGCAACCTACCCCGAGCCGGTCCCGCAGTGCGATATCTGCAAGTGGTGGAGTCGATGCGACAAACAGCGCCACGTCGATGACCATCTCTCGCTCGTAGCGGGCATCAGCCGATTGCAGCGGGACGTGCTCGTCGGGCGTGATGTTGATTCGCTCACAGCGCTGGCGGGGACGTCCATGCCGCTCGCGCCCAGACCAAAACGTGGTTCGCCCGAGAGCTACGAGCGTGTCCATCACCAAGCCCGAATTCAGCTGGAATCTCGAAACGCAGAGAAACCGCTCGTCGAGGTTCTCCCAGCCGGTGAGCCCGAGACCGGTCTCGCACGGCTTCCCGAGCCTTCACCCGGCGATCTCTTCTTCGACTTCGAAGGTGACCCGTTCGTCGATGGGGGTGGCCTCGAATACTTGTTTGGATGGGTAGAGCTGAGTCCCGACGGCTCACGCGCATACGAGGAACGCTGGGCGCTCACGCACGCGGAGGAGAAGCACGTCTTCGAAAGCTGGATAGATTTCGTGGTAGATCGCATCGAGGCGTTTCCGGGGCTCCATATCTACCACTTTGCTCCCTACGAGCCGGCGGCGCTGAAGCGACTGATGGGGCGGCATGCGACTCGCGAGGCGGAACTCGACTTCTTGCTGCGAAGCGAGCGATTCGTCGACCTCCACCAGGTCGTGAAGGAGTCTCTTCGCATTGGGGTAGAGGCGTACGGCCTGAAGCAGCTCGAGGCCGTTCATGGATTCGAGCGGGAGCTCGACTTGCGCGATGCCTCGGCCGGGATGCGAACTGTCGAGCGAGCACTTGAGCTCGGGCAGGGAGAGGCGATTTCTCACGAAGAGCGTGCTCGGGTGGCCGTCTACAACAAGGATGATTGTCTTTCGACGCTTTCGCTGCGCGACTGGCTCGAAGAGGTTCGCAGTCAACAGGTGGGCGAGGGCGTCGAGATCGTTCGAGCCACAATCAAGGATGGCGATCCTTCCGAAAAGCTGGATGAAGCGCTGAACCGCCGCCGAAAACTGGCCGAGCGGATGACGGAAGGCCTGCCCGAAGATCCCGGCGAGCGGACCCCGGAGGAGCACGGCATCTGGTTGCTGGCTCAGTTGCTTGAGTGGCATCGGCGGGAATCAAAGGCCACCGCATGGGAACTGTTCCGCCTGGAGGACTTGGCGGTCGAGGACCTCGCGTTTGAACGACATGGGCTCTACGGGCTCGAGTTTCTCGAAGAACTGCCCGTTCCCAAGCGCCAACTCCCGGTCCATCGATATCGCTTCGTCGAGCAAGATTTCGATATTCGAGTGGGCAACACGCTCAAAGTCGACCGCGACTTCACACTTGGAAAAGTCGTTGATATCGATCCGGTCCGTCGCGAAGTCGACGTCAAAAAGAATCAGAAAAGCAAGGATGAACATCCGGTGGCTGCCTTCGCACATGACAGCGTGCGCCCGTACCCGATTCCGGAGGCGATCGAGACGATTGCCGAGTGGGTGGCAGAAAACGGCATCGATGCGCCGGGACCCTACCGTGCTGCACGGGATCTATTGATGCGGCGGAGGCCCCGATTTGCGACGCCCATCAAGGGCGCTCTGAGTGCGCCCGGTGAAGATTCGGTCGAAGCCGCGAAGCGGCTCGCGCTCGACTTGGACGGTGGGGTGTTGGCGATTCAAGGGCCGCCTGGGACGGGCAAAAGTCACGCCGGTGCGCGCATGATCTGCGCGCTTGTCGCCGCCGGCCAGAAAGTCGGCATCACCGCGAATAGCCACAAAGTCATCGTGAATCTCATCAAGAAGATCCCTGAGGCTGCAGAGGAGATGGGAGTTTCCGTTCGCTGCGCGAAGCGACGCAAGGATAAGGACGAAGAGATTCCGCAGTACGTCATCATCCCAAAGACCAACGACGCATTTGACCAAGAGCTGGCGTCGGGCAGCGCCCAGGTGGGCGGCGCGACCGTTTGGGGCTGGGCGCGTTCGGAAGCGTTCGAAACCCTTGATACGCTCGTCGTTGACGAGGCGGGGCAACTCTCGTTGGCCAATGCGGTCGCGGCCTCGCAAGCAGCGCGCAATCTGATTCTGCTCGGTGATCCACAGCAGCTCGACCAACCCATCCAAGGCAGTCATCCCGACGGCAGCGAGGTCTCGGTCCTCGATCATTTGCTCGAAGGGAGAGACACGATTTCCGAGGATCGCGGGCTCTTTCTTCCCGAAACGTGGCGTCTGCATCCCGATATCTGTGCGTTTACTTCGGAGACCTACTACGAAGGCAAGCTTCGGTCGCGTTCGGGTTGTGAAGGCCAACGCATCACCGGGCCCACGCGGTTGGCGGAACCTTCGGAGGGCAGGGAGGGGGCAGGGCTTTGGTATGTGCCGTGCTCGCACGAGGGAAATCAGACGAGTGCGCCGGAGGAAGTCGAGGTCGTCGCTCGGCTCGTGGAGGAGTTCGGCGCGAGCGGGGTCGAGTGGACCGATCGCGAGGGTGTGGTTCAGCCGGTCGGCTTGGAAGAGATTCTCGTTGTGGCGCCCTACAACGCGCAGGTGGCCGCGCTTCGGGCGGCCTTGCCCGCGGATGTGCCGGTGGGGACGGTGGATAAGTTTCAGGGGCAGGAAGCGCCGATCGTGATCTATTCGATGACGACGAGTTCGGCGGAGGATGCGCCGCGGGGGCTCGAGTTCTTGCTCAGCGCGAACCGGCTGAATGTGGCGACTTCGCGGGCGCAGTGTGCGGTCGTGATCGTGGGGAGTCCGAAGCTCATGGGGGCGGAGTGTCGGAGTCCTAAGCAGATGAAGTTGGTGAATGCGATTTGTCGGTATGGGGAGCTCGCGGAGAAGGTCCCGTCATAAGATCTGTCTTCGTTTACGGCCTGTGGGACCTATCGCGAATGATTTCCTTTGAAGAATCCAGAGATCTGCTTTCTCGACTCGAGTCGGTGGGGGATCCAAGGCTAGTCGAACAGCTGCTTGCGTCCGCCGTCCGCTACGCGGGATTCCGCGCACGCTGGGCCGTCGAAAGCTTGGACGCGAGGAGGCAGATGGATCAAGCTCGGTCGAGTGCGCATGATGCCTTCATCGACTGTTGCAATATTTTGAGTCGGTCGATGAGGCGAGAGGGCCATTCGATTGATTGGCGCGAAAGCCTAGGTAACGACCGCAAGACAATTGGCGATTTCGCATGTCTGTTGGCATGTCACCTTTCGATGCGGGCTCGATAGGCTTCCGTCTGCGGCACCGCATTAGCCGAAAACCGTGTCGCGGCGGAGTTTAGGCTCGTACTCCAGGGCACTCGGGAGACACCTGGCGAGTCTCGAGGGCGACCCGTATCTCGCCGATGTTTCGGGAGATGTTGATCCGCCCTTTTCGTGGCCTTCTTTCGGTGACTGCCAGCCGCTGGTCATTCGCTGAATGGCGCCGTGGGTCTGATCGCGGCCGATCCTTACGGGGGTGGCTGAACCCATGAACCGTCGCTCTAGCGGAGCTATACAAAGGGGTCATCGAGCACCTGGCTCGACTCGTGATACTCACGGGAACGCGTCGGGCAATCGCGAAGGGATTCAGGATGGGCACGGCTGCGCTTCTGGTGGATTTTGAGAACTACTATGTCGGAGGACAGAAAGCGCGCGAATCAGACAAGGCCGCGCTCGCGGCATTCCCGGAGGTCGTCGAAGAGGACATGCAAAGCCTTCTCGACTATACGAAGGAGCTTGTCAACGAATCCGATCTGAGAATTGTTCGAGCTTACGCAGATTTCATCCCGCCTGCTGGGTCGAAAAAGGGAGTTGCCATTGGTGTCCGTGATCAACTCAATGCAATCGGATTCGAGACGCTCGATGTGCCTGGGAAGGAACACAAGAACTCCGCCGAGAATCAACTGATCGTTGATGCGATCGAGCTTCAATTACTGAACGCTGAAATTGAGACCTTCGTGCTCGCCGGCAGTGATGGTGACTTGAGGCCACTTGTGATTGCTCTCAAGAAGCGAGGAGCGCGAGTTGTCGTCGTGGGTTTTGGCAATGCGAAGCTGTCGTACCGTGCGGTTGCAGATCAGTTTCTCTACCTCGAAGAGCTGAAGGATGTCGAGAGACTTCGTCGTTCCCTCTTGATGCGTGAAAAAAAGGATGAACTCGCGAAACATACAGAGGCGATCGCGAAGCGAATTAGGGAAGTTCTTTCCACCGCATCGGAAGTGCGCCTCGGAGTTGTCGTTCAACTTTTGGAAACAGTCCACCCCGTTGACTTCGCGTCCTTCGGCTACACGAGTGCGGAACAGTATTTTCGGGACCAGGGGACGGGACTCGGCACTTTGATTCGTCGCCGCGGTCGGGACTACTATCTGACTCGTCGGCAAGATGGCTCTTCGCAGGCGGATGCAGATGCTGAGAATCTTGCCCGCGACTACATGGCGATTCTGACGCGAAAATCCGGAGCGAATAGCAATCACAGACGCCCGGTATGGGTGGGCGTAGAGGATTGGGAGGAGATTACGAGGTGGGTTTTTGAAGAGATTCATCACGCCGCATCCTTCGGTGACTTCACAAGCCTCGCTACGATTCGAGCTCTTTGGGATGTCAGGAGCGAAAATGACATCTTGATCGATAAGGTGATCGTCGACGACGTCATCTTTCAGATCCGCGATTCGCAATGTCTGCAGGTCGCAGCAGGTCCACACGAGGGAAAGCCTGCGACTCACGAAAACCAGAAGGTCGTGTTGTCGGAGACAACGCCTTCTTTGGGGGCGTTTCGATTCGCCGTTCAGGTCCACATGTTTAGAAAGCTAGAACGTGAACTGGAGGAGAGCAGTAAGCCGCCTGCTCGTTTGGAGGGACTACTCGTAATGTTCACGGGGAAGGTTGGATCGTGGGAAGCCTCAGAATATCAGTTTGTTGAAACGATCATGAAGGAAGGGCGAGGCTAGTCGCTCTCACATTCCCGCCCGTGAATGCCTCCCGGTATGGGGGAGTGGCTGCAGCCAGGCTGCTTGCCACATCCCCTAGTCGATGTGACTTCAGGCGCTCTTCGGGGACAACTGGTCCTCGTAGTCGGAGCCTTGTTCAGCCGAAGGGCGCATGCATGTCTCGAATCGTCTTCCACCCTGCGGGAGCGGTGTCGAGTAGCGACGACCTGGTACGAACGTGATGGACTCGTGAAACGTCGCCAAATCGCGAAATTGGCCCATCGACCTTGCCCAGTCCGCCATCGCGCGATGCGTCGAGTCTTCGTAGGCAAGAAGCTCGACCGACCAACCGATCTGGTACATGCGCTCAAGAAGCGCGAAGAAGCCGCGACCACGTCCGTATCCTGCGCCGTCTGCCGTCAAGAGCACGACCGTTCCAGGCGTTCGTTCGAATGAGCACCACTGCAGTTCTGAGGCAAGGGTGACGTCGACACCGACCTCACGTCCGGTGACCAACCCGCGCTCGAGAAAGATCGCCTGAAACCCAGATCGTTCATAGATGGATTGAATCGGCGACTTTGAGCCAATTTTTGATCCGACTGCCACGCCATAGGTCAGCATGCGCCCTGCAGTGGCGAGCCTCACCAAGTTGGGGATGTCCAGCCGCAGATTCTCAGGTCTTGGGTCTCCGATTTGGCGGGAGTGATTCTGAGCGGTGATGAGGATGTTGCTGTGGTCGATTCCGACAATCAGAGGGCCGGGAATCGCCATCCCGGAGCTGCGTACGGCCTGAAGGCTCTGGTTCATATTGCTCATTGGTAGATCTCCTCGTGACGTTCGTTGTTTGCGGACTCTGGGATTGACGCCGATCGCGCCGGAAAGGGTGGAGGGCCCGACTCGGACTGGTTGCCCCAAGTCGTCCAGCCATCTCGTTTCGAGCGGGCGAAAAGTTCGAGCCGCGGCGGGCTCGAGACGCGCTCGATGAGCTCCGAAACGAGCGCGGGTTTGCGGCTGTGAGCCGTGTGCGTGTTTCGGAGCATCGTGAACACCCATTTCGCTCCAACGTGAACACTCGTTTCGGTCGATCGTGAACACCGATTTCGGTGATCGTGAACAGCCATTTCGGGATCGTGAACACCCGTTTCGGCCATCGTGAACACCCATTTCGGTGATCGTGAACGCTGGGCTACCCCCTCAGGCTCACACGAGCACGGGGGTGGGCCAGGGAGCCCGTCGACGCTGGACAGTTCGCTCGCCATCGCCTCCACGAGGAGGAGAGATGGCGGGTCGGAGACTGTCGATGCGACGATTGCGAGAGATCCTGAGGCAGAAGTGGGCGCTCGGGCGGAGCCACCGCGAGGTGGCGGGAAGCCTGGGCGTGAGCTTGGGCGCGGTCTCGGCCGCGCTGTCCCGAGCCCGGGCGGCGGGACTCGAGTCCTGGGAGGCCGTGCTGCCGCTCGGCGAGGTCGAGCTCGAGCACCGGCTCTACCGCCAGGCCCTGGGCGGATCCCCGGCTCGCCCGCTGCCCGACTGGTCGGAGGTCCACACGGAGCTCGGCCAGAAGGGCGTCACGCTCCAGCTCCTCCACCACGAGTACCGGGAGCGCCACCCCGACGGCTACGCCTATACGCAGTTCTGTGACTACTACCGCCGCTGGCTGGGCCAGCAGAAGCGCTCCATGCGCCAACGCCATCGGGCGGGAGAAAAACTCTTCATCGACTACTCGGGAAAGAAGCCCAGCGTCGTCGACCCGACCAGCGGCGAGGTGCGCGAGGTCGAGCTCTTCGTCGCGACCCTCGGCGCCTCGAACTACACCTACGCGGAGGCCACCGAGAGTCAGAAGTCGGCCGACTTCATCGCCTCGCACGTGCGCGCCTTCGAGTACTTCGGCGGCGTGACCGAGCTGCTCGTGCCCGATCAGCTGAAGAGCGGCGTGACGCGCGCCTGTCGCTACGAGCCCGGTCTGCAGCGCACCTACGAGGAGATGGCCGAGCACTACGGCACGACGGCGATGCCGGCCCGGCCTCGCAAGCCGAAGGACAAGGCCAAGGTCGAGGTGGCCGTCCAGATCGTCCAGCGCTGGATCCTCGCACGGATCCGCCACGAGACGTTCTTCTCCCTGGCCGTGCTCAACACGCGGATCCGCGAGCGGCTCGACGAGCTCAACGCCCGGCCCATGCGGAGCTACCGCGCCAGTCGTCGGGAGCTGTTCGAGAAGCTCGACCGGCCCGCCCTGCGCCCGCTTCCGTCCACCCGCTTCGTCTTCGCCGAGTGGAAGCACGCGAAGGTGAACATCGACTACCACGTCGAGCTGGAGGGCCACTACTACTCGGTTCCCCACGCTCTGGTCGGAGAGGCCGTGGAGCTGCGGTTCACGGCCGGGACGCTCGAGGTCTACTTCCGGGGCGAACGGGTGGCGTCTCACACCCGCCACGGCCCCGAGCATCGGATCCCGGGCCGTCACTCGACCAAGCCCTCGCACATGCCCAAGGCGCACCAGAAGCATCTCGAGTGGACGCCGACGCGGCTCATCCACTGGGGCGAGAGCGTGGGCGAGGCGACGGGGGCGCTGGTCGCGGCCATCCTGGCCGACCGACCCCATCCCGAGCAGGGCTACCGCTCCTGCATGGGGATCCTGCGCCTCGCCAAGCAGTACGGCAACGATCGGCTGGAGGCCGCCTGCGCACGTGCTCTGCGCGTACATGCCCGCTCCTATCAACACGTCGAGTCGATCCTGAAGCACGGACTCGATCGCGTGGTCGAGTCCGACGCCGCGACGACGACGTCGCAACCCCGTCTTCCGCTGCACGCGAACGTGCGCGGGAGCGACTACTACGAGTCTCATGAACCCAGCCAACACGAACCCAACCAAGGAGAACTGACCGATGCTCAATGAACCGACGATGGAGAAGCTGCGCGCGATGCGGCTCGGGACGCTGGCCGACTCATGGCTCGAACAACAAGGGGACGCCGACGTGCAGGCGCTCGGGTTCGACGAGCGGATGGCGCTGCTGGTCGACGCCGAGTGGCTGGACCGGGAGAACAAGAAGCTGGCGCGGAACCTGAAGCAGGCGAAGCTCAGGCTCTCTCAGGCGACGGTCGAGGATCTCGACTACTCGGGCCGTCGGAAGCTCGAGAAGTCGGTGATCCGTCAGCTGGCGACGTGCCAGTGGATCGACGCTCATCAGAACGTCGTCGTCACGGGAGCGACCGGCGTGGGCAAGACCTACGTCGCTTGCGCCCTGGCACAGCAGGCGCTGCGGCGAGGCTACAAGGCGCTCTATCGCCGCGTGCCGCGGCTCTTCGACGAGCTGGCACTCGCGCACGCCGACGGCACGTATCCGCGCTTGCTGGCGAAGCTCGCCAAGGTCGACGTGCTGGTGCTCGACGACTGGGGTCTCGTGCCGCTGGGCCAGAGCGAGCGGCGCGACCTGCTCGAGATCATCGAGGATCGCTACGGCGCCCGGTCGACGATCCTGACCAGCCAGCTGCCGATCGAGGCCTGGCACGACCACGTCGGCGAGGCCACGATCGCCGACGCCATCTGCGATCGGCTGCTCCACAACGCCCACCGGATCGCTCTCGAGGGCGATTCTCGACGAAAGGCGACGAAGACGCGAAGCTAAACCCCATTCAGCGTCGACCCGCTCCGTTCACGATCGCCGAAACGGCTGTTCACGATGGAGCGAAATGACCGTTCACGATCGCCGAAATGCGCACCGTGCGAGGCGCTTCGACCCAGCTCATGCAATCACGTTCGAGGAAGGGGAGTTTTCCGCGAACGCCGAGGAGCAGGAACTCATGGGAAACGCGCCAATAGTTTCCGGTCCCCATCTGGGGTTTCACCCAGACGAAACAGCTCTTGTACTCGAACCCCCACGCTTCAATGATCTCCCGGGCTGCGAACAGGAAGGCGTTCGTCGTCCAGAGGTGGAGGTGGCTGCGAGCGTGCGCGAGATCTGAAATCGGAAGACGCTTGATTTCGTCGATGCTGAGCGTGGGGTAGTGATTGTTCGCCGCGCCGCGGCTTCCGCCGTTATCGTACGCCCAGGGCGGGTCCGCGTAGATTGTCCGAAACGAACCCGAATGAGTCGCGACCAGCGACTCGAGATTCTGGGCCGATTCGGTCACGACTTCGTCGGTTTCGAGCGCCGCTACTTCCTCGCGGAGCGCGATCGACCGGGCAAGACGCTGAGCATCGTTCGATGTGATCTCGTCGCCGCGCGCTTTCTTGCTGCGGACGTGTTCCTCGAACGCTTCACGCGGGATCGAAGCGATTCGTTGCCATCGGTGAGACTGGCTTCGGTTGATGCCCTCGGGAAGCGATGTTTCACGCTGCGACTTTGGCGAACCGCCTCGGCGCACCCGCGCTTTGAGGAGTTCGCCGAGGCGCCGTTCGGCATAGAGCTTGAGCTCGGCTGCTCGGTTCTGCGCCTCGAGGGTTGACTGTTGCTGGCGGAGAAAGATTCGGATCGACTCCGCCTTGTCTCTCAGGAGCTGCACTTCCGGAATCGAGGAAGCTCTCTCGAGCGCGCTCTTCGCCTGGTCGATTTCGACCAGGCGGTCTTCTTCGTGATCGGGGTGCGAGCAGTCGGGTTGATCCATCGCCGATCATCTTGCCCGATTCCAGATCGCTCGTCTTCATGCCTAACAATGTCCGGGACTCGAGATGACTCGTCCGGCATCTTGGGTTGGACCTCAATAGATTTCCAGGAAGAGTAAAAGCGAAAGCAAGATAAAGGTGTGACTCACTTCGTTCGCACGTGCTTGGTTTTGCTCAGCATTTTCTGACTCACGCGCTGCGTTGACTCGGCGCTAACTCCCGAGCTTCATTTGGCCCGTCGATCGCGCCGCCGTCGTCGCGTACGGTGGCGCGATGCGAACGCATTCCATTCGAGTTGGTTGTGTATTGGTCCTGGCCCTACTGCTGGTCGGCGCGGAATACTTTCAAGCGTTTCCACTGCGAGTCGCCACCGGTGACAGCCTGCCGAAAGGGCTTTACTGGACAACTGAGCTTTCGCTCACGCGTGGCAGCATCGTTCTTGTATGCCTGCCGATCGAAACCGCGACGCTCGGCCGTGTCCGTGGCTATCTGAAGTCGGGAAGCTGTCCAGGGGGCGCTCGGCCCATCGGGAAGCCGGTTGGTGCGATAGCCGGCGACTTTATCTCGCTGGGGGACGGTGGGATTCGCGTCAATGGCGTTTGGATTTCAGACCACGACCCCTCTGAAGCGGATGCACAGGGCCGGCGTCTCGCGCCCATCCCGGACGGCGTCTACGAGGTAGCGAGTGGTGAGGTTTGGTTGATCAGCAACCATCACCCGCGCAGCTGGGATTCGCGCTACTTCGGGCCGGTGGCGATTGATATGGTGTTGGGGGAGCTTCGACCACTCTGGAGTTTCCCCGCGCTCGGTTCGGCGAGGCCTCTGCGATGAGCGAGGACGAGCTTCGCGTACGGCCGGGGAAGATTCGCGGTGAACGCGGACGGCATCCTCGTGCTTCGCGACGCTTTCAGTTCAGCCGACGACTTGGATTGCCGGGGTCATCCTTTGTGCCCAGCGCGGCGGCGCCTTTTCTGCAGCGCAGCGTGGTCAAGGTGGCCTACGTCCCGAATCGGGCGGACAAGGTTTGGGCTGCACATGGTCGATATCTCGAGCGCGAAGGAGCGCAGCGAGAAGGCGCGCGAGGTGTCGGGTTCGATTCCGAAACTGAAGAACGCGCGCTGGCTTCCGCTCTCCGGGATTGGCAGGAGGAGGGCGATTCGCTCTTCTGGAAGCTCATCGTATCCCCCGAACAAGCGCATCGAATGGACCTCCGCCTGCATGCGCGAAACTTGATGGAACGGGTGTCGGTTGATCTCGGAACGCGCCTTGATTGGGTGGCGATCGAGCATCAGAACACGGATAACTCTCATGTTCACATCATGCTCCGCGGGCGCAAAGAAGACGGCACGACGCTCGAGATCGATCCCGAATACATCAAGCATGGGTTCCGAGGTCGAAGCATCGAGATCGCGACCAACGAGCTCGGATATCGCACCGAGCGGGAACACCGGGAGACGCTGTCACGAGAAGTGACGGCACTCCGCAGGACGTCGATTGACCGGGCCTTGGTGAACAAGTCGAATGCTTTGGGCGACGTGCGTATCGCGTACCTGCCACCGGCGGATTCGAGCCTGGCTGCGCAGCGCCGATTCGAGCTGGGTCGCTTGCAGCATCTTCGCGACCTCGGCTTGGCGCAGAAGCGAAGTGCGTTCACGTGGCGGCTTGAATCCGGATTCGACGACCTACTTCGTGAGCTGCAGCAGGCCGGCGACATCGCGAAGCGAGTCGCTCAACACGCTCCTCATATGCGCACTCCTGTCACGGATCTGAGAAGGTTCAAGCCCGCCGAAGGACTGTTCGTGACGGGTCGATTGATTGGAACGGGTCTCGAGAGCGACCTCTACGGACGGAGCTATGTCCTTCTCGAGGGAGAGAACGGCGTCGTTCACTACGCGCAACAGACCCGCCGCATCCGAGAGGCGCGGGAGCGTGGGCAGCTTCGATTGGGGCAGACGGTCACCCTCGAGTCGGTTCCCTACGAGCGTCGCGGCGTGGAGCGTTATGGCGTGGCGGTCTGGAGGTCGGACCTCCCCGATCTACGCGAGCTTGCCTACCACCAAGAGCGTCGGATGGCCCATGGCTTCCGTGCGCTCTTTGAGCATTTGCTTCTCGTCGATGAGGGCCAGAACGCGCGCCGGGCGGTCGCGACGGGCTGGCATGAGGCCCTCAAAGCGCTGGCAGAACTCGAAGCGCCGGAGATTCGTACGATGGATTCACTCGAGCGCTTTGAAACGCCATCCGGCAAGCCCGTGCGGATTGCCGATCCCGTGGAGGGGCGCCTGCAGAGAGGGCGATTCGTCGGCTACGCGACGAGCGCCTCTGCAGAGCAGTTGGCGGTCGTCGACAACGGGCGGGAGCTCGTCGGGCTCGCGACGACGACGGCAAATTTGGCGGTCGGCGCCCAGGTGCAAGCCACCGCAGTGCGCGACCGAAACCGATTGGTTTGGCGCGTCGACGACCTCGAGCGACTGCAGGCAATCGACCGAGACCGCGAGGGCGGCGCGTGACGAGTGGCGCCATCTATCACCTTCCGAAAGGGGGGCGCAATCGTGCGGCCGGCGTGTCACTGGGCGCTGTATCCATGTCGGTTGCGATCGTCGTCCTGTCTTGTTGGGCGACGACCCAGTGGGCTGCATGGCGCCTTGGGTTCGCCGAGGCACTTGGCCCACCGTGGATAGGGCTCGTCTACCCGCCTTGGGGCTACTTCGTGTGGGCAATTCGCTTTCGCGATGTGGCTGAGACGGCACACATCTGGGAAGTGGGGCACTGGGCGATCGCGATTCCTTCCCATCTTGCGATCCTCGGGGCCATTGGGTTCTCGGTATGGCGCGCGCGGCAGATTGGCGGGCGAAGCGATCTCTATGGTTCCGCCCGCTTCGCGACGAAGGCGGAGATCGAGGAGGCCGGGCTTCTCGGCCACGACTCCGGCGTCTATGTGGGCGCATTGGGTGAAGGAGCGCGCACGTTCTACCTCCGCGACGATGGGCCCTCCCATTGCCTTGCATTCGCTCCCACGCGGAGTGGAAAGGGCGTCGGGCTCGTCCTTCCGACCTTGCTCGGAGGGTGGGTGGAGAGCGCGATCATTCACGACATGAAGGGCGAGAACTACGCGCAGACCGCGGCTTGGCGACGCGAGATGCTCGGCCACCGGGTGCTGCGATTCGACCCGACGGCGCCCGAGGGAAACGAGGGACCCGATTGGGCCCGGTACAACCCGCTCGAAGAGGTGCGGCTAGGCCCGCTCGAGGTTCGGGACGCCCAGAACGTCGCCGCGATCATCATGGATACCGGCGACGGAAGCGACGACACGGGCGTTCATTGGACGGAGACCGGCGCCGATTTCCTCACGTCTCTGACTCTGCACGTTCTCTATTCGCAGCCGCAGGCCACTCTCCGCGCTTGCCTCGATCTCGTTTCGCTCCCGGGCGTTCCGATCGAGACGATTTGCAACGAGATGATCGATACGGCTCATGACCCGAGCGGCGCCTGGAAGTGGCGTTCCCCCTCAAAGGGTGAGCCTACGAGAACGCATCCGACGGTTTCGGCCGGGGCCCAGGCGTTGCTGAACAAGAGCCCGAACGAGCGGTCGAGCGTCGTTTCGACGGTGCGACGAGCGCTTCGGCTATTCGCGGATCCGGTCGTGGCTCGGAGCACGGAGGCATCCGATTTTCGGATCACAGACCTCGTCGCCGCGGAGACGCCGACGTCGCTCTATCTAACGATTGCGCCCGCTGACCTGAGGCGAACACGGGTGCTGATGCGAGTGCTCCTGCAACAGGTGCTGCACCGTCTGACGGAGAAACTTGAAGCCGTCCGTGAAGGGGAGGGCGGGCGTAGAAGACTTCTGCTCATGCTGGATGAGTTCACGGCGCTCGGTCGGCTCCACTTCCTTCATGATGCGCTCGGCTACATCGCCGGATACGGCATCAAGGCCTACATCGTGGTTCAGGACCTTGAACAGCTCCGTGCCCTCTATGGACGCGATGAGGCCATCTCCGCGAACTGTGATGTGCGGGTTGCCTTTCGGCCGAACAAGCTCGAGACGGCCCGGGTGCTGTCGGAGATGACGGGGCAGACGACGGTTCACAAGGAGACGAGGACCTACACCGGAAGTCGACTGTCGCCATGGTTGGGGCACGTGATTGCGGCGGAGCAGGAGACGCAGCGTGCGCTTCTAACTTCCGACGAGATCATGCGTCTCGGCGACGACGCGGCGTTGATTTTCGCGCCGGGCCTGCGTCCAATCCTGGGAGCGAAGATCCGGTACTACGAGGATCCGACGTTCTCGCAGCGTGCCGGGGAGACCTCGGCCGGCGACGGCACCGTTCTCGGCCCGCCGAGCAGCTAGAGGTCGATGCCATGCCACCTGCAGATGCGCTCCGCCGTGCCGGAGGAGGTGACGACGAGACTGACCTTGCCCCTGAAGAGTTCGGTTGCCAGGTAGTCGATCGTTGCCGCGTTTCCGAATCCTCCGCCGAGAAGGAAAATCTGATCAGCGGCTCCCACGCCGGATGTGTGGGCAGAGATGAAATACTTCTCCAGCTCCTCAAGCGCCTGAATCACTTCCTTGGGCGGCGATTCGGCGTGACGGAAACCATGGCGATTCGGGACGTAGAACGGCACTGCGATGATATTGGCGATGGGGCAGTAGCCGTGATCACGACCGAAGGGATCCTTGAGCGAGGAAAGCCACGATACGACGAGCTGAAGAAGTTCTCGCGCTTGATCGGGGATCTCCTTCGGAAGTTCGATCCCCGTGAAGAAGGGGAGTTCAAGCGCTCCGAACCGGGAAGCCACGATCGACGTCGAAGATCGATTGCCCTTCCCGAAATCAGCGAATGCGCGCGGAGTTGGAGAAAGTCGCGCGCCGTCGCGCGCGTTCTCGACGAAAAGCGGTGCCAGGACACGACGAAGCTCTACGTTGGAATCGAACGCCGAGGCGAACGTCGATGCTGCACTGTCCGACCCCAACAGCGCCGGTACGCCGTCAATCCAAATGGCGTCTCCTTCGAGCGACCCACCAAAGGAATAGACTCGTTGCCCCGGCCAACGTTCGGGAGGCGCCAGACTCTCGAGGCGGCGCGCAAAGGAACGAACAGCGCGTCCGCCGCCGAGTCCCCAGTCACCGGGTTTGACTCGGCTGAACTCGCGGTGGGCGCGGTCTGCGAGGTATTTGGCAAGCGCGTGTCCGAGCTTCCGCTGGAGGCTGTAGTAGGCGTCCTGAGAGATGAGCGTGAGATCCGAGCAGTCGAGCACGATTGCGTCATCGATGTTGAGGGCGGCTCGAAGCGACTTTTCCAATTCGGGGCGTTGGTCCGGGAGCTGCAACGACTGGCGACGCCTGGGTTCGACGACGACAAGCCCCTCTTGGATCGCGAATTTCACGCCTCGCTTGACGGTATCGACAGCCACCGGCTGATCGTTTCCGTCGCCCTTCCGAAGCTCCGTGAGCATGTCCGCCGTCATTTTGGCCGTTCGAATCACACTTCGAGAGCCGCCTGTATCGGGGCTGTAGACAAACTTGGCGGCTGCGATGCACTCGTCGAGACTGAGTTCACGAGGCTTCCCTATGGGCTTGCCGGTGGCGGCTGTCTCCTGTTGCTTGCTCATGTTGAGTCCTTGGTGTCGTCGTGGGGGGGAACGGTCCACGTCGCATCTGCAGCGCGCCGCGAGTGAAGTGCGCATATTCATGAACGAAGTGCGCTCGATATAGAAATATCACGCATTATTTATTTTAGTGCGCACAATATCTTAAAAAGTGCACATTTAGAGTCGGATTGAGTCTTCCTCCTCGTTCATATTCGAGGTCGTAAGGAGGCTCAATCATGTCTGATTTCAACTCAACCACACGCTACCAAGTCTATTGCCCGCGGGGAATGAGCGACGACTTGGAGGCCTACGTCCATAGGAATGGTCTCACCTTCGCCGAAGCGCTCCGTCGTGCGATTCGTCTACTGCTCAAGGCGGGCGACGGGAGCGAGGCAAACGCCGCGCTGGGAAACATCGAACAGCGAATCGTGACGGAGCTCAGCCAGCACCGAGACCGTCAGAGCGAGGAGCACGAAGACATCCGACGCCTGATCTGCCAGGCCCTGGGGCTCGACTAGGCCCTCGGCGGTCAGGTCTGCCCGATGGCTTCACGAGACTCCCAGAATCGCGAGACGACGCGCCGTCGACTCGAATCCCAGGTCAGCGAGGGGCTTGCCCACCTCATCGCTGCCTTGGATTCGGAGTCGGCTGGCGACGTGATCGCGAATGGCGACGGTAATCATGTCCTGATTCGGGGGACCGGTTGGCGTCGGTTCGGCGAGCGGTCGTCGGACGCCTCGCGCGAGCGCACGCTCAAGTCGATCGCTTCTCTGCTCGGGGAGTCGCTCACACAGGAAGAACCCGCGCTTGCCGGGAAGATCGAGCACCTGGGAATTCGGGTTCAAGGCGCGATTCCGCCCCTCAGCCCAAGCCCCGAAATCGCATTGCGACGTCCGCCCGAGAAGGTCTTCTCGCTCGATGACTTCGATTGTCGCGGATTCGAAGACGCGCTCCGGAGCGCGCTTCTTCATCGCAAGAATATTCTCATCGTGGGCTCGACGGGATCTGGCAAGACCCGTTTCGCAGAAGTCCAGATCAACATCCTTGGCGAGTACTTCCCTGAAGCTCACCTTCTTCTGCTCGAAGACGCAAGCGAGATTCGCTCGCGCTTCGCGCTCACGAGCGCCCGTCGCGTGGTCCCCCCTTCCACGCTTCGGGCGCTCGTGTTTCAGGGCATGCGCCTGAACCCGACCTTCATCGTCATCGGTGAGGTGCGAGGTCCCGAGGCCTACGACCTGCTGAAGGCATGGTCCACGGGCCATCCCGGCGGCGTCACGACGATTCATGCGAGCTCAGCGCGCGGCGCACTCACGCGCCTCGAACAGCTCGTGCTCGAGGCCGGCGTTCCCTCTCAAAACGCGCTGATCGGTGAGGTCGTAGACCTGGTCGTTCATCTCGTTCGCGAGGGAGACGTCCCGGCGATCAACGAAGTCATCTACGTGCAGGGCTGGGACAACTCGACCCAGACGTACGTCGTACAGCCGCTTTCTGCCGAAAGCCGCATCGGTCCAGACGGGCCCGAGGAGTAGACCATGCCCCGACTTGCCATTCTCATGCTGCCGCTCGCGGTGATCGTCGTTTCGGCGACTCCGGCTCATGCCTCGACACTCGTGACAGGGCTTCCCTGGGAAGCTGTGCTGACGCTGATCCTCGAATCGATCACGGGGCCGGTCGCACGCGTCGTCAGCGCCGTCGCCGTAGTTGTGACCGGACTGACGTGGATGATGGGGGAGCACGGGCGCGGGGCCCGTCACTTGTTTGGCGTCGCGTTCGGCGTTTCTCTCGCGCTCGGCGCGCTCAGCTTCCTCGAGGCGCTTGGCTTCGATACGGCGACGTTCTGATGAGCGAGGAACGGCGCGCAGAGGAGCGATCGCTTAGACGAATCCCGATTCATCGCTCGCTTGTCCGCCCGGTGCTTTACGCCGGCTGCGAGCGTGAATCAATCGGCACACTGGCCATCGTCTGTTTCGCGACGGCAGTGGGGACCGGCTTCACGGGCTACGCGCTGATCACCGTCGGCGGACTCTTTCTCGTCGGCCTGTTGGCCCTCCAACGCCTTTCTCGCCACGACGCTGACATCCGCCTCGTGCTCGTCCGGTACTTCTGGTTTGACGCTGAATATGCACACGCCTCGGAAGACGATGCCGAGCCGCGCCCCATTCACCCGTCGGTTCCCACTTCCGACTAGCGGAGAGCGTTGATGTCCCTTTTCTCGCGACGGCCCGAGGCCGGAACCTCTGAGCTGCTCAATCCAGCCGCGATGGTCGACGAAGGCGTCATGCTGAACAAAGACGGTGCGGTTCTGGCCGGCTGGCGTCTGCATGGGCCCGACCTTGAATCAGCGGACGCGGCCGAGCTCGAGGCCCTCTCTGCGCGCATCCATCGCGCGCTCCGAAGTTTGGGAAACGGCCACGAGATTCACTTCCAGTCGGTTCGGTCCACATCGCGTCGCTATGCAGCGGCAGGGGACTTTCCGGACCCGACTTCGATGCTGATCGAAGACGAGCGTCGCCGCGACCATGAATCCGATGGTCGCCACTACGAATCGCAGACGTACTTCACGCTCACGTACCTGGTGCGTCCAGACACAGAGCGGCGGGCGTTGCGGTTCTTCCTCGAAAGCTCCGCGCTCGAGGCCGACGTCCAGACAGAACTCCTCGCCGCCTTCTCGAACACCTGCGAGCGACTCGAAGATCAGCTCGGCAACGTCTTCGAGCTAGAGCGTCTCGACTCGGTCGACCTTCTTTCCCTCATGAAGTTCTGCATCACGGGAATCGAACAGCGCATGCGCATTCCCGTTCCACCGATGTATCTCGACTACCACCTGGCTCCGACGAACCTGCGCGTGGGCCTCACGCCGATGGTCGGGGACCAGCACGTACGCGTCGTCGCGATCACAGACTTCCCGGCCGAGTCGAGTCCGGCGATGCTCGACGAACTCTCGAGTCTCTCGATCGTCTACCGCTGGTCTGTCCGTTTCCTGCCGCTCGACCTGCCGACAGCCGAAGCCCGACTCAAGGTGATTCAACGTCAGTGGTTTCAGAAGCGGAAAGGGCTGATGAGCCTCGCCCGCGAGGTGGCCGGCGACGAGCCGGGGCCTGAAGACGGAGATGCGGACCACATGGCGGTCGATGCTTCGACGGCTCTCGCTCTGGCCTCGGAGGGTGAGCTCCGGTTCGGCTACTTCACCTCAGTCGTCGTCCTTTTCGACGAAGACGTACAGGCCGTCGACGAATCCGCCCGCGCCGTCTTGAAGGCCATTCATGGTCTCGGGTTCTCGGGACGGATCGAGGACGTGAACTCGGTCGAAGCCTATCTCGGAAGCATTCCTGGACACGGATTTCGCAACGTACGCCGGCCGATCATGCACAGCCTCAATCTGGCGGACATGATTCCCTCGACGACGATCTGGACGGGTGACCGTCGGGGTTCGCGATGAGCGACGACCCGATCACGCCCTACTCGGCGCCGCTGTTCGTCGCCAATACGAGCGGCGCGACACCGTTCCGGTATTTCCTTCACGAGAGCGATGTCGGGAACACGCTCGCGGTGGGGCCCACTGGCGCAGGGAAATCCCTGTTGATGGTGTTCCTGGCCCTTTCGTTCCTGCGGTACCCCCGCTCCCAGGTGTTCTATTTCGACCTCGGCCTCTCGTCGTTCGTCGCGGCCAATGCGGCCGGCGCCGAGTATCACGAGCTGACCGCCGAGGCCGACGGCGACCACGGCTTCGCTCCGCTTGCGCAGCTCGAAACTCGGGCCGACCGACTGCGAGCCCAGCAGTTCGTTGAGCTGCTGCTTCGTCTGCAGGGCGTCGACCCCGGGCCAGCGGGGCGTCGCGAGATTCACCGCGCTGTCGAGCTGCTCGCGGGTTCTTTTACGAAGACCCTCAGTGCTCTCAATCCCCAGTCCGCGGAGATACGCGAGGCGATTGCCTACTACACGGTCGATGGGCCCTTGGGTGGCCTGCTCGACTCGGAAGTTGACACCGTCCGTCACGGCCGCTTCGTCGTCTACGAATATCTAGACCTGATGAGTCGTAGCGATGTGGTGGCGCTGCCAGTCCTCGTTCATCTCTTCTCGCTGATCACTCGACGTCTCGATGGGCGACCGACACTTGTTCTGCTCGACGAGGCCTGGCGGGCGCTGTTGCACGACGCGTTCCGTGATCAGGTGATCGAATGGCTGAAGACATTCCGTAAAGCCAACGCCTCGCTCGTCTTCGTGACCCAAGAACTGACAGATCTCTTCTCGTCGGGACGCTCCGAGACAATTCTCAACTCTTGTCCCTCTCGCATCCTGCTTCCGAATCCTCACGCACGCGACCCGGAGGCGGCGGCCTGCTACCGGCGCATCGGCCTCAGTGATCGCCAGCTCGAACTGCTGGCTCAGGCGACGCCCAAGCGCGACTACTACGCGGTTTGCCCGTCTGGTCGTCGCTTCTTTGACCTCGACATCGGCCCGGCTGCTCAGGCCTTTCTTGGGGCCTCGCGCCCCGATGATATTCGCCGTGCGCGCGACCTCATCTCTTCCCATGGCGCGACCTGGCCCGCCGTCTGGCTCGAGGAGCATGGTCTGCACGACGAGGCCGCTCGTTGGATGCGGCTCTACCGGGAGATGGCTCAATGAGTCGAATGCAAGCCTTGGCGACGGCCACGGTGTTGAGCTTGGCGCTCATCGTGGTCAATCCACAGGTCGGTCATGGTCAGCTCTTCGGTGGCTCCGGCATCGTCTACGACCCGATCCATCATGCCACGACCGTCCTCAACCACGCGGAGGCACTTCTTCAGACCGCGGCGCAGGTTGAGATGTTGCGCGACATGATTGAGAACTCGCGCCGCGCGGGGTCGCCGTCATGGGGAGAGCTCGCCGCGATCCTTGATCAGATGGAAGCGACGCTGCAATCGGGGCAAGCCATCGCGTAC
The DNA here is from genome assembly GCA_024742285.1 of bacterium. NCBI lineage: Bacteria > bacterium. The sequence goes on along the minus strand of JANSYR010000008.1, from coordinate 117,404 downwards.
ACCCTCGAAGGACTCGATGGACGGTTCCGGGATGCCTTCCCCGGCTATGACCCGGCCGATGATTATGCACGCCTCTATCGCGGCTGGTCGGGAACACTTCTTGACACCCTACGTGCGACGCTCGCTGCCACGGGCGTGAACGCCCGCGATGCGCGCACGATTGAAGACACGCTCGACGTTCTCCGGCGCCGGAACGCAACCGCCTCCGGGCGAATGCAAGCGCTGCAGATCGCGAATGCCCTGGCGAGCCGGGAGCTCGAGGAGCTGGCCAAGCTCCGCCAGCTCATCGCCGCGTCTACGAATGCCCAGAACGTGTATCTGGCAACACGCGAGGCTCGAGAAGCCGCGAGCGTGGCTTCCTTCGAACGATTCCTCGGTGAGCCAGGGGCTGAGATTCCGTCTTCGCCGGCAGCATCCGAGAGAAGCTTTCGTTGGCCGTTCAGCGGGACTGGCCCGGGAGTCTTCAATGAATAGGTCCGAAATCTTCTCGTCCATCGTGAACGACTTTGCCACCGCGACCGCAGCTTGGCACGACGCTCTCCTGCCGATTGCGATCGGGCTCTTCTGGGCACTCGCGGCGATCGAGATTTCCTGGTCCGCGATGTGGTGGACGCTCGAACGCGAGGACCCGACGGCCATGATCGCCGCATTCTTGCGAAAGATTGTGGCCCTCATGTTCTTCTACACACTGCTCGTCTACTTCCGCGACTGGTCGTTTGTCGTACTCGACAGCTTCGCGGAGGCCGGACGTCGTGCTTCCGGTCTTCCGATGCTCGATCCCTCGACCGTTCTCGACCAGGGAATCGCGGTCAGCGGAAACCTTCTGCGCAGAGTGTTCGATGCAGGGCTTGTCGCCTTCGCTGGCGGTGGCGCGTTCGTCGCATTGGCTGGACTCATCGTCTTCCTCGCATTCGTCCTCATCGCGGTGCAGATGGCGCTCACACTCGTCGAAGCCTACTTCGTCTTGGGCGCGGGCGTATTCATGCTCGGATTCTCGGGCTCTCGATTCACCGCACCGTTCGCCAGTCGGTTTCTATCGTTCGCGCTTGGCATCGGCGTGAAGCTCTTCACGGTTTACCTCGTCGTGGGTGTCGGGATGAGCCTCGCTCCGGGGTGGGTGTCGATCCTCGATCAGAGCGGGCAGAGCCTCGGCGCTCTGCTTCAGATCCTGGGTGCGTCGATTCTCTACGCATTTCTTGCCTGGTCGATCCCGAACCTCGCGGCGTCCACCATGAACGGCGCCGTGTCGTTGACGCTGACCGATGCATCGATGGCAGGAAGCGCCATCAACAGGGCCTCGTCGAGGGTCTCTGGCGCCGCGTCAGCGACCGCAGCGCCGGTCTTGAACATCCTTGCACGAGTTCGTCATGCCGTTGCGCCCACATCGCCCGGAAGTGGTCGTTCCGGCGCATCCGCACGCACAACGAGCTCTTCGCGGAGCATGAAGAATAGTTCCCGCGCACAGAAGGCCGACCAATCGAATACGCAACGCGGTTCAAGCGAGTCCGCGGAGAAGAGGGGAACAGGCCGCTCAGGCACGAAAAAGGAGTCGGATAAATGAGCAAGCACGACGAGAACCCCTGGACCGAGCTCTACATCGCAGCTCGAAACGAGTGGACGGAGCGCTACGGCGACTTCATCCACGCGACGATCTTCTGGCGGCGCGTCGCGTTCGCGTCGCTCGGCCTCTCCGCACTACTCGCCGTCGGGCTGATTGTCGTGGGGTCTCAGTCGAAGATGATCCCCTTCGTGGTCAAGGTCGATGAGATGGGGACGATCGCTTACGCCGGTCCGCTCGATGCAACGGGATGGGATGATGAGCGCCTCTACAACGCACAGCTTGCGAGCTTCATTTCGAGCTGGCGAACCGTCGTAGGCGACCGCACGGCGCAGAAGACGCTGCTCGAGCGAACCCATGCTCTAGCGCGAGGCGCGGCCGCAGAACGCCTGCGCGAGTACTACCGCGAAGTCAGTCCCTTCGAGGTCATGCGAAAGCGGACCATTGAAGTCGAGGTGTCCTCGATTTTGCGCCGGGGCGAGAAGATGTTCGAGGCAACCTGGCGCGAACGCGCTCGCACGCTCGAGGGGCATCTCGTGACGTCTCGCCATTTTCGGGGCGTCTTCGAGCTCGAGGCCGACGAGCCTTCGACGAAGAATTTCGAGAACCCGATCGGGCTCTTCGTGACCCGACTCTCATGGACGGAGCCTATCCGATGAAGACGAAACTCCTACCGCTGATTCTCCTTGCTGGTATTTCGCTCGGCTGTGCGACGACCGACAGCCCTCCGGCCCCGCTCGTGGAAGCGACGCTCGTCGTGAAGGAGCCGATTGAGATGACGCCGCCGCCCGGCACCGGAGCGCACCTGGGCGGTGATGCGCAATTCGCGGAGGAAGCGCTGGAGGAGTTCATTCGGACCGGCGATGCGCCTGTCGTGCGTCGTCCCGGCTTCGTGCTGTGGCCTTTCGGCGAAAGCAATCCGGTGCTCTATTGCAAACCTCTTCGCGTTTGTGACATCGAGCTTCAGGCGGGCGAAGCCGTCAATTCGGTCATGTTCGGGGATACGGCTCGCTGGAACGCTGAACTGGCGTTTACCCAGAGCGGTGCGGAGGCCATTCCCCATCTGGTCGTCAAGCCACGCGAGTACGGCATCGCCACCAATCTCGTCATCATGACGGATCGGCGTGCGTATCACCTGGCTCTGATCTCGAGAAAGGACAAGAAGGGCGAGTACGTTCGAAACGCTCGCTTCTACTACCCGCGCGAAGCCGTTGCCGCCTGGAATCGGGCGGTGGCCAGTGGTGGCGACTCGGGCGGCTTCTTTTCTCGGCTGTTCTCGGGCGAGTCGCCCAAGATCCGTGATGTCGAGTCGCTGAATTTTCAGTACGAGATCACGCCGACCGGGCGCAACGCCCCGAGCTGGACGCCCGTCGAGGCGTTCGACGACGGAGCGCGCACGTTCATTCAGTTTCCTGAGGCGGTCGCGACTGGAGGTGGAGCCCGCACGCCCGTGCTCTTCGTGCGTGATGAAGCCGAGCGAGAAGTGCGTAACTACCGCGTTCATGGCGACACCTATGTCGTCGATGGCCTCTTCGAGACCGCAGTGCTCGTTCTCGGAGAGCGCAGCGTGACCGTCAAGGCGAAGAAGCGTCGCGAGCCCCGTCGTGTGAAGCCGGGTCACAAGCGCCGAGGGGGACGTCGCTAATGGTCCGGACCCCGCGGTCACCCGTCGAACGTCTCAAGTATTCGCTCGACGAGCTCCGGCCGCCGATTGCGCGGCTAAACCGGCGACTCGTCTGGGTCGCGGTCGCGGCCTGTGCCCTCATCATGCTCGTCTTTTCTCTGTCGTTGGGCTCCTCTCGCCGAGAGGCCGGCGAGGGTCGAGACCGGCCGATCGCGCCCAATACCAACGAACCGTGGTGGGAAAGCGAGCCCGACGGAGTCGTGGCGCTCCCCGTCGAGGCCTCGCCGGTTCGTTCAACCCGTCCTCGGCCTCGGTCCGAGGCGCTTCAGGCGGCCATGGACTCACCCCTTTCGGTGTCCTTCGCCGCGGTCGCACCGCCCGCGGGCGCGGCGCAGCCGCTCGGTCGTGCTCCCGAATTGGGCGCGCCGAGCCGCGCCCGCCCCGAACACGATAGTCAGGTTCCTGGGTATGACGTCAAGGCCGGCACGCTCATTCCGGCCGCGCTGATGACCGCCATCAACTCTGAACAGCCCGGGCCGGTCGTCGCGCAGGTGACGGACGACATTCGGGACACGGTGTCGAGCAACCACGTTCTGATACCCAAGGGCAGCCGGCTGCTCTGCGAGTACCAGTCGGCAGCGGCCCGGGGGCAGACGCGCCTCGTGTTGGGATGCTCCCGGCTGATCTTCCCGAATGGGGAGTCTCAGCGATTGCCGGAGGAGCCGGCTGCGGATCTCGCCGGCACCGTCGGTGTACCCGGCGAGCTCAATCGACATCTGCTGGCTTCCTTCGGCACTGCGGCCATGTTGGCCGTGATCTCGGGCGGGACGCAAATCTCGCAGGGAAGCTTCGATCGAGCCGGTTCTGATCCCCGCGAGATCATGGCCGGCGCGCTCGGTCAGCAACTCGGCCAAACGTCGAACGAGATTCTTCGCCGCGAGCTGAATCGAACACCCACGATCGAGGTTGCAGCAGGTGCGCGCTTCACGGTCCACGTCACTCGAGACATCAGCTTTGAACGCCCCTACGGAGCTTGAGAGCTAGCCGCCGGCCGCACGATGCAGCCGACGAGAAAGAGGAGAATGAGATGCAGCTTGCACCCCCGGAAGATCGAACACCCCTTCGTGTTCGTGTGAAGCTGATCGGAGCCGATCGCCGCGACTTCGAAGACTACGTCGCCTACTACGAATCGGTTTACGGGACGGCCATCACCCAGGACGAGCTCCTGATACAGCTGGCCAGCTTCACGATGCGCTCGGACCGCGAGTTCCAGAAATGGCAAAAAGCTGCCGGTGACGCGAAGGGCGAGTAGCAGGCGAGAGTAATGGAGTACTTGACGACGATTTTCTCGGTCGGCGCGTGGATCGAGCGGCGTCGCGTGCGAGGCGCGCCCACATGACGGACCGCCGTGCTCGTGGTCGACGAGCAGGGGAGGGTGCTCTCGGATGAAGAGCGTATCGCCGAGCTTCGTCGACACGGGCTCGATCCCGACCTCACGACCGAGCCGCAAGCCTGGGCGCTCGGGAACGCGGAAGTCGCTGGTGCTGAATGCGACTTTCGTGATAGATCGAATCAGGACGAACCAGAACAGGAGAAGACCATCATGACTGAGAACAACCGACTAGGAATCTACGGAATCCGCTCCTTCGAGCATCGCGGAGAGATGAAGTCGTCGTGGACGCAGATTGGTGTGGCGTTTCGAAACGACGATGAGTCGTTGACACTTCGCTTCGATTACATCCCGGCTTGGGGAGATGTGCGGATTAATGTCCGGCCCATCAAGCTGCAGGAAGCCGAAGGAGAGCAGGTCGAGGAGGTCGCCTGACGAAATTCTTGGCCAGCTGGGGTCACGCTCAGAGCGATTCGTCGCATAACGCTTGTAGGTACAGGTGGGAAACCAACCTCTTCATATTTCGGGAAGAATGTCCCGAGAAGGAGGTTTGCCTATGGCAAAGAAGACGACGAATCGACCGGTCCACACGGTTCGGGCAGGTCGACTGAGTGTGTCCGTCTGGCTCAATTCGGGTCAGAACGGCGGCTACTATCAGATCTCGCCTCAGCGAGCGTTTCGTGAAGACGGAGAAATCCGGAACAGCGCTTCGTTCTCAGAGGGAGACGTTCCGCTTCTGAACCGCCTCTTCGATGAGGCCTATGAATGGATGCGAGCTCATCCGCTCGAGCGGGAGAGCGACGCAGCCTAGAGGTTTCGAGTTCAAATAGGGTTGGTTCCCACCTTACCCATCTTCCATTCGTCGGCGAGCTCATTGGTCTCGCCGACCAGGAGTCGGTCGATTGGGTTGAGCCGCTCGGCCTGAAGGCGAGCCCAGGAAAGCCACGACGCGAGTTCCTCGTTCCCGAGCATCCGGTCGACGACGAACGACGGAGCGTCATCGACAGAGAACCTTTGGACGTGACTGCGCTTGCGGGCCAGGGTCCATTCACTGGCGTCGCCACCTTCCTTGGGGAGGGGAGGGAAGCATGACTGCTTGCCGAGCCGATCTTTCGTCCAGTAGCCAACGTCTGGGCGCGGGATGTTCATGCGACGGCATGCTCTGGCAATCGCGACGTCCGATACGCGAAGCTTTGGCGTGAGGCGGGACATCGGTGTGGACCAGACGAGGGCGTAGAGTTCGGCGCGTGAGATTTCCGGCATGCTCTGCTCCCGATGGCGACCGCTATAGATGACCGCAATTGGAGTAGTCATGTGGACTACGAAGGGTACGGCTTCGTATCCGCCGAAGACCTAAAACGTCACCGGCCTTCTGTCTAAGTGTCTGAAAATAGAAGAAAATGATTGATTTCGGTCTCGATTCTGTCGCCTGTGACCCGTTCTGTCACAGCCTTCAGGGACATTGCGGGTTGACTTCCCATCACCCGTGACGAGCTTCGAGCAGCCCCCCGTACCGCAGCTTGAGATCTTGTGTAGGCCGGCATCGGTATCACCCGTGGCCGGCTATTGGAGAATTGCCCGGCATGGCGGCGACCGAAAAACTCACTGTATTCGCGACGGGCAATGGTGATTCGATTCTCATCGAATCTCACGGGCTCACGGTTCTCACCGACTTCAATCACAAATTGGATCCAGACGGAGAATTCCCGGATATCGACGAGGAGCTCCGGGATGCGTGCCCACACGCACGCCTTGACGTTTTCGTTCTAACCCACCCAGACGTTGACCACATCCGCGGGTTCGCAGAGGTCTTTCATGCGGGGACACCTGGCCAGCATTCACCGCGATCAAGGATCTTGGTTGATGAAATTTGGTGCAGTCCTTACGCGGTGAGCCCCAATTATGTCACGGACGAGGCGAAGCCTCTGCTCGACGAGGTCCGTCGACGATACGCGCTCGTGAACACGCCAGAGGGCCAAATATCTGGCAACCGCCTGCGGGTTCTCGCGGTTGGCGAGGGAGACGAGTCCGGCCATCTGTGCAGCGGTCTCTCGTGGGAGCTCCTCGGGCCGACATTGGAGGAGGCTGACATTCCCAGAGCGTCGCCGGGAGAATCGGAGAATTCGTCGAATGGTTCGAGCTTGATCATTCGGTGGACAATCGATGTCGACGGCAAGGCCAACAAGATTCTACTAGCAGGCGATGCGACAGCCAATGTGCTTGAGCGGGTATATCGAGACAACAGACACAAGCTGGGCCGGCTGGCCTGGAATATTCTGGTTTCGCCTCATCATTCATCCCGACACGCCATGGGATGGAAAGACGCTGACGACCAGTTTCACTTCCTTCCGGATTCAGTCAACGCACTGAGCCAGACTCTCGGGACAGGATGGGTTGTGTCGAGCAGCAAGCCCGTTCGCGCTGACGGCGACGATCCTCCGAGCCCCATCGCGAAGAAGAAGTACATCGAGATCCTAGGCGGCGCGGGGGATCGATTTCTATGTACAGGAAGCCACGGCGCTGACGGGAAGCCTGGAAACGTCGTGTTTCGCTTTGGCTCGTCTGGGCCCGCGAGAAGCAAGCGGGGCTCCCGATCAGGGTCTGCCGCATCCACAGCTGTCACGGGCGGAGGCAACTACGGATGAATGATCGTTGAAGCTCTTTCGCGAAAGTGGTTCCGAACTCGCGGAAGGAGATCGATGGCCGGCGCTTTCTAGAGAGATTGCGCAAATCTACGACCAGCTGGCAGTCATGCGCAATTCAATCCGCGTTTCAAGGCTTGAGGACAAGCGGATCGCTGTCTCTTTTCTTCTGGCGACTGACGAGCTTGATGGGCCACCTGATACTGATATTCGAGACACCGAGCCGATTTCCTTCGTGTACTCCGAGCACGGGGTCGGACTGGCAGGTCCGCAGGTTTACAGCGATCGCCCCGACTTTCCTCGTAACTTGACTCACCTGAATCCTGTCGCCGAGGACTCCCCGGTTAGCATCTGCCTCGCACGAGAGGGGCACGCAACGCTCTATGAACGTCGTGGCGTCACCGGTTTTCTGAAGCGTCTCTGCCGCTGGCTGCTTGATGCGAAGACCAGCTCTCTCAATATGGGTGGGTGGGAGCCAATTCCATTACCTAACTCGACTGTCATCGGAATCGTTCAGGGCGCGAGCTTTCAAGAGTATGGGAGCGACTCCCTCTCCGACGGTTCTTGGGCAACTTTCGTCGCAACGGTCAGCGGTTCGGCCGCGCTGTTCAAGCACGAGACTCTGTGCCGAGGGCTATCCGGCGGCGTTGATAGTTTTCGAGCGGCGTCGGATAATGCCGACGATGGTTCGGCCGGGGGCCAGACCGCTCTGGGCCTCTTCTTGATGCAGCCGGCAGATCGAGTCGAATCCAACCCAGGATTTCTGGACTGCTCGAATGGCAAAGATTTGTTCGAGCAATTGAATGCTTTCGGTCTCTTGGAGAGTTTTACGGAGGCGGTTGCAGCGTTCGCAATCAATGACTTTTCGCCAAGTCGGGTGATTGTACTTCTCGGTATCCGTCGACCCATACCAATGATGAGTGAGATTTTCGGCCTGTCGTCCGATCCCGAAGCGCGCGCAATCGAGCTGCGCGGATATTCGATTTCTGCTTGCCCGATAGGTCGCTTAGATACGACCGATTCTGTGGTCGAGAATGTTCTCCTTGACCCTCAGCCTGGCTCTGCCCTGCTTGCGGACGTGTCTGGTACGAAACCTCTGAAGCCCGGATACCTGGTCGGTTACGGGGCGCTTGGTAGTCAACTAGGGGAAATGATTGCGAGGGCGGGAGGCCACTGTATTGGTGTGGTCGACTCGGACTTGGTGAGGTCGCACAATCTGGCACGACATGCCGCCATCATTCCCGAAATTGGGCTGGCAAAGGGCTTGGTCCAGTCCCGTATCTCGCGCTCGCTTAACCTGTTCGAATCTCATGACGTTCGAGCAGTGAATACTGATGTGATAGGCGTGAATCCGCGTGATCTGGGAACGGGGGTGCCCTCTGACGCAGTGGTCATTGACTCCACTGCATCCGACGGCGTGAGGCGCGCCCTCGCGCGAAGTCGATGGCTTCCACGCATCGCTCGCGGCGAAATTTATCAACAGGGTCAGCTCGGTGTGCAGTCGATTGAGTCAGAAGGCCGAAACCCTGATGTCCTTGATCTCTATTATTTCCTTTGTCGCGTTGCTGCGGAGGACGATTCGGTATCGGCCGCTTTACGCGGTGAGCTCACCGATCCGGTCGAAACTGGCGCCTTTGCTGCTGGGTTCGGATGTGCGTCAGCGACCACCCGGATGCCCCAATGGAAGGTTGCGGCGCATGCGGCCGCCTTCATGCCGGCTCTCTCCCAACTGCTCGCCGAAGTGGACCATCGATCTGGACTCGGTTTGAATGAGCTCTCGCCGAGTGGGGAGCCTATTGGTTGGCGTTGGCTGGATGTCGACTCATTCGACGTCGACCCCAACGCGAGCGGGTGGGAGGTTCGTATCGCGCCCGGTGTGTCCGCTCGAATGAACGATTTGATGCAGCAGTCGTCTCCCTGTGAGACTGGTGGCTATCTGTACGGCGGTATCGATCCTCCTTTGAGGCGGATCACTGTTGTTTCGGCGTGTGCCGAGCCTCCCACAACCGTCGCAGATACAAATCGCCTCAAGCTCCCCCCGGCCGGTCGAAGCGAAGAAGAGAAGCAGCTGCGTCGAGGTTCTGGCCTGCGATTGGTCCCCGTTGGAAGCTGGCATTCGCATCCAGCTGGTGGCAGCAGCTTGTCAGCAGCAGATCGAAAGACCGCAGAGGGCTTCCGCCTCGAGAACCTAGGAATGGGCCTGCCTACGCTCCTATTGATCGTTTCTCCCGACCGTGTTGGTGTCCACGTTGTGGAGTAGCCATCAATCGAACTCGCAATATGGGGGCGCGTCAGAATGGCTGTGTTATTCGGAGGCGGAAAGCCGCTCGATGGATTCAAGCAGTCTCTCCGAATAGGCATCCGCTGATGACTTGACCCAATCGGGAGTGATCACGCCTACCCAGACAAGTAGAAAGCCGATTGAGAGAAGCAGCGCTGGCGCGGCGAGAATCGACATTAGTTCGTTGACTGAATCCGAAAACAATCCGTATCGAAGGCCAATGACAGCGAGGGCCAACAGGCAGCAGGAAAGGCCCCAAGGCTTAAGCCCCCAGAGGTTCCGTCGGAATCCATAAGAACAATTCTCTTCGAACACGAGGGGGAATTTTTCGTGGTCGCCTGTGCTCGTTCGAAGGAAGGTGGTTGCAGTCTCATAGGTGTGGTCGGCAGCTTCCGGATTAGCTTCTTCCTCCGCAGCCGACGGGAACGACAAATCCGGGAGGAGCCGCACAAGCTGCATATGCCGTCGCAGGAGCAGCGTCGGGTTCGACGCGTTTCGATGCCGAAGATCTCTCGTCGTTGGGGCGCCTCCCCAGGCATCGAATAGAAACTCCTGCTTGGATTTGCCCGATGCCCTTCCGATTTGGGTGAGAAAGTAGGAGCCGCCGGCGTAGAGGAGCAGCCCCCAGAACGTGCCGGCGGCCGCCCAAGTGTCAGGAAGAACCGCCACGAACGCGAACGCAACGGGCAAGGGCACCAAGAGCGCCGGTGCCAGACGCGCACGGCGAGTGTATCGGTCGAGTTCAAGCTTCATGATGTTCAGTCTACTCCTCCACCACGTCGTAGACCGGCGTGGGGACAGCTTGGACCCAGCCCCGGTCAGGTGCGTCGCGGGAATGGTGCGTCGTCGCTGACTTCACCTCGTAGACCCAAGCGCCACGCCTTCGGAAGGCGTTCGTGACCTTCTTCGCTGGGTGCTTCGGCGCTCCGTCAGGCGCGCAGGACACAAGCGCAGTTCTGAGCTTCTGGTCTCTGTCCAGGCGGGGACCGAGCAGACGGTCGAGAATCGTGGGCCCAACGTTTCGGCGGCTCCCGTGATGCGGCACCTGAATCAACTGAAGGGTGTCGCTGTTAAATCCGATGGAGTCAAGGTAGTCGGCGGCCCGAGTGAGTGCCGGCATTCCAGCGTCCCCCATCAGCAGAGCGGTCTGTCCGTTGACGGAAAGGAGCAGGATGACGCTCGAGTTGTTCTCGGCGCTGGTTTCACCGTCGTCACCTAAGGTTTCGATTCCGAATCCTTCAGCCACTGTGCGGACGAAATCCATCAGGCCTCGAGCAGCCTTTCCGACGACTGTTGTTGGCGAGGCAGCGTCGGGGGTTCCTCTGAACTCTGGAAGTAGCGATTCGTAGTATTCAACTGAGGGTCCGACGACCCGGACGGTGCCATCCCAACCCGTTGTCCCCTCGAAGGGCTCAATAATAGGAATGCCCTTCGACTGGGCAATCTCTTCGAGGGTCTTTGCCGACTCAAGTGAGCGCTGTAGGTGCTCGCTGACGCTATTGTTGGTGACCCGCCCGTCCTTGAACAAGTCGGCGATATCTTCGGTGTGCTTCCACGGTTGGTGCATTGCGAGATTCTTGACCTCGAGCTCCTCCAGCACGACAGCAAGACCATTCGTATGGTCGGAATCGGGGTGCGTCGAAATCACTAGGTCCACGATCGCGGTGCCGTAGGTGGTCCTAATGTGTTCGACAAGTTTTTCGCCAGTGGATTTGAAGCCGCCGTCGATGACGATGACCGTTTGTTCTTGGCGAGTGCCATAGAGGTTCCCGAAGCGCAGGGTGATTGCATCTCCGCTGTGTGACCCGCCACCGGCAGGCAAGAAGTCGATTTCGTATCCCAACTTGCAAATTCCCCCGCCCAATGAATGCGGCGCGTTAATGGCACGCACCCATAAGGCGAGGACACGCGAAGGCCCCTCGACGGTGGGGGGCGCCGAATTTCGGACGGACCGGGGGGTGCAGGCATGATCTGCACGGGAGTTTCGGTGTCAACACAGAGATGCGGGTTTTACGCCACTATGCCGTTGAAGGTCAGGATCACCTAGGGGGCATCAGCCGAGGCCGACAGACCCCCTCGGTCGAGACCCTCTCGAAGGGTGAAAGGACCAGAGCCCTTCTCAAAAACGCGTCGAGTCGGGCTACGCCACTTCGCTGTAGAACGGCGACGGCACCGTCGGATACGCTCTGAACACGTGCCGGTACACATCCTCGGAGCGCTCAGTCACCTCATCTTCCCCGTAGGCGTCAATCGGCAAGCCAGTCCCGTCGCTCCAAAGGAAGTCCCGAATCTCGACACGCACCGCGTCGCGAGTTGACTCCTTCTCTCGCCACTGATCGACGCGCAGCTTTTCGGCTTTGAGTGTCGTCAGGAGCTCTACTGCGACCGTCTTCACCTGCTCGACTTCGTTTGCTCCGAGGTCCGGCTTCTTGATCAAATCGAAGATCGCGAGCGACTCCTCATCGAGGCCTTCTCGCATCGCGCGCTGGTCCTCGTCGCTCAGTTCCTCGATGAAGCGCAACAAGGCTTCGAAAGTGGCTTCAATCGTGAGCCGGTCCTTCTCGCGGTTGTAGTCGGCGACAAGCTCTTCGTAGTGCTGCTGGAAATCAGTGCGCAACGGATTCTGCGCAAGCAGCTGCCCCAACCGATCTTCGATCGCCTGGCGAAGGTTCTGAACCGTGGTGTTCTTCGCGGGGCTACGCTCGAACTCAGCGCGCAAGCGATCAAAGTCGATGCGGCTGATGTCGTAGGGCTCGCCGGGTTCGGGGACCTCGCGCACCGCGCGGGTCTCGACGGCCTGATCGACCACCTCGTGGAGTGCTCGCAAGATGTCGGTGATGTCCGCCTTCTCGCGGTCTTCCTGGAGGCTCTTGTAGATGATGTCGACGGCGTCCCGGGCAGGGCGATGGGCGTTGATTGCGGGGCGCTGATTGATACAGGCCTTGAACTTCTTGAAGACCTCTCGGCACATCACCTCGAAGCGCTTGCGCGATTCATCGTTCTCATTCGCGGCCTCCTTCGCCGCGACGATGGCCGCAATGCGCACGAAACTCGTCTCGTTGATAATCGCGTCGAGTGAGGCGCCGCGTTCGTCTAGATAAGCCCGAACAAACGCGATTGATTCGGCCAGGTCGGCGAGCAGATCTTCTTGCGGTCGGGTCGGGTCCTGGTCGTCTTCTTCGCCTTCCCCTCCGCGGCCGGCGTCGGCCGTGCTGGCAAAAGTCGCGAGCGCTTTTCGCAGATTCTTGAGAATTCCGCAGTAGTCGACAATAAGGCCGTTGTTCTTGCCCTCATGCACGCGGTTCGCTCGCGCAATCGCCTGCATGAGTGTGTGGGCCTTGAGCGGCTTGTCGAGGTAGAGCGTCGACAAGCTCGGCACGTCGAAGCCCGTGAGCCACATGGCGCAAACCACGGCAATCCGAAACGGATGTTCGTCCTTCTTGAAGGCCGTCTCGAGGTCGATGCGTGAGCCATCGGGCAGGTCAAAGCCTTCCTTGAGGAGCCGGCGGTGGGGCTCGATTTCGAGGTCCCAGCGTCGGAACTTTTCCACCTCGCCCTGCTCCTCGCTTACGACGACTGCGGCCCGCGTCTCGCGCATCCAGTCGAGTTGCCGCCGGCGGGAAAGCTCTTCCTGCTCGTCGGTGACGCTGGGTAGTTCGGCCTCGAGCTGGGCGACGCGCTCGTCCCAAAACTGCTCGATGAGTCCGTGCATGCGGACGCAGGTGACCTTGTCGATGCAGACGAGCATCGCCTTTCCCGTCTCCCAGGCCGTCGAGTAGTGCTCGACGAAGTCGCGAGCGACTTGCTCCAGCCGGCTTCCGGCGGTGATGATGTGATACTCGCGCCGGAGCTCGGCTTCGAGGCGCTGCTGTGCGTCGAGGTCATCGGTCGCAAGCTCCTCGAGCTTCTCGGCGATGCGTTCGTTCAGGTCGTCCGTGGCGAGCGCTAGGCGCTCGCCGCGGGCGTCGTAGTAGAGGGGCACGGTCGCGTTGTCGTCGACGGCGCGCTTGAAGTCGTAGGTCGAAATGTAATCGCCGAAGACCTTCCGCGTAATCTCGTCGTCTTTGAAGAGCGGAGTGCCCGTGAATCCCATGTAGCTCGCGTTCGGGAGCGCGTTTCGCATATTGAGCGCGAGCATTCCGTACTGCGTGCGGTGCGCTTCATCGGTGATGACGATGATGTCTCCGCGCGTCGAGTAAACGTCGGCCTCGGACTTGACCTCCCGATTGAACTTCTGGACGAGCGTGAAGACATAGGCCTTGTGCTGACCGAGAAGCTCGGTCAAGTGCTCACCGCTGCCGGCCCGGCAAGGGTCGCGGTCATTGTCGACCAGGCCGCAGCCAGCGAAGGTCTTGTAAATCTGGGTATCGAGGTCGTCGCGGTCGGTTGCGACGACGAAGGTGAAGTTCCCACCGAGCTTTCGGTGGACCTTTCGCGTGAGAAAGACCATCGAGTAGCTCTTGCCCGAACCCTGGGTATGCCAGAACACGCCAAGCTTTCCGTCGCGGGCTTCGCGGTCGCGGACGGCCTCGAGCGCCCGGTTCACGCCGAGCACCTGGTGGTTGCGAGCGACAATCTTGACGGGCGCCCCCGTCGAATCGTCAAAGACAATGAAGTTCTCGAAGAGGTCGAGAAAGTTCTCCTTCGTGCACACCGCCTTGAGGAGCGTCTCCATGTTGACGACGCCTGGCTCGTCTTCGGCGAGCCGCTTCCACTCGTGGAAGTGCTCGTAGCGACTCGAGAGCGAGCCGAGCTTTCCGTCGATGCCGTTCGCGAGCAGAATCACGGCGTTGTGGTGAAAGAGGTGTGGGACGGTGTCTTTATAGTCGGCAAGGTTCTTGTTGTAGGCCGCGCGAATGTCCTTATGGACGTTCTTGAGCTCGACAAACAAGAGCGGGACGCCGTTGACGAAGCCGACAATGTCGGCCCGGCGTCGGTAGAGTGCTCCGCGCACCCAAAGCTCGCGGACCGCAAGAAAATGGTTGTTCGTTGGCTCAGCGAAGTCGAAGACGCTCAGGCGGCGCTTCTCGCGCTCGCCCTTCGCGTTCCGGAACGCGACGGTGATGCCTTCGCGGAGCAGGTCGTGCTTCTCGCGATTGATCGCAAGCGCGGTCTGCGCTGCGCTTACCTCGACGACTTGGCGCACTCCTTCGTCGTACGCGTCGTCCGGAAGGTCCGGATTCAGTCGGACGAGAGCTTCGCGGAAATAGCGCGTGAGCACGACATCGCGGTCGGAGGCGCGTCCCAGCGTACTCTCAGGCCCGAAGGTCTCGTTGTTGTAGGCGTAGACCGATTCCCAACCGAGCACGACACGGAGATAATCCGCGGTGGTTTGCTGGACCAACGAGTCCTCGGTCAGCGGCGGCGTCATGCGGCGATCTCTCCCGACATCAGGCGGGGGAGCAATAGGTCCCGGGCCGCTGACGCGCGCCGAATCCCGGTTTGCAGCACATTGATCTGGTCTTCAAGCGGACCGGCGTTCTCGAGGAAGAGTTCCATCAGCCTCACCGTCGGGATATCGATCTCGACTTTGGCGAGCTTCTCGCGCGGGAGATGCTTGATCGTCGCACCTGTAAAGAGGCCCGCTAGTCGACCTGTTCTTCCCTTGAAGAGCAAGCTGTGGAACAAAAATCGAGAGTCCAGACCTCCGGACGGTCGAATACGGTGCAGCGCCTTCTGAAACATCATTCCAGGAAGCTGGTTTCTCCATATCGCGCATCGCCCCGGCTCACCGCCCTCGCACATAAGGATGTCGCCGTGCTTCAGACCGTATTTCTCGGTCTCGCTCTCTTCAAAGCGCATCTCGCGCAACTCCGAGAAATCGAACTCGCCCCACCGCACGTTCTTGTTCGCGAGATATGGCCTCGGTTCGCCCTTATTCTTCTTCTGGTCGAGCATCTTGCCGAGACGGAAGTCAGCGACATCGTTGAGCGACCTACGCGCCCAGCCCTCCGGGACACCGTCGACGATCTTGACGTGCTCGTGGCCCGGAAATCGCAGGTGGACGAACCACTCCTTGAAGAGCAGCCGCACCGAAAGCTCAAGAAGCTGGATCCGGCGGCGGTTGTTCTGGATCAGGTCGTCGTAGGCGGAAAGTAAGTCCGCGATTGCGTGCTGCTCTGGAAGCGGTGGCAGTGAAAACTCAAAGCGGCGAATCTGGTCGCCGCTAATGTGCGGAACTCCGACCCCACCCATTATGTTCTTGACATAGGCACAGAACTCCGGAGACGCGATTACATACCTTAGAAACGCAGAGGTTAGGCTGCTCGCTGGCCTGATACGAGCAACTCGCTGGACCAGTAATGCTCGAGGAGCGTCGGGGGGGACTGCCGCAAATTTCAGTCCGGCAGGAACCCAAGGTCGGTCCATTGCGAGCACTACATCGTGGGGCTCAAGAAAGAACCTCTCGTACTTTTCTGTGTCGGCTCGGGGCCAGTACTTGGATTTCGCCCAGAGAATTTGACCCTGCCCTAGGTTTTCGCCCTTTACGAGAGGTACATCTTCAGGGTCTGCGGTGAAGTGGGCGCTTTTGAAGGCTGGGCCCGAGATGAGGTCGATATGCTCACCGAGAGGTGTCCTTCGCCAGCTCAAACCCCGAGCTCCTCGAAGTTTTTGGCGATCTTTTCAGCAAGCTCGACCGCCTCAGAATTCAGGCCGGCGAGTTCCACGTGGATGTCGCGAAGCGTTTCCTCAAAGTCGAAGTCCTCGTCCTCTTCTTCTGGTGCGACACCGACATAGCGGCCCGGTGTGAGGCTCCAGTCGTTGGCCTCGAGCTCGGCACGGTCGACGAGCTTCACAAGCCCTTCGACGTCTCGGAATTCGGCGTCCGGAAAGCGGTCGGTCAACCATTCCGTCTGGCGGTGGAAATATCGAACCTGCTTCAGCTGCTCGACGGCGGCGTGGCGGGCACTGTCCGCCGCCTTTCGCGCCCGCGTGATGTCACGAGCTGACCACACCTTGCTCTCGCGCGCGTCAAGCTCACCTTCGCAGGTGTCAATCAAGCGGCCAGCGAGCTTGGTGAGAAGGTCCGCCTGTTTGACCAGGTCGCGGCTCGTCTCAGCGAGCGGCGCCATCCGCTCAACAGCCTGGACCAGCGCCTTGGCCGTCCCGGGCGCCTTCTTGGCCCATGCTGTTCGTTCCTTTGCGAGTGCCTTTTCGTAGGTCTCGACGTCGGCCCGAAACGTCGCGAGCACGCTGTCGAGTTCGCCGAGCGTCTCGGCATGCGGAGCACCAGCGTCGAGGGTCGTCAGGAAGGGGTCCGTTTCCCTGCGAAGGGACGCGAGCGCCTCGAGGTGCTGCGGAACAGGGGCGCCGTCCCCTTCCGAAGCCTTAGCTCCGAAGCAGTTCGCACCCTCAGCGAGCATGCGCTCGAGGCGCGAGGCGACGACTTCAAGGAAGCGCTTGCCTTCGCCGCGAGAGAGCCAGACGACGGCCAGGAGATTCTCGATCTGCTCGGGGCTGAAGTCATAAATCTTTCGGGTCACCTTGCGGTAGATGTTGCGCGCATCGAGCATCAGCACTTGGTCGCGGCGGGCCTTCGGCTTATCGCGATTCAGAAACCAGAGCTCACAGGGAACGGTTCGCGTGTAAAAGAAATTCGGACGGATGGCCACCATCAGGTCGACATCGCCCGACTCAATGAGCTTGCGGCGAACCTTGGCTTCGTCGCGTCCGGCACTCGAGGCCTGGGACGACATCACAAATCCAGCCCGTCCCTTCTCGCTCAGGTAGCTGTGGAAGTAACTAATCCACAGGTAGTTCCCGTTTGAGACCTTGCCTTCCTTGTTCACGCCTGGAAGGCCAAAGGGAAGCCGCGGGTCGCTCTTCACCTTTTCGGCATCGACCTCGTCGACGTTAAACGGCGGGTTCGCCATCACGAAGTCGGCCTTGCCGATGAGCTCATGCGGGTCTTCGTAGTAGGTGATGGCTCGCTGGATATCGCCCTCGAGGCCATGAACCGCGAGGTTCATTTTCGCCAGGCGAATCGTCGTCGCATTCTTCTCGAGTCCGCGGAAGGTGAGTTCCCTCGGGCTCGCATCGTGTTGCTCTACGAAGTGCGCGCTCTGGACGAACATCCCGCCCGAACCGCAGGCCGGGTCGAGCACTGTTCCGTGCTCGGGCTCGAGCACGTTCGCGATCAGTGCGACGAGTGAAATCGGAGTAAAGAACTCGCCGTTATCGTGCGCCTTCAGGTCGGCGAACTGCGTGAGGAAGTATTCGTAGATGCGACCGAAGACGTCGCCTTTGGCCGTCTTCAGCTCTTCTGGATTCAGCGAGCGCAGCAGTTGCCCAAGGACGTCGTTGTCGAGCTCCTGGTATTCCGCCTTCGGCAAAACACCTCGGAGCGTGTCGTAATCGGCCTCGATGGATTCCATCGCGTCGACGATGGCTTTGGCGCGGTCGTCGCTGTCGGTGAGCGCGACCAGGTGGTCGAACTGGGCTTTCGGACGGAGGAAAATGGCGCTCTTCTGGGAAAAGTCCTCTTTGGTCGGAGCCCGCTTCTTTCCGCCTCTGGAGGGGAGGCTGACTTCGATCTCGTCCTTTACGCCCAAGTAGCGGCTGTAGGCGTGTCTCAGGAAGACGAGGCCCATGACTGGGAGGAAATACTCGTTGCTGGCGTAGTTGGAATTGGCCCGCAGGGTGTCGGCCGCGGTCCAGAGTCTTTTCTCAATCGCTGCAGTGTTGTCGATCTGTGCCACGCCGCTCCTTAACTGCAGGTTCTTCTCGAATTGCGCCCAAGAAAGTGATCGTGAATACGGGCGAAGTGATTCCCCTCCAACTGTATTTCGGGCCGTAAGTATCCGCAATGAAAGGGCGAAATCCCTCGATCCACCAAGATAGAACTTTCTTAGTTCCCAGACCCTTGTCGAGTCCGGGTGGCTCGGCTGGGCCCACCATAGCCCTCGCTCCCGCTCAAACCGTCAAGGCTTCCCTTCGGCCGCTTCGCGGGCCTGGACGGCGCGTCGCGAGCGCTGGTCTGCCCTCCAGCCGAGCCACCCAAGGCTCCAAGGAGGAAGTCTCATGAAATCCAATTCACTCGAAACCGTTGCCGTCCGCGAAGTCGAAATCCGCTACCGAGGTCGATCGCTCAAGTCTCAGACTCCAGTCTCTCGTCCCGATCACTTCGTCCATCTTGCCCGTCGAATCGTCTCCGACCACGCGCGAGAACACTTCATTGCCCTCTATCTAGACGGTCGACATCGACCAGCCGGGCATTCCGTCGTCTCCGTCGGAACGGCAACCGCATCTCTCGTCCATCCACGCGAGGTGTTCCAGAGTGCGCTCCTCCTGGGAGCCGTCGCTCTCGTGATCGGTCACAACCATCCTTCGGGCGACCCTCGACCGAGTGCTGAAGACCAGCAAATCACAGACCGACTCGCCGAGGCGGGGACCCTGCTAGGCGTTCGACTCGTCGACCACGTCATCTGGACTCGCGAGGGTGGCTATCACTCCTTCCTCGAGCAAGGAACACTTCCGAAGGCCCCCTGAGTCGGTATCGAGTCTTCTCGATTCGATGGACGACTCCCGTCTCCTCCGTCCTTCGCGGGCTGCTTGGCGGGCTCCCCTCTAGCACGCGCTCCTCGCGCTCCGTCAAGGCTTCCCTGCGGTCGCTTCGCGAGCCTGGACGGAGCGCCGCGCGTGACGGTCTGCCCTTCATCCAAGCATCCCGCTTCGGACGGAGGAAGAACCAGTGACACAATCGATTCACGACACGAGAACACTTCAGCAACGGTTGGTTGGCTTCATTGCTCCAGACATCTTGGGCGCGGCCGAGCTCGCCTTTCGATGTATGGAGATTGCGGAAGAGGAGATTGCGTTCGCACGAGCGAGACATCCCGTCTCCCAGAAGGAGATCAACTCGGCGTTTCGGTTTCTCTGCCCGCCGGATACGTTGAGGCACGTCTCTTCGGAGGTCTATCGGCATCACTGCCGGGAGCTTCTCGAACGGGTCACGCGAAAAGCCGATATGCGGCTGGGAACCGACGCGGAGTGTCTTTGCGCGCTATCGGAGGCTTCGATGGCTGCGCTTCCGAATCGGAATGCATCGCTGCTTTACTGGAGGCTCTTCACGCGAGTCCTGCCGCGCGATGCAGAACGCATCCGAGTGGCGTCGGGCTCGCCGGCCTTCGATTTGGGTGACGAGGACGCTGTGAACGAGCTCGAAGCGTCGCTTCGTATTGAGCTCTCACGTGAGCGAGGTGTTCTGTAGGGCGCGTCGCGAGAATGAGTCCGCCACTCGGCCGCGCCCCCGGCATCGTAGGGGGCAATGAGTGGGTTCTTGTCTTTAGCGCCTGGACTTCCCCCGGAAACTGAGGTCGGCGTTCTCGCGGCGATTCCGGAAGGCACGCCCGGATTCATGGCTCGCGGAGCAGCAGGTACACCACGAGAACGGCCATCACGAACCGTGCTTCCTCGACCTGCCAGGCGAAGACGAGCAGACCGAGCAATGCGATAGCCGCGAGGATCGCCGGTTGGCTTCGCCCCGACTCGTCCGAACCGAATGGAAGTACGGGGACTCGTCGGAACCGGAGGCAGCGAGACCGGAGCGGCTGAAGGTCAGCGCCATCACGTCGAATGTTCATGGCGCGAAGGATTTCCAGTAGCTGTCGCCGAATAGGCGCATAGGGTTCATAGGGAATTTCTCGGAGCGTCAATTCGAGCTCGCGGCGACTTCTCCGCGTCGAAGCTTCGAGGAGCGCTGCCTTGAGCTCAAGAAACGGCTCCCTATCGATGCGGACGTGTGCCCGCCAGCGCTGAATGCCTTCGCGGGCCGCGGAGCCGTCCTGCCGACAACTGATGGAGTAGCCGGCGCAGCGAATGGGCTGCTTTCGAATGTCCCGAATCGCATTGGCTTCGGCGCTGTAAAACTCGTGAGCGCCGACCGGTGGCGTCGCAATCAGCACGAAGAAGTTCTGAAAGCGCAGGTACTGGACGCTGGCCTCGCCCTTCTGCTTACGGCGCGCACGCTGGTATTTGGACAGCGCGATGCCGTACTTCTCGATGACGTTCTGGTCGACCCGTTGGGGGTCTTTGTGTTCTGGGATTTGCCCCACCACGAAATAGCGGTAGCCACTCGCGATGTAGCAGACGAGCTGCTGCACAAATCCTTCGAGGGTGGTCGTTTGACAACGGTACATTGTCGTCTCCTTCCATCCCCCTCTATCTCCCTGCACTAAATGTTATGCGGTGCGCGCCGCAGAGTGACGCAATTTTTTCTCTCCCCTTCGCATTCGCCATGGCTGCCGCCTGCTGGCTGGCTTCACGGTATACCGTTGCTGATATCATGAGGGTTGCGGTGCTTCGCGGCTGACCAAGTCATGAATTCGTGATTGTCCTCGACAATCTCTACCATTCCGAACAATAATGGACCTAACACGACTCCCCGGCTGGGCAGGCCGGTTTGGGCAGCCTATAGGGCTGCCTTTCTTGTATTCGTCGCTGGAACTGACATTCGGAGGGCCTTGAAGAACCGCACAATTGTCTACGTCGATGGATTCAATCTCTTCTATGGAGCCCTGCGAGGCACGTCTGAGGCATGGCTCGACCTAGAGCGGTTGTTTCGCCTTCTCCTGCCGCATGATGACCTGCGCAGGGTCCGCTTTTTCTCCGCACTCATGATGGGGCACGAGCGGATTGCTCAGAGGACGCATCTTCGAGCGCTCGAGACCACACCACTCGTTGAAGTGACGCTTGGCCGGTTCAAGACGCGGCGGGTTCGATGTCGGGTCGCGGGGTGCTCGATGGCAGGGCCCAGGCGGTTCGCATGGCCCGAAGAGAAGCGAACGGACGTGACGATCGGCATCACGATGGTCGATGACGCCTATCAGGATGAATGTGATCGGCTGATTCTGGTGAGCGGGGATTCGGACCTGGTGCCGGCGCTCGCGCTCATTCGGAAACGGTTTCCCGAGAAAGAAATCGTCGTCTATGTGCCGGCGCGCCATCCAGACCGGGGCGCGGCGGTCGAACTGAGAGGCGCCGCACACCGGGCCCGACTTCTGCCGCTCCAGGTTCTCAAACACGCTCAGTTCCCAGACGTCGTCATCGACGCCCGTGGCCGACGCATTCGGAAGCCCGCCGATTGGAATTCCCGCGCATGACACCCATGAAGAGTGGGGATTGTTCACGGCACAATCCACCAAAGCACAAATCCTTCCGACAAGTCTTCGAAACAAAGACCCATCAAAACCGCACGTTACAGACTTCGTCCGCTACTTCAACCGTCACGCGAATGGCGAGAAGGGGCAGGGCGCATCGCCTAGCAATGTGCCCTCACCCCAACCCACCGATCGTATCGGGAGGCGGCAGCCGAATCGGTGATCCCAGAAATTGGGCGCACCTATCCTGTCTGCCGTCATTCCACCGCCAGGTGGGGCAGGCTCCTCCCGGAGCCCGTCCCATCTGGCCGCGTTCACTCCCTTCCGGATGCGGAAGTCCCCGTTTTTGGGGGCCTCCGGACCGGACCGAGATGGGCTGAATGCCCTGTCGTCCCTTTCGTCTCCTCTTTTCGAGAACGGCACCACCCGGTTCTCGGAGGACGAGCGCGCGACTGCCTTGCCGCGCTCTCGTGCACCTCTCGGTATCTGCTACTCAGGACCCGCTCCCACGCTCGAGGGTTTGAAACACCTGGCTACCTTGCCAGGCACCGGTCACCACACCGGCTCCTCGACCGCTTCCCGGATTCGCATACATCGTCAATTTCGAGATCACGTCGCTCAGCCCGGCTACTACGGGCGGTCCTACGCTGATACGCGCTCGCTTCCCAGCAAGCCGCAGTTTCCTCGAGGCGTTACACCTCGAGATTTCTGGGGGACGAAGCCAGAAGGGCCCCCTTACCCACTCAGCGGAGTTTTTCGCGGTTCGGCACCGTCTTCTCGAAAATTTCCTCGCAAGCACTCCCGCACGACCGGTTACGCCTTTCACAGTTGAGCTCTTCACGTTCGGCGGTTTAGGCCGATACCCGAGTCCCGGTTTCGGACTCGGCCCGTCGTGTCACCACGATCGGGGCTCCCTGCGCGAGCCAGGTTGAGCGAACTCGGCCATGACGGCCAAGCCCGAACCCCCTGGGCAGGTCTGGGCGCTCGCATTGCACGAGCGCGGTACCCACTTCGAATGTATGCGGCCGTCGGCCGTTTCGCGTGATATTCACGCATCCCGACCGACGGTTTTCCTCCGTCGCCCTTCTTCGATGCCGTCCGTGGCTTCGGTCATCGGATAGAACGCCGGGATTAGTTCTCTACGAGACGTAGAAAGGATTAGTCCGACGAGCCTCCGTCGCACTGAGCGAGCCCCTCTCGAGGCACTCAGCGCTACAGGGAAATGCGCATTCCAGAAGGTGAACCCTGGACCCTTAGGCGATTGGTAGTCGCTTTACCGGGCACGTATCCCCATCTCGGCCGGTCAGTGCGGCAGGTTGGATGTCCTACCCGCTCCACTTCCTGACGACCACAGGCCCGGAGGCCTGATGATGTGCTTCTACCGTACGGAGTCGTAGAAGTCATCACGAGAGATTGGAACCAATGGGATTGATGGCTTCAATGGAACCGTAGGACTCAAAGGGTCCGAATGGCGGCGATGAGAGTGGTCGTGCCAGTCCCGAAAATATTCTTCTTGACGGATGCAGCGACCTCAGGCGATAGGGGAGGAAGCAACGCTCCCAATGGGAGCATCGGACGAATCGGTAGTCATCACACGGGAGGAGAATGAAAACCATAGCCATTGCCAACCACAAGGGGGGAGTCGGTAAGAGCGGTGCCGCAGTCTGTCTCGCAGGCGCGCTTCGCGAACGCGGTCTCCGAGTCCTGGTCGTCGACCTGGACCAGCAAGCGACTGCAACGGAATGGCTCGGGCTTCGAAGTCCGGGGGAGCTTCCAGACGATGAGCCGTACGGCTCTGCGCTCTGTCAGGCAGTGTCACATGCCTGGCCGCTCGCCGACCTTGTTCGAACGAGTCCGGTAGAGCTCGATGTTGTTCCGTGCGGGAGCGGGTTCGCCTCGTTCGACCGGTGTGTTTCGGGGCAGCTCGCGGCCGAGCGGCTGCTCGCACGGTCGATGTCGCAACTTCCCGAGGAGTGGGACCTTGTTCTCTTGGATTGCCCGCCGAGTCTTGGCCTCGTGACGGTGAACGCACTCGTCGCGTCGGACTATCTGCTCATTCCGGTTGAACCGAAATCCGCGAGTCGGACCCCGATCCTGACGATCCTCCGGCTGGCACAGGACGTTCAGGCTCAACTGAATGAAAACTTGGAGTTGCTCGGAATCGTCGTTTCCCGAATGCAGCCGCGACTCCAGCATCGCCAAGTCGAATCGTGGCTACGCGAGCTATTCGGGGTGGATGTGCTCGATGGCGTGATTCGAGAGAGCACGCATGTTGGCGAATCCCATGCGTTTCAGCGGCCGGTCAACCAATACATGCCCGCTAGTATCGGCGCGGTCGATTTTCGTGAGGTGGGTGCCGAGTTACTCAGCCGCATCGCTGCAGCTCAGGAGGAGGGGCGAAGGGAGGTTCGAATCTATGCCTCCTAGAAACACTCTTCCGAAAATTCCCGGCGGATCGAGCCTGTTGCGAGACGCGATGGGCGACGGGTTGCTGTCTGAGGAGTCGAAATCGTCTCAGAACGGACGAGATTCGCGTGGCGCGACCTCTGCGGCCGCTTATCAGCCGAAGTTTGAATCTCAGTCCGTTTTGGACGCGAAGGCGACTTCGAAGGTGAAGGTTCCGTTCAATCTGCCGGCGGACTTGGCGGAATCGATTCGAGATGCAGTTTTCGCACTCTCAGGACCACCGCATTGCCTTTCGCTGGCTTCGCTTGCGGAGAATGCGCTTCGAACAGAATTGGCTCGCCTCGAGGCAACTGCCAATGCGGGTCGGCGTTTTCTGGCTCGGCAGGGGCCATTGAGGCCAGGGCGGCGGGTGGGCTGACCGCGATGGGTGCCGAGAAGCGTCAGCCGCTCGTGAGTGTGGAGCGTCAGTATGAAACTGACGTCGCGACTGGCAACACACTGTCCCGGATGTTCGTGAAAATGTACTTCGCGGCTCGGGATTCGGGCCTCCTTGCTGACATCGGCGATATCCGCTGGCGAACGCTCTGCTGCCTCGCGACGTATATGGACGCAGATGGCCAATGTCGTCCGAGCCAGGCACGTGTTGCGCGCGACCTGGGAATTGGCCGCCAGCAAGCGAACAAGAGAATTCGGTCTCTAGCCGCGTATCGGTTCGAAGGACGGCCGGTGCTTCGAGTCGAGAAGACTCGTCGGATGACGTCATCGGGCGGCCGCTGGGGAAACAATGTCTATTCGATTCAACCGATATCGGGTCTCGGAATCTTTGATGACCGAAAAGCTCGGAAATCGGGGGCCGCACGGCTTCCCCCTGTGTCGACAAAAGGCGACACAGGCAATGGCCCTGTGTCGGGGATGCGTGACTCACGCCCGGCCGACACGAACAAGAGCCATTCAATGAACCAGACTCACACACCCAAGAAGGTGTGTGCAGGTCCTGAAACGGAAGAATTCACCCAGGAGTCAGTCGAACTCGTTCGTCGATTTCACAAGGCTCGCGGTCATTCGGCGACCCGTCATCCGACCGAGAGGGAAATCGAGCAGGCTGATTCCCTAATCGCGGCGCACGGCGTGCTCACGGCTGAATATATTCTCACGTTTGGATTGAAGCGCGCCCAATGCACCCGCTTCGAAATGGAGAACTTTGGCGCGATTCTTCAATACGTCGATGACGCGATTGAATCGAAGCGCCAAAGCGCGAGCCGGCGCCGCCAGCTTGCTTTGCCAAAGCGAAGAGAATCGTTCGAGGAATGGCAGAGAGATGAACTTGCAAGGATTCGCAGCAACCATGACTCAGGAGAACTATCGGAGATTGAAGAGGCCGTTCGAAACGAACTCCTCGCAGACCTTGGCACCCGCGATGTCGTCGGTTTCGACCTGCTTGTGATGTCTCGTGTGAACCAGTTGCTCTCAGCAAGACATGAGCTGACTCGTGATGAGTTCCGGCGTCGACGCGCGACAACTCGGTCCAACTCTTCCCGTCGCGCGGCATCGTGAATCTTCTGACTCGCCACGACTTCCGAATATTGTCAGCGCCCGAACTTTCGCGCCATTAGGCGAACGCGCGCAGTAGAATCGTGTCCGGGTGATGAGCAAGAGGATGGCCGCTTGCCATCCAACCTCGGTCGACTTGCCCGTCTCGCGCGAGCCTCGATTGATCCGACCACGGCGATGGCCGCTCCATCTAGAAGGAGGTGCACGTGTCTGCGGATTTGAACCAAGCCGAAGGTCGACCGTCTGCGGCCCGCTTCGTCGAGCCAAGAGAGCGGATCGCCGTAAGTGTTTCGGAGCTAGGGCGAATGGTCGGGGTGGACGAGAAGACGCTTCGCCAATGGACCCGAGAGCGCGGAATGCCTTCGTATCGCGTCGGTCGACGTGTGCTGGTCGTTGTTTCCGAGTTCCTCGAATGGCTCCGCCAATACGGAGAGCAGCCCGAGCGTGATCTTCAGGGTGAGTTAGGTACTCTGCTCGAGCGACTCGGACGGGAGCCGGAATAGCGAGAATGGCGGTAAGGCTGCGACGACGCGGAGACGTCTGGTGGCTGGACTTTCGATGGAATGGCCAGCGTATCCGGAGATCCGCCGACACGTCGAACCGCGAGCTCGCCGAGAAACTCGCGAAGCAAGTCGAAGCCAGGATGCTTCTCGGGAAGACGCCGTTTCCGAGCGAGCCCCAGCGCGGGCTCACATTCGCGAAGCACACGGAAGATTGGCTCGCTCGCGTCGAAGGTGGCCTTCGGCCCGGCTCGTACCTCACCTACGCGCAGGCCGTTCGCGAGGTGAAGCCTCTGATTGGCTCGAAGCTCCTCGCCGAAATCTCCCGTTCCGACGCCCTTGCGATTGTCCGCCATTTGATTGACGGCGAAGAGGGGAGGCGGTCGAGGAAGACCGTCGCGAATCTTGTCGGAGCTCTTCAGAGCGCCTTCGAGGATGCCGTCAGTGTTCAGGGCATCCTGAGCAAGAATCCGTTCGCCAACAAGGCGCAGCTCCTGAAGGCGGCAGGTCTGCGAACGGATGAGCTTCCAGCCGAGGGGAGTGGCGCGCAGCCCTACACGATCGAGGAGAGAGACAAGCTCCTGAAGGCGGCGAAGAAGAAAGACCGCTGGATTTACGCTGGCGCCCTCCTGGGACTGCGCGCCGGGCTCCGGCGCTCCGAGGTCCTCGGGTTGAGGCCGGACGATGTCGACCTCGTCGACCGGTATCTCCACGTTCGGCGCCGCATCATCGACGGAAAGGTGGATAACCCGAAGACCGAGAAGTCGCGGCGAACCCTTCCGCTATCGACCGAGCTCGCCTCGGTTCTTCAGGACCAGATCGTCTTCAACGCGAAGCGGGACCGAGGCGAATGGCTCTTCCCGTCCGTTCGAAAGACGGCGTCCGTCCAGGACGACCGGCGCTTCGGAGACCGCTTCAAGCGCATCGTGAAGAGTGCCGGGATCGAAGGTCACCCCAAGCCGTTTCACGACCTGCGGCACACGTTCGCAACGGACCTGCTCCTGGCCGGCGTGCCCATCTTCAAGGTCTCACGTTGGCTCGGGCACTCGAGCATCCAAATCACGTGCGACACCTATGGCCATTTGCTGCCGGACCCCGAAGAGCACGGCGTCGTCGACGCACTCGACGGGCTCACGATGGTCACAGTTGGTCACAATTTGGTCACAATGGACGAAAACACCGTTTCAGACGATGAAGGTGACCTAACGGAACTTGGCGATTTCAAAGGGAATTTATGGTACGCCGGGAGGGATTCGAACCCCCGACCCTCAGGTTCGAAGCCTGATGCTCTATCCAGCTGAGCTACCGGCGCGCGGTGCCGTCGGGACCGAACGAACGGCCGAGACGACGTCGAGGCAATCCGTGGAGACCACGGAGACCTGAGGGCCGCCCGAGGCTAGCAGAACGCCGCTTCCATGGACATCACTTCGAGTCGCTCGCCGACCCGCAAGGTGCCTTCGGTCTCGACGCGGAGGTAGGTGCCGAAGATCCGTCCGCTCCCGAAGCGGTCTTCCTTCGACTTCTTCGGGAGCGAGCGGAGCAGGTCGGAGCGGTCCCGCTCGCCGGTTCGCTGGTCGGTCGAGACGATCACGCAGCGCTCGGCGGGCGTGACGTGCCGCAGTCGTACGGACTCGCCCCGGACCTCGTCCAGGGTGTCCTCCGCGTGGGCCTCGAGTCCGTCGATCACGACGTTCATCCGGAATCGTTCCATCGGCACCGGGGCCTCGAGCCGGGCGTTCAACGCCGCGAGCGACGCCACGTTGGCGATCGAGATCGGCGAGGCGGCGGTGAAGGCCCGCTTCGGCTGGTCGTGGAGGAGCGCCATCTGCGGGATCGGGAAGTTGATCCGCCAGGCCTCGTCGGCGGCCACCAGGCGGACGGGCTCCCCGAGGACGTCGGAGAGCCACTCCGCCGCGACGTCGCCCTGGTCGAGGGCTTCGAATTCGTCGAGCACCCAGCGTCCGGGACGTCGCGCTCCGTCGGCGCGGATCTCGTGCACGAGCTCGCCGGCCTCGGCGTGGCGGAGCGTCAGCGTGCCCGCCTCGAGGTCGACGTGCGCGCCGATCGACGCCACCCGTGGCGTCTCCTTCTGGTCGACGAGGGCGCCGTCCTTCCAGATCGCGAAGCCGCGGTCGCCGGGAATGCCGAGCGTCGTCACGGGGACTTCGTCGTGGGCGACGCCCTGGCAGCCCTTCACCGGGTAGGTCCAGAGTTTTCGGAGGACGATTTCGGACATGGCGGGTCTCCTCGGGTGGATGGGGGCGGGAACGAGGGCAGGATGCCATCGACGGGGGTGGCGATCTGCGCCTATTCTGACATTCGATGTCGCAAAGCCGTCAATCCGATCCGCCGCTGGTCGCCCTCGGGCTCCGGGTGCCGGTGCTCGGTCTCGCCGACGATCACGGGCCGGATCGGCCGATTCCACTCCACCGCCACGACGCCGCGCAGCTGATCCATGCTGCGAGCGGGGTGATGAAGGTCCGCACGGCGCACGGGCTCTGGATCGTGCCGCCGGCGCGGGCGGTCTGGGTGCCGGCCTTCGCCGACCACGCGATCGACATGGTCGGCGTGGTCGAGCTGCGCACCGTCTACCTCGATCCCGCCTTCGCGAGCCTCGACGGCGCGCGCTGTCGGGTCGTGCAGGTCAGTCCGCTCCTCCGGGCGCTGATCCTGCGCGCGGTCGAGTTCGGCCCCGACTATCCCGCCGACGGACCCGAGGCGAACGTGGCCGCGGTCCTCCGCGACGAGCTCCGCACCGCGGAGGTCGCGCCTCTGCATCTGCCGACGCTCTCCGACCCGCGCGCCCGCGAGGTGGCCCGCGCGTTCGAGCGCGACCCGGCCGACCGCCGCTCGCGCGCCGAGTGGGCGCGGGTCGCGGGCGCCAGCGAGCGGACCCTCGAGCGGCTCTTCCACGCCGAGGCGGGCATGAGCTTCGGTCGCTGGCAGCGTCAGGTGCGACTGCTGCGCGCGCTCGAGGGGCTCGCGCAGGGACGGAGCGTGACCGAGGTCGGGCTCGAGGTCGGCTTCGACACGCCGAGCGCGTTCATCGCCATGTTCCGCAGCGCCATGGGGACGACGCCGGGCCGCTACTTCAGCGATCCAACGCCTCGCCCGCCCGGTCACTGAAGCCGCCACGGACGCCGTCGTCTTCACCGGGACGCAGCCCGACGAGGAACGCGAGCACCGGATTCGCGAGGAGCGCGACCGAGGCGATCGCGCCGGTGGGCAGCGGGAGGAGGGCGATCGCGACGATCGGTGTCAGGACGATCCGCACCCATTCGGACACCGCGCCCCAGCGCGCGCCGTCGAAGAGCGCGCCCACGTTCACGAGGCTCCAGACGATCCCGACCACGATCAGGATCCGGGCGGGGGTGCCGAGGTTCGGGTACAGGAGCGGGAACACGACCGAGAGGCCGACGCCCTGCACGAACTGGAACGTCGCGTAGGCGGCCATGCGGCGGTCGACGGTCGGGTCGAACTTGGTGAGGTCGGACGAGAGCGGGGGCGCGGCCTGGAATCCGCCGAGGTCCGTCGGCATCCAGCCCGGCCGCGCCAGGAACACGAGGAGCTTGTCGCGCCCCCGCCGGGTCGCACGCGCGGCCCGGGCGAGGTCGATCCAGTAGTCGAGGTTGGCCCAGACCGGATTCCAGCTCGCGAGGGGCTTCGTCACGCCGTAGACGACCTCTTCGCTCTCCGGCTCGAAGGTGCCGAAGAGCTTGTCCCAGACGATGAACGTGCCGCCGTGGTTCCGGTCGATGTAGATCGGGTTGCGTCCGTGGTGGACGCGGTGGTGGGAGGGGGTCATCAGGATCTGCTCGAGGGGGCCGAGGGTCCCGATCTCGCGCGTGTGGATCCAGAACTGGTAGAGCGTGTTGAACGACGAGCAGGCGAGGAAGACCAGCGGCGGGACACCCAGCAGGGCGAGGGGCCAG
This sequence comes from bacterium, assembly GCA_024742285.1. NCBI lineage: Bacteria > bacterium. The sequence goes on along the minus strand of JANSYR010000008.1, from coordinate 87,422 downwards.
TAGAACGGAATCGACATGAACGGCTGGAGCGCGCTCTGCCGGAGCGCCACCGTCAGGTTGTACTCCTCGCTCTGGTGGTGGACGACGTGGGCCGCCCAGAGGAAGTTGATCTCGTGGCTCAGGCGGTGGAACCAGTAGTAGGCGAAGTCGACGCCAACGAAGCAGCCGATCCACACGAGGAGACTGTCGGCGGACAGGTCGAAGAGCCGATGAGTCGCGTGGATCCAGAAGTACCCCGCGACGATCGTGGCCGCGAAGAGCAGCGTGACGAGCTGCTGGAGCACGCCGGTCGCGAGGTCGTTCAGCGAGTCGTTCAGACGGTAGTAGGCGTGCCCGCGACGACGCGCGATCCAGAGCTCGACGGCGATCAGGACGAAGAAGGCGGGGACCGCGACCGCGATGTAGTCGATTTCCATGGCTACGCGCCGAGCTTCGCGACGCAGCGCAGGACTTCGCGTTGATATTCCTTGCCGCGCTCGTTGAAGAGGTCGAGGGCGTGGAGCGACGTCGGCACGTAGCCGAAGCCGATCTCGAGCTCGCGGTGCCATTGGAAGATCGAGCCGCCGAAGCCCATCCAGCCGAAGAAGCCTTCGCGCCCGTCGTTGAGGGCGCGCTCGAGGTCGGCGCTGCCGACGTCCGTCGGTCCGAAGGCGTTGACGCCGCCCTGGGAGAACGCGGTGGGCATGATGATCATGTCCGCCGGCGTCGCCTTCGCGTGCATCGCCTCGCACGCCTCGGGGCTCAGGACCCGATGGCCTCCGAAGGATCCGCCCGAGGCGAGCATCGCCGCGATCTTCGCCAGGCTGCGGGCGTTCGAGTGGGTGTTCGCCGAGGGGGTCTCGCCCATGCGGACCTCGCGCGAGTTGAAGTCCGGCAGGCCCTTGCCGCCCCGGATCGGCGGGACCGAGCCTCGGACGGTCCCGCCACGGGCACCGCGCAGGATACGGAGGATCCGGCCGGCGAGCTGGAAGAAGTTCTTCTCGATCCGGCGGCCCAGAAAGCGCGGGATCAGGCTCTGGAGGAAGACGAAGAGGAACGAGAGGATCACGACGGGCGAGACGCGGGAGAGCTCCGGCTCGCGCAGCCCGACGTAGACGTCGACGTCGAGCGGGTCGGCGACCTCTTCGCGCAGGAAGTCGCCGATCGTGCGGCCCGCCGGGTCGATCCGCCGGAAGATCTCGTTGGCGACCCAGCCCCGTGTGATCGCGTGGTACTCGCGGCGGGTGTCGTCCCGCTCGGGGAACCGGGCCGTCTGGGATTCGATGACGGCGCCGACCTGGTTCTTCTTGATGTTCGCGGGGAAGAGCGACTCCGGGTCGATCGACTGGTCGAAGCTCGCGAGCCCGCCTTCGTGGCGCATCAGGTCGGCGACGGTCAGGTCCTGCTTGCCGTTCCGGGCGAACTCGGGCCAGTAGTCGGCAATCCGCTTGTCGTAGTCGAGGAGGCCCCGGCCGTGGAGCGAGGCGAGCGCGATCGCTTCCATGCTCTTTCCGCTGCTGAAGATGTTCACCAACGTGTCCGGCGCGAAGTTCGTGTCGTCGATCTGGGTGCCCCAGAGGTCGACGACCTTGTCGCCGCGGCGATAGACGCAGAGCTGGGTGTTCCGCTCCTCGAGCGTCGCCATGTTGCGGGCGTAGAGGTCGCGGACGGACTCGAAGCCGGGGGCGACTACGCCTTCGATCTTGATCGGGGTCTTCGGCATCGCGACCCAGACTAGCTCGCTCGCTCTCGCGGCCCCCGGGCTCCCGGTCACCCTCGAACGACGGAGCCGGGCCGTACCGAAGGACGACCCGGCTCGTGGGCAGGGCGAGGAGGAACGTCCCGCCTAGAGCGGCGCGCAGAGCTCCTCGTCCGTCTGGGGGACGACGAAGCAGGCCCGCGAGCCCGTCGCGTCGTTGACGACGACGCCTTCGCCGAAGTTGGCGCCCTGGAAGGTGCCGCTCACGGTGCCGGTCAGGCCGTCCCGCGTGAGGCGGAGCGCCACACGGGCGTCGATCACGCCGTCCTCGAGCGGCAGCGCGTCGCGTTCGGCGCGCAGCCCGACCAGTGCCTCCCGGGCGTCGTCCCGGGCGTCGAGCGCCAGATCGACCGCGCGCTGGGCGCCGGCGACGAGGAGCGCCGCTTCGTCGTAGCCCGCCTGGACCCGGGCGAGGGCACCCTGGGCGAGGCTGACGCCTGCCTGGGCGACCGCGACCGCGCCTTCGAGGGTCGGGACCGCCGCCGCCTTCCAGGCGACGCAGGCCGAGACGCGGGCGAGGCACGGCGCGTCGTACCAGCGGCAGGTGCCACAATTGCGGTTCCGCGCGTCGTCGAGCTCGTCGCGCTTCGTGGCGAGCCAGTTCTGGGCGGTGCGCAGCGCGGCGCGTTCGTCCTCGAGGGCGGCCGATTCCTGCTCGAGGCGTCGCTGGTAGTCGCGAAGGGCGATGAGGTTGGCCTGATAGTCGGCGTCCGCGAGGCGCTCGGCCTCCTCCGTCGCCGCGATCCGGCCCGCGATGTCCGCGACCTGGTCGACCGCCGCGTAGCGGTAGGGGAGGCGCGCGTTCGTCGAGCCTTCGAGCCAGGCGCCTTCGGCCGAGAACGAACCCTCGAGCGCGTAGCCCCAGTTCGGGGTCTGGTAGCGACCCCAGTGGCGGTAGCTGTCCGCGGTGAGCTGCTTGCCGTAGCTTCGGAGCGCGATCCCGCCGAGCTCGGCTTCGTTCTCGATCAGGAGATCGAAGGCCGACGCGTTCGAGGTCGGGAGGATCAACCGCAGCGAGCTGCTCGCGGTGTACGTCACGTCGGGGTGGATCGATTCGATGAAGCTCTCCGAGGTGTACTCGATCCGTCGGGCGTCGATCTCGAAGATCGACTGGTCGACGAGGAGCTCGCTCGCTTCGACGCCGTGGATCGCGGCCATCCGCGCGGCATCGATCTCGACGACGCGCTCGGTCGCCATGCGGAAGAAGTTGTCGTCCTCCTCGGGCCCGAAGTAGAGGACCGAAGCCACTCGCTCACCCGGCATGGAGATCCAGTCGGCGGCGTCCCCACGGAGGGCGTCGAGGCTCCAGACGTCGAGGGCGACCCAGGCTTCGCGGCGCGGGTTCGCGGTGTCCATGTCCGTCTTCGAGGAGATGACGGTCAGGGGCATCGGCTCCTCGTCGCCCGCGAAGTCGAGGTCGAACTCGAGGCCGGGGAGGAGCGGGATCGTGACGTTCGGGGTGGTGGTTCCGGTGATCGCGCGGATGCGGTCCCGGGAGGTCTCGTCCGAGCCGAAGAAGACGAAGGCGCCGTTCTCGTCCGGGTCTTCGTCGGTGATCGCGATGCCCTCGACGCGGACCTCGAAGGCGACGAGCGGAAGCTGCGGCGTCAGGGTCGCGAGGTCGAAGCTCCCGTAGAAGATCGAGTCGCCCTGGACCTCGGGGAGCGTCTCGGCGATCGCCGCGGGGACCTCGGGCTCGAAGGGGATCCGGCCGGAGAAGGAGACGCCGTAGCCGGAGCCCACCTCGGTCACGTCGAGGCCGACGCCGGGCGCGATCTGGTTCGTGAGGCGGCCGAGGACCGGGATCGGGACCGCGTCGGTGCTGCCCACGTAGAGGAAGGGATCGACGGGGTCGAGGACCATGCGCCAGGACTGTCGGCCCCAGCCGAACTCGAGGTTGCCGATCAGGAAGTCGAGGTCGAACTGGAGCGCGCCTTCGGTCGAGAAGAGCACGTACCAGGCGTCGTCGTAGAGCGGGATCTCGACGTCGATGTCCGCGCCGAGGAGCGCTTCGACGTTCACGCGCTCGGGCAGGATCGTCGCCGGCCCGCCCGCAAGCTTGCCGATCTCGTAGTCGGGGGAGAGGGAGGTGCCGAGCATGCCGGCGCCGGGCTCGATCACGAGCTCGGCGTCGCCGAGGATCACGCCGCCTTCGTCGGTGTAGATCTGGGCGTCGCCGCGGACGGAGTAGAAGCCGAGCACGAGCTCCTCGATGTCTTCGCCTGCGGCTTCGAGGTCGATGCCGGGGGCGACCTGGATCGTGCAGAAGCCGCCGTTGCAGGTGATGGGCTCCGGGTCGATCGCGAGGGCGCCGGGGCCGACCGGGCGTCCGAACAGGTCGAAGAAGACGCCGAAGTCGGCCGTCGTCACGAGGCCGTTGCCGTCGAAGTCGGCATCGTCGTCGGTCCGTCCGTATACGCTGAAGAAGGCCCCGAAGTCGGCAGTCGTGACCAGGCCGTCGTCGTTGAGGTCGGCGTCGCAGCGGTTGCCGAAGCCGTCGCCGTTGGTGTCGCGCTGGTCCGGGTTCGCCACGAAGAGGCAGTTGTCGACGGTGTCGTCGACACCGTCGCCGTCGCGGTCCGCCGCGAACGCCGGCGTCGCGATCAGGGCCGCGAGCGCGGCGAGGAGGAGGGTTCGGATCATCATTTTCGTCGTCTCTTTCTTTGCGCCGGGCCCGGGGATTCGGGTGGGTCCGGTGGGCGGCCTCGTTCGGGCCGTCGTCGAGAAAGAAGGCGCGAAATCGGACGGAATCGGGCAGGGGGTGGCCTCCGAAAGGCCACTCGCACCGCGTTTGCCCCGAGGGGAATCGGCGCGCTCCGCTAGGCTCGAAGCCTTCGCGAGACGAGGGAGCGATCGAGATGGGCGGCTACGACAGCATCTTCCGACCCGGCCTCTTCGACGGGCAGACCGTCCTGATCACCGGCGGCGGAACCGGCCTCGGTCGCTGCACCGCCCACGAGCTGGCGAGCCTCGGGGCGCGGGTCGTGCTCTGCGGCCGCCGGGAGGAGGTTCTGGCGGAGACCGCCGAGGAGATCCGCTCGGACGGGGGCGTCTGCGACTTCGAGACGATGGACGTCCGCGACGACGAGTCGGTGACGGGCGCCGTCGCGAAGGTCGTCGAGCGGGTGGGGCCGATCCGCGGGCTCTACAACAACGCCGGCGGGCAGTTTGCCGCTCCGGCCGAGAAGATCTCGTCGAGCGCCTTCCGGAAGGTCGTCGACCTGAACCTGAACGGGACCTTCCAGGTCACCCGAGCGGTCTTCGAGGCGAGCATGAAGGAGCACGGCGGCTCCGTCGTGAACATGCTCGCCGACATCCGGAGCGGCTACGTCGGGATGGCCCACAGCGCCGCCGCCCGCGCCGGGATCGAGAACCTCTCGGTCACCCTCGCCCTCGAATGGTCGCGCTACGACATCCGCACGAACTGCGTGGCACCGGGTACGATCCTCTCGTCGGGCATGCGGACCTATCCGCCGCCGATCCAGCAGGCGGGGGTCGACGGGGCTCGCGTCGTGCCCGCCGCTCGCCTCGGGACCGAGAGCGAGGTCGCGGCCGTCGTCACGTTCCTGCTCTCACCGGCCTCGACCTTCGTGACCGGCCAGACGATCGCGATCGATGGCGGCTCGTCCTTCCAGAAGAACACCCTCTTCAAGGTCACGAACCACGGTCCGACCTCCCGCTTCGACGGCTTCCACCGCAAGGAAGACTGGAGTGGGACCCCCTTCGAGGTCTTCTTCGGAGGCGACGGGGACGGCGACGCGGACGCGGAAGGCGGCAGCGACTAGCGCTCCGCCGCTCCTCGCTCGTTGAGACTCGGGAGCGCTTCGCCCGCGATCACGCGCCCGTGCAGCTCGCGCCAGTCCTTCCACTCGGTCCCGAAGAGCCGGTCCATGAAGGTGCTCGCGAATGAGTAGTGGTTCCGGAAGCGCGCGTGGTGGAGCGAGTGGTAGAGCCAGGGGTGGACGAGCCAGGTCGCGGCGCGGGCGGAGATCGGGTTCAGCTCGACGTTCGCGTGGCCCGCGACGTTCACGAACGTGTTCGCCACGAAGTAGAGCAGGAAGCCCTCCCAGCTGAGGGGGGCGAACAAGCCGATCAGCGCCGGGATCACGAGCAGCCCCGCGATCCAGCCGAGGGCTTCCACGACCGACAGCGACTGCCCCGTCCACGCGGTCGTCACGCGGGACTCGTGGTGATGGGCGTGAAAGCGGTAGAGGGCCTTCGTGTGGAGTCCGCGGTGGAGCGCGTAGTAGTAGATCTCGAAGCCGGTCCAGATCGCGGCGAAGGTCCACGCGATCGCGAGCGGCTCCTCCGCGCCGAATCGGATCCAGCCGAGCCCCAGGAAGGGCGTGGCGCAGGTGGCCAGCAGCAGCAGGAAGCGGAGGTAGGCGCGTCTCTCGAGCCGGAGCTGGTCCGCCGGGACCTCGACGTCGAAGATGCGGAAGCGCGTCGCCACGCGCTCGAAGAAGACGGCGAAGCCCGAGGAGAAGAGCGAGACCGCGCCGGCGAAGAGGAAGGTGGCGAGCCAGACGCCGAGAAGCGGGACCGAATCGAGGGGGAACATGGCGGGACGCCTCCGGAACGAGCCCGACCATGATAGGCGGGCTGTGCTTCGGCGCGCGCAACGAATCGTGGCGATCCCCGCGCTGAGTCGGCGCTCAGACGTCCGCGGCGGTGATCAGCTCGACGTCGAGCTCGTCGAAGAGCTTTGGCAGGTCCGGGTCGACGAGCAGATCGAGATCCGACGTCCGGTGCGGGACGGCCCAGACGTAGTTGTCGTTGTCTTCGCGCGTGATGCCGCGGAGCTCGGGCGCGTCCGTCGCGGGGTGGCTCACCACGAGATGGGTCGTGCCGGGCGCGAGGCGCTTCAGATGGTTGCGAAGCCAGCGTCTCTTCTTGCGAGCGGGCTTGTCGCTCAGCATCTCGATCGAGTCGAAGCGGAGCGACGCGTCGATCATCGGATACAGGAAGGGGAGGCCGGTCGCGCGACACGCCTCGGTGTATCCCTCCCGGCTGCTCGGGCCCATGTGGCAGTCGATGTAGACCGGCGCCGGGCCCGCCTCCGCGAGGCGTGCGTGCTGGGCGAGGAGCTCGGCGCCGGCTTCGGCGGGGTCGAGGGCCAGGGCGGCGGCGGCGACGGTCCGGTGCTGGGTGCCGTCGCCTTCGACGAGGGTCGCTCCCTCGGTGAGCGGGCCCCAGCGGAGATGGTCCCATTCGCAGTTCAGCGTGCCGTGGACGCCGACCGGAATCCCGAGCTCGCGCGCGAGGGCGGCGGCGGACTCGAAGGCGGGGCAGGGGACCATGACCGAGGCCTGGGAGACGGTGCCCGCCCGAAAGGCCTGCGCGATCCCCTCGTTGACTGCGTCGCACATCCCGAAGTCGTCGGCCTGGAGGATCAGGCGCGCGCGGCTCACGAAGTCGGCGCTCCGGCGGCCGAGAGGACCGTCCCCTCGATCGCGACGCGGTGGAGGACGCGGCGCTCGTCGTAGTCCGGGACGGCGTAGTGCTGGGTGCAGCGGTTGTCGAGGAAGACCAGGGTCCGCGTGTCCCACTTCACGCGGACCTGGAACTCCGGCGACTTCACGTGCTCGAAGAGGAAGTGGAGGAGCGTCTCGCTCTCGCGCTCGCCGAGGCCCACGAGGCGGGTCGTCGAGTTGACGTTCACGAAGAGTGCCGGCGCGCCGGTCTCCGGGTGGGCGATCACGACCGGGTGCTCGACCGGGGGGAGCGCGGCCTGCATCTCGGTGAGGTTGGCGATGCTGTGCCCGTTGGCGATCGCCTTGCTGAGCGAGCGCGTGACGTCGTGAACGGCGGTGAGCTCGCGACACAACGCCTGGATGGGCGGAGAGAGCGCCTCGTAGGCGGCGGTCATGCTCGCGAAGGCCGTGTCGCCGCCGACGCTCGGGAGCTCGAGGACACGCAGGAGCGAGCCCATCGGCGGGGTCCGCGTGTAGGTGTTGTCCGCGTGCCAGTTGTCGGCGCCCTCGCCACGGGGGGAGGTCTGGTCGAGGACGTTGATCTCGGGCGGACCGCCGTGGGCCGTTCGGACCGGGGGATGCTTGATCTCTCCGAAGTGGCGAGCGAAGGCGATGTGGGACTCGGGGGTCAGGTCCTGCTCGCGAAAGACGAGGACGTGATGGTCGAGGAGCGCGCTTCGGATCTCCGCGACCGTCGCCTCGTCGAGGTCCTTCGCGAGATCGACGCCCGTGACTTCCGCGCCGATCGCCTTCGTCAGTCGCTCGATCGAGAGACTCATGCACGGTCCTCCTGCGCGAGTTCGAGGCGATCGCCCCAGCGTCCGTCGTGGCTCACCTGCTCGACGGGCAGCCGGCGGGGCTTGCCCAGGGGCTCGTCGCTGTACCCGAGAAAGATCGCGCACTCCATGAAGATCCGCGGCGGGATCCCCAGAATGGACCGGATCTCGTCGCGCTTCAGGAAGAAGAAGGTCGTGAAGAGCGACGACAGGCCGTGGGCCCGCGCGGCGAGCATCATGTTCTGGGTCGACTGGAAGAGGCTCACGCCGCGTCCGCCCGGGATCTCCCGCGTCTCGCGGAGCGAGCCGTCCGGGTTCTCCTCGTACTCGTTCTTCATGCGGATCCCGCGGTCCGGGTTCCAGCAGACGACGACGATCGCGGGGACCAGGTGGAGGTTCTCGACCGCGGCGCGGCCGGTGACCGAACGGCCCGAGCTGTCGGTCAGCTGGGCCTCGGTCTGGGCGCGCTCGGCGTCGATGATCGCGAAAGCGTCCTTCATCTCCTTCTGGATCGCCCGCTTCGTGTCTTCGTCCCGGACGACGATGAACTCCCAGGGCTGCGTGTTGCCCGAGCTGCAGGCCATCGTCGCCGCCTCCAGGACTTCGTGGAGGACGGGCTCCGGGATCGGGTCGTCGCGGAAGATCCGCGTCGCTCGGAGGCCGAAGATGGCGTCGCGTAGGGTCATGGAGTCGAGGCCGGGCATGTCGTTTCCTTTCAGCTGCGGGCGCAGCCTTGCTTCCGCGCGCGTCTCAGATGCCCTCAGAGGCGATAGAGGCGCCGGGCGTTGCCGAAGAAGACCGCGTCCCGCTGGGCCGGGTCGAGTCGGTCGGTTTCGAGGAGCTCGGTGGTCGAGCCAGGGAAGACGCCGTCGCCGTGGGGATAGTCCGAGGCGAAGACGATCGAGTCGGGATAGGCCTCGAGGGTCGCTTCGAGGCCGGGCTCGACCTCTTCGACGCTGACGAAGCCCTGGCGACGGAACTGTTCGGAGGGCTTCTCCTTCGGCGTGTGCGGGAGGCCGAAGAGCTCGAGGTGCTCGTCGAGGCGATGGAGCTGGGCCAGGGCCCAGGTTGCGCCGCACTCGAGGAACGCCACCCGGAGCGTCGGATGCCGATCGAGCACGCCGAACCCGATCAGGTCGGTGAGCCCCATGATCTGCTCCATCGGGAAGTGGACCGCGTGCATCGTCGAGTAGTCGTCCTCGAAGCGCGCGCGGAGCTCGGTCGCGGGCACGAGGCCGTTGAGGCCCGGATGGAGCGCGAAGGCGCGATCCGCTTCGGCGAGATACGACCACAGCGGCTCGTAGCTCGCGTCGTGGAGCGCCGGCGTCCCGTCGATTCGCTCGGGCCTTCGCCAGACACCGCGCAGGTCGAGATGCTCGATGCATCGCCGCGCCTCGACGAGGGCGTCCTCCGGGCCGGTCTGCGGGAGCACGCCCATACCGAAGAGTCGCGAGGGTTCGCCGCGGCAGTAGTCCGCCACCCAGTCGTTGATCGCGCGGCAGAGAGCGAGCTGGGCGTTCCGGTCCGGGACGGCCTGGACCATCAGGCCGTAGGTCGGGAAGACGACGGCCTGGGCGATGTGGTCGAGGTCCATGTCGGAGAGACGCGCCTTGGGATCGGCGGCGCCGACCGCGGGGTTGCCGGCCCCGCTCCGTTCGCCCGGACCGCGCGGCGAGGCGAGGCTCTCCGGGCGCGCCTGCATCCGGAAGCTCTCGGCGTCGCCGGAGCGGAAGTAGAAGGCGTCCTCTTCGACGACGGGGGTCGGCACGTAGCCTCGCAGGTCGTTCGGGATCGCCGACCATGTCTCGGTCGGCTCGACGACGTGGCCGTCGGCGTCGATGATGGGCGGCGGGCCGGGCGCGGACATGGCGGGATCCCCTCTGCGGCGGGCGTCTCGGAATCGCTTCCTAGGAAGTTACTTTGGAAGAAGCTATCTTTTTCGCGAGGAGTGCGCCAATGCCCGATTCCCGCGGCCGACTCAGATCGCTCCCGGCCGGAGCCCCCGATTCCGACGACGATCCGCTCGCGATGTTCACGACCCTCGCGCGGACGGGGCTCTTCCTGGAGGCGCTCCAGCGGGAAAGCCTCCAGCCCCACGGTCTCTCGTTCAACGAGTACTCCGTCCTCCGACTGCTCCAGCGGGCCCCCGAGCGCGCCCTCTCCCCGAAGGCGCTGTCCAGGGAGATCGTCTGTACGTCGGGGGCGATGACGAAGCTGCTCGATCGGCTCCAGCGCGCGCGTCGGGTCCGTCGCCGGCCGGACCCGGACGATCGCCGCGGCGTGCTCGTCGAGCTCACGCGGACCGGAGACACGGTCGCGGAAGCGGCGGCGGCGAGCTATCGCGAGGGGCGGGAGCGGATCCTCGAGCGGCTCCGTCCGCGGGACGTCGCGTCGATCGGTCGTCGCCTGACGACCCTGCTCGAGGGCTTCGAGGCCGACTACCGGAACGCCGGCCCGAACGAAGCCGACTGATTCTTCCGAACGGCGGGCGTGGGCTGCCATGCGGTCCGCAGAGGAGAGGCGAATGGGCCGCGCGATCATCATGCACATCGACGATGCCCCGTGGATCCGCGGGGGGCCGCAGGGCGAGGACGATCATCCGGATGGTGGCGGGCAGCTCGTCGGCGATCTCGAGCGCGGGCCGTGGGTGCACGTCAACTGGCTGCCGGGCGGACTCGTCGCGCCGGTCCACAGCCACGACCACGACGAGATCATGTACGTGCTCGAGGGTGGGTTCTCGATGGGGAAGCGACGCTGTGGCCCCGGCACCGTCGTCTACCTCGAGGCCGACACGAAGTACGGCTTCGAGGTGTGGGAAGAGGGCGTGCGCTTCCTCAACATCCGCCAGGGGCGAGCGACGTATGCGGAAGCCGGACAGGAAGCGGTCGATCCCTATTCGGAGCCGGACGGAGGCTGAGCGCGGTGTCGCAGGCGATCGACGTGCCCCGCTTTCCCGGCGCGCGCGCGAGTCATCCGTGGCTGGTGCGCGGACTGAATCGCGTGGGGCGGCTGATCCCGACGGGCCCGCTCGACGCAGAGGAGATCTGGGCCGATGCGAGCGCCCGGGAGCCCGGCGGCCCCGGGCCGACCGCAGAGGCGCGCGAAGCGCTCGGCGTCCTCGTCGAAGATCTCACCCGCCACGTCGACTTCACGACCCTCGGCCGCTTCTCGGCCCAGGACGACACGCTTCGTCTCGCCCGGACCCACCTGCGGATCGAACGAGCCCTCGCCGACGCGCCCGAGCGCCTCGAGACGAAGCTGCCGTCGCCGATCTTCATCATCGGTTGGGCACGAACGGGGACGACCTTCCTCCATCAACTCCTCGCGCAGGACCCGGCGAACCGGACGATGCCCTACTGGGAGAGCTTCGATCCGGTCCCCCCCGCGGCGGGTCGGGACGATCGACGGGCGGAGCGGCTCGACAAGATGCTCGGGCAGCTGCGCTTCCTGGCGCCGGGCTACGACGCGATCCATCCGATGACGGCGGAGTCGCCGGAGGAGTGCGTCGCACTCTTCATGAACGTGTTCCGGACCCATCAATTCGATTTCCAGTATCGCGTCCCGGGCTACGCCGAGTGGCTGCTCGCGGAGGACGCGCGGCTCGCCTACCGCGCCTATCTGCGTCAGCTGAAGCTCGTCGTCGCCGCCCGGCCTGCGGGGGAGCGCTTCCTGCTGAAGGATCCCACGCACATCCTCCACCTCGAGGCGCTTCGGGACGTCTTCCCCGACGCGAAGTTCATCTTCACCCACCGCGACCCCGCCGAAGCGATCTCTTCGGTCGGCAGTCTGATCGCCTACACCCGGGCGCTCTTCACCGACGACGTCGATCCGGAGGCGATCGGTCGCGAGCTGCTCGAAGGCTACTGGCCCCCGGCGCTCGAGCGCGCGCGGAAGTTCCGGGCGGAGCTTCCGAAGGGCGCCGCCGTCGACGTCCGGCACCCGGCGCTCCGCGAGGACCCGATCGCGATGGCCCGAAGCATCTATGCCGCGCTCGAGCTTCCCTTCACGGACGTCGCGCGCGCGGGCATGGAGCGGTTTCTCGCCGAACGCGCCGCATCCCCCGGCGGACGTCACGATCACGCGCTCGAGACCCTCGGCCTGTCGCGCGAGATCGTCCGCGAACGCTTCGTCGACTACTGCGCCGCCGTCGACGTCTAGGACTCGTCGTCCATTCCTTCGGCGTTCGGCGTGAAGGTCATCGCGATCAGCTGGCTGAGCGCCGTTCGAAGGAGTGGCGTCGCGAGTCGTCGCTGGAAGAACCCGTCGAAGTGTTCGCGGTACCGCGCTTCCTGGGCGTCGAGGGCCTCGCGCGAGTAGATCCGACCCTCCTTCACGACTGCGATGAGGGCGTCGAGGTTCGCGAGGTCACGGGTCGGGTCCTTCTCGAAGACGAGCAGGTCCGCGGGCGCGCCTTCCTGGAGGCGACCGAGCCCTTCGATCGGGAGGGCCCGCGCCGAGCCGCGCGTCCCGATCGCGAGGGCCTCCTCCGGCGTGAGGCCGCCGGAGACGAAGATCGAGAGCTCTTCCTGCAGACTCGCGCCTGGGATGACCGGCGGTGCGAAGCAGTCGGTGCCCGCGCGCAGGTCGACGCCGGCGCGATGGAGGCGAGGCACGATTCGCGCCTGGTGTGCGATCGCGCGTTCCAGGGTCGCGAGGCGATCTTCAGGCAGGAGGTTGCCGGGATTGATGCCGCCGGGGATCCGCCAGAAGGCGTCGGCGTACCACGGCGGCAGCCACCGCCGCATGGGATCGTCGGGGTCGTCGTGGGTCTTCCGCGAGCGCGCGATCCGTCGTCCGGCGACCAGGCTCGTCGACATCGCGCCGCCGTTCCGCTTCAGGAAGGCGATCACTTCGTCCACCCGCGCGTCGTCGACGCCGAACCAGCCATCCATCGACCGGAACGAGTCCGCATCGAGCCGCTGGTGGAAGCCGAACATGTGTTGCACGTCGTCCAGGCGCGCCTCCTCGAGGGTGAGCCGATACGGCACGTGACCGATCACCGGCAGTCCCCGGGTCGCCGCCTCCTCGCGCACGCCCGCGAGGGTCTCCGCGTCGAGCTCGTTGTAGGCCTTGATGCAGTCGAAGCCCTGCTCGTCGACGCGCGCGACGGCGGCCCGCGCTTCTTCGCGGGTCGTCACGACCTCGGCGCTGGCGAACTTCGCGCCGGGACCATCGATGAAGGGGCCGCAGCTCGCGATTCGCGGGCCGGCGTACTCGCCGCGCTCGATCGCGGCCCGCGTCTCGAGGGAGCTGCCGTCGCCCGCGTCCGCCGCGATCCGGATCCCGGTCACGCCGTGGCGCAGGAAGAGGAAGCTGTAGAGCTCCGCCTGTCCGGGCATCCAGCCGGGCGCGAGGTGAGCGTGGGCATCGACCAGGCCGGGCAGGACGTAGCGCGCCGGGGAATCGCCGGGTGTCGTCGTCTCCTCGATCCGCTCGATCCGTCCCTCGGCGATCACGATCCGCCGGCCGGCTTCGCGGCGCAGGCCAGGCTCGATCAGGACGACGTTCTCGAAGCCCTCGGTCGGCGGCCCGAGCGGCAGGGGAGGGGGGCCGCCGAAGTCCGAGAAAAACGCGACGACGACCAGGGCGACGAGCAGGAGCGCCACGGCGAGGGGCAGCGCGACGAAGCGGAGGAGGAAGCGGATCATCGCGCGCAGGCTCGATCGGTCATGGGAGGGGAATAGCGTCGGGGCTTCCGCGTGGCCAGCGCATCGCTTCTTGACCGGGCAGTGTGCGCGCTCGACACTCCTTCGACCTGCTTGGAGACCCGATGCCCGATTCCCCCGCCTTCGTCTTCCCGAAGCACGAGGACGATCTGACGCCCGAGCTGCTGACCCACGTCCTCTCGCAGGACCGGCCCGGGCTCGTCGTCGAAGGACTCTCGATCGTCGACGCCGCGCGCGCCGCGAGCGGACGTGCCTCGACCGCCGATCGGCTCGTGCTCGATCTCGACTACGCCTCGGGCACCGCCCCGAAACACCTGCCGCGCAGGGTCGTGCTCAAGACGATGCTCGACGTGCCGCACGCGCCCGCCGTCATGTACGAGACCGAGGTGCGATTCTATCGCGAGATCCGACCCGACGTTCCCTTCGAAGCCCCCGTGTTCTTCGGGGCGCTCTTCGATCGCGAGTCCGGGCACTTCGGCATCCTGCTCGAGGATCTGCGCGAGCGGGGCGGTGTGTTCGCGAACGTGACGATGGACATCTCGCTGGATCAGATCCGCCAGCTGGTCGGTGACCTGGCGGCGCTGCACGCCCGCCACTGGCAGAGCCCGACCCTCGATCAAGATTTCGGATGGATGGCGACACCCGGAGGCGGAGGGATGGAGGCGTTCTGGGGGCATACGCTGCCCCAGATCGAGCAGCACATGGAGGACGAGCCGTGGCGCCACGATCTGATTGCGCCCCTCGGCCGGGACATGACGGGCCTCCACGCCGACATGATGAAGATCGCGGCCGGACCGCTCGAAGCGGCCCCGCGGACCTTGCTCCACGGCGACACGCACCTCGGGAACACCTACGTGTTGCCCGACGGACGCATGGGCTGGCTGGACTTCCAGCTCTCGCACCGTGGCTGCTTCATTCGCGACGTCACCTACATCATCACGACCGGCCTGTCCGTCGACCTCCGGCGCGTGCACGAACGGGCGCTGCTCGACTTCTATCTCGAGGAGCTGGCGCGGCACGGCGTGACCGAGGTTCCGGATCGCGAAGCGACCTGGACGCTTCACCGCCAGGCCACGTTCTGGGGGCTCGTGATCGGCTGGGGCTGTTGCCCGATCGCCCACTACGGCCTGGAGATCACCCAGGAGAACATGCGCCGACTCTCGCAGATCATGATCGACCTCGACGTCCTCGAGGTCGTTCCCGACTAGCAAGGTCGGGCCGAATCCGAATCCTTCCACCGAGGAGCCCACCCCATGTCCGATTCCGACGACGCTCGCGTCGAGACCCGCCGTGAGGGCAACGTGCTCGTGATCCGCATGGTTCGCGAGGCGAAGCGGAATGCCGTCGATCGCAAGATGGCCGATGCCCTCGACGCCGCGCTGAACGAGCTCGACGACGACGACTCGCTCTGGGCGGGCGTCCTGACCGGGGGCGAGCCGATCTTCTGCGCGGGCAGCGATCTCCGCAGCAACGGTGACTACGTGACCGAGCGCGGCGGCGAGTACGGGATCATCCGGCGGGTTCGCAGGAAGCCGCTGATCGCGGCGGTCGAAGGACGGGCGCTCGGAGGGGGGCTCGAGATCGTGCTCGCCTGCGATCTCGTCGTCGCCTCGACGGAGGCGCTCTTCGGGCTGCCCGAGGTCTCGATCGGCGTGATCCCGACGTGCGCCGGGATCTTTCGCGCGCCGAACGCGCTTCCGCTCAATCTGGCGAAGGAGCTGATCCTGACCGGGGAGCCGATCGAGGCGGAGCGCGCCCATGCCGCGGGCTTCGTGAACCGGTTGGTCGCGCCCGGGGAGACCGTGAAGGTCGCGCTCGAGCTTGCTGCGCGGATCACGAAGAATGCGCCGCTCTCGGTCCAGGGGTGCCTGCGCTCGGTGAACGAGTTCGTCGCGAAGGGCGACGTGCAGGGGTGGGCGCTCACCGAGCGCGCCTTCGAGGAGATCGCCGGGACCGAGGATCAGCGGGAGGGCGTCATGTCCTTCCTGGAGAAGCGTTCGCCGGAGTGGAAGGCGCGCTAGGCGAAGGTTTCGGAGGTGAGGCGTCGCTCCCAGGTCGGGCGACCGGGGGCGCTTCGATCGCGATGCCCCGCGCGACGTCCTCCATCAGCAGCTCGACCATCCGCGCCTTGTGCGCGTCCATGAACTCGTCGGCGGAGAACGCCTCGAGAGGATGGTCACGGATCGGGAAGTGGCCGGGCAGGCCGGCCATCCGTTCGCGGTCCGGATACTCGCCGTCCATGAACCGGTAGCCGCGAATCTCGCCGACCCGGAACGGGCCACGCGCCCCGATGTCCCGCAGGAGACGGCCGAAGAACTCGATCGGGACCGTGCGGTCGCTCGGGGAGAGCCGGCCCTTGTAGGCGGAGAAGGCGATGGGGCGGTCGTTCCGGTCGTAGAGGTTGGCGTCGATCCGGTACTGCCCGGGCTGGTCGACCTCGATTCCGACGCGGACGAGGAGGTGGCCGTTCACGACCTCGTCCTCGACTCCGCCCGTGAAGCGTGCCGGGATCCGGCCGGCGGGGGTCAGGAAGAGGCGGAGCGTCTCGTCGTGCCAGCCGTCGGGCGCGTACTGGATCCGCGCGTCGACCACGATCGGGCCGTGGTGGTCGGCGAAGCGGGCCGGATCGAGGGTCGCGACCCACTGGTCGGCTTCGGGGGTGAAGCGGACCGCCGTGCGGCCGCCTTCGAGCCCCGACCGCCCTTCGCGCGTGACCCCGGCGTCGAGGGACAGGATCTCTACGGCCGTATTGCCGCGCAGGACCTCGAGGGAGAGCTCGATCGGGTCGTCGCCTTCGTAGTAGTAGTGATCACAGGTCAGCCGGACCGTCACGATTTCGTCGGCGTTCTGGCTGAACGTCTCCGGGATCGGTCGGTACTCCTCGAAGCGGCGATTCGGCTGGGTGAGGTCTGCCTGGGCTTCGGTCAGTCGGCCGACGCTCGGCGGGTAGACCGTCTGTTCGAGATAGCGCCGGACCGTCGGCGGGAGCGCCTCGGCGTCGACCCGACTCGCGATCGCGACCGGCGGCGCAGCAGCGACGTCGGGGGTCGGGCCGCCGTCGTGGCTCGAACGGTCGGCGAGCCACGAGAGGCCCCAGGCGATCCCGCCGAGGGTGAGCACGATCGCGGCCACGGCGACGAGGCTCATCGCGCCCAACCCCTGGCTGGCGAGGCGCCGGACGCGAGAGGAGCCGCGCGTGATCGGCTCGTCATTCTCGTCGTCCGGCGCCCCTGCCAAGGGTTCGTTCTCCTCGCGCGCTCGGCGCGACGGGAGGCGGGTGGGCGGAGATCCGCCTACCAGCCCAGGTTCTGGATGAAGCGGTCCTTCATCTCGTAGTGGTCTTCGTTGTAGCCGGAGCAGGTCCAGGCCGCGTAGTGGTTGCTCCACTTCGGCCCGGTGCACATGCTGCTGGTTCCGGTCACGCTCGTGACCGCGCCGGCCGAGTGGTAGGCGACGGCGCCGTCGTCCTCGCCGGGCAGCAGCCAGGACGTGTACCACCAGCCGTCGTAGCCACCGATGTGGTAGACGGTCTCGCCGTTGGTGTCGTTGTGGTTGTAGGCGTTGCGGACTTCGCTCCGGCCGAGGTGTCCCGCGTAATCGCAGGGACCGAAGATGTCGGCGAGGAAGTTGCCGGAGAGGGCGCTGCCGCCGCCGGCGCCCGCCGACGTGCCCACCCAGTTGATGTTGTAGTTCGTGTTGGTGTTGGCCATCCGATGGCCCATCACGGCGTCACCGCCGGAGTAGTTGATCACGTAGCAGAGGTTCGATCCCGTGCAGCACTGGTCGAGGTAGATGCCCATCGTGTGGCTCGCGTCGGCGAGGCCGCTGTGGTTCGTCTGGACCGCCTTCACGTCGATCGACGTGTATCCGGAGGCGTTCGCGAGCGCGTCGTTCCAGCCCTGCGAGCACATGCCGCCCAGATGGAGGATGTAGCGGCTCCCGCTGTTCGGATTGCAGCCCGTGTTGGCGTTGCAGACCGGCTGGTAGTCGGCGCAGCAGTCGCCGTAGGTCGCGCAGCTCGCGTCGCAATAACAGCTGTTGCCGTTGTTGCCGCCGCCGTAGCCGCCGCACGCGTTCACACAGGTTCCGGCGTCGTCGCCACCGACGCCCGCCATCGCGGTCGTCGCGAAGACGGACAGGCCGAGCGCCAGAAGGAGCGCACCGAGTACGGTGCGGATTCGAGTTCGTGCGGACATCGTCGCTTTCCCCCAGGAGAGCCGGCCGCCGGCTCGGACGTGTCGCGATGGCCCCCTCGGCACGCGCGACGAATCCAGCTTACGCTCCGTCAGCTTCCGGAATCAAGAGCGAAGATGGCTCGTTGGGCGCCGAGAATGCGAACGCCGGTCGCAAACGAACGCGGGGTCATGATCCGCGTGGGACGATCCGGCGCCGGACGTTTCGTTTCGGATGCGCCGCTCGTCCGATGCTAGTTGCCTTTGGTCCCGGGGCTCGGGTGAAATACCCATCGGCCGCTCGCGGCGCCCGCGACGTACTGCCCTTCGGCCAGCAGCGACCCGTCCTCGCGGAAGAAGCGCCACGGGCCGGAACGACGACCCCGGTCGTCGACGGCGCCGGTCGCGCGCGGGCGTCCATCGGCGAAGCGATCCGGCTGGGCCGGCGGGCAGTGCCGCGCGCGAACACGGGCGTGCAGCGCGTCGCTTTCCCGCGTGCCGCACAGCTGGCTCGCATCCGCCGAACGCAGGTGCGCGTCGCGCAGGGAGAGCTCGATCTGGCCGGCGCCTTCGCGACCCCAGACCAGGCCGTAGCGCTCGTGGTAGACGTGGTAGCGCGGCGACGTCTCCTCCGAGAAGAGCCGGGCGACCCAGCCACGCGCATCGGGTGCGAAGTGGAATCGGCCGCGCTCGTCCGTTCGCGTCTCTCGAACCCGCTCGAAGCGTCGAACGTCCGACCCGAGGCGCTCGCCGGGCACCGCTTCGAAGACCCACGCGCCGACGATCGCTTCGCCCGTCCGCGAATCGAGGACGGTTCCGGAGGCGCCATGGTCGTCCGCAGGCGCGGGGGCGGCCGCGAGGAGGAGGAGCGCCGCCGCGAGAGCGGATGATCGGGCGGGGCGCGAAGCTCGGATCGATGCGAGGGCCGACACGGATTCTCCTCGTCCCCGGCTGGCGTCCACCGGAGGCTACCGCGTAGAGTGGCCGAAGCGAGGAGGAAGAGGAACCGGCATGGCGCAGGTCGAGGCGAACGGAATCCGGATCGAGGTGGAGACGCGGGGGGACGAAGGTGCCCCGGCGTTCGTCCTGCTTCGCGGCTTGTCGACGCAGCTGATCCAGTGGCCCGACGTCTTCCTCGATCGCTTCGTCGACGCGGGCTACCGGGTGGTCCTCCTCGACAACCGGGACTGCGGGCTGTCGGCGAAGATCGATGAAGTCCCGATGCCCTCGCTCGTCGACGTCGTGACCGGGAGCGCGGCCGCGCCCTACGGCGTCGGCGACATGGCCCGGGACGTGGTCGGCGTCCTCGACGCGCTCGAGATCGCGCAGGCGGACGCCGCCGGGATCTCCCTCGGCGGCATGGTCTCCCAGCACCTCGCCTTCGATCACGCGGATCGCTTCCGCTCGGTCACCAGCGTGATGTCGAGTTCCGGCGCGCCCGGACTGCCGACCGGAACGCCGGAAGCGCTCGAGGCGCTGAACTCGCAGCCGGCGGACCCCGACGATCGCGAGATCGTGATCCGACACAACATGCGCAACCAGATCCTGATCGGGAGCCCCGCCTTCCCGATGACCGAGGCGGAGCTTCGTTCCTACTGCGAGCGCGCGTACGATCGCTGCTACTGCCCGGCGGGCACCGCGCGCCAGATGATGGCCGTCGTCTCCGACGCCGCCCGCCACGAACGGCTCGCCGAGGTCGGGACCCGCTTCCAGGTGCTGCACGGCAGCGACGATCCGCTGATTCCGCTCGCATGCGGCGAGGACACGGCGAAGCGGGCGGGGGCACCGCTGGTCGTGATCGACGGCATGGGCCACGACGTGACGATCGCCAACAGCGACGCGATCGCGGACGCCCTGATCGGGTTCGCGCGCGGGTAGGGCGCGACGGCCCGTGCGCTCGTCCTGCGACGACCGGATCCGACCTTCGAGGGAGGCGCGGCATCCGCTCCGGTCGACCCCTATGCTGGCGCCTCGAACCCGAACGAGACGGAGACCTTGATGAATCCCTTCGACGCCGCGCGCGAGAACGCGACCGACGCCGCCCGAGCCAACCTCGATCTGATCGAGCGCTTCTTCGGCCTGATGGAGACGATGGACTTCGAGGCCGTGGGGCAGCTCTTCCACGAAGACGCGCGCTACCGCGACGAGCCCAGCCATGCCGCCGACGCCGTCGGACCCGCGGCGATCACGGCGAAGCTCTACAACGCGATCTCGGGTCTGAACGCGTTCCCCATGTGCGTCGATACCGTCGTCGGTGGCGAGACCCGCGTCATGTCCCGGCGCGCCGAGGAGTGGCACTTCCCGACCGGCGAAGTCCTGGCGCTCCCGGTCATGTGCGTGCACGAGATCCGCGACGGCCGGATCGCCGACTGGCACGAGTTCTGGGACATGCAGTCCTTCACCCAGCAGCTCCCTGCGAGCTGGATGGAGGAGATCATGAAGCGGGCGCAGGCCGCCGGCTGATCGGCGCCGCGTTCGAGCGCGCTTTCACGCCGCGGCGTCGTCGAAGGCGGCCATCTGGCGCGCGATCCAGTCGGCGACCAGACGGATGCGCGGCACGTTTCGCGCGCTCTTCGCGCACACCAGACCGAACGAGGTGGTCGGCGGCGTGAAACCGACGTCGATCGCTTCGAGTCCGACGCTCGCCGCCCCCCGTTCGTCGAGGATCATCGCGCCGAGCCCCGCGACGGCGGCGGCGCGCTGGACCAGGTAGTCGTCGCTCGTGAACGCGGGCACGAAGTCGGGAATCGCCCGAGCGAGCATCGGTCGCGGCGGCACGTGCTCGAAGGGGCGCGCCCAGGTGATCCAGTCGAGCTCTGCGAGTTCGGTCGGTCCCGTCCTGCCGGCGGCGGCCCGGCGTTCGGCGAGGGCGGCGACGTAGTCCGGGGCCGCGAAGACGCCGGCCCGGATCGTGTCGGAGGCGAGGGTCGTCAGCTCGGGCTCGCTTGGCGGACGCGTCCGGATGGCGAGGTCCGCCTCCCCGCGCACGAGGTCGACGTGGCTCACGCTCGAGAGGATCTCCAGACGGATCGCCGGGTGCTCCGCCTGGAGCTCGGCAGCGAGCGGGGCGACCACGTCGACGGCGAGGGCGGGCGGGGAGGCGATCCGGACGAGGCCCTCCGGCGCGGACTCGGCGCCGCGGGCGATCCGTCCGAACTCGCCGGCCCAGCGCGCCATCTGCTCCGCCGCGGGCAGGAGCCGCGCCCCGGCCTCGGTCACCCGCGCGCCCTGCTGGGTCCGTTGGAAGAGCGCCATGCCGAGCCGCTCCTCGAGCAGCGCGATCCGGCGGGAGACCGTCGGCTGTCCCAGTCCGAGCCGTTTGGCCCCGCCGCTGATGCTCCCCGCCTCGACCACCGCGAGGAAGGTCTGGGCGTCGTCCCAGTGCATCTGCTGAGTATCCATATTTCGATGAATGTATCTAAAAAATTAGGATTTCCATCTGCGTGAGTATGTCCGAGAGTGTGAGCACGCACTCAGCGCGAGGAGAACGACATGATCCGGATTCCCCGACCGACGGACCGCCCCTGCGATGGCGCGACCGCCCTGACCTGGGTCCCCGCGGCCCTGTGGCTGGCGGCGCTGCTGGCGACCGGGCTCCAGACCGGCTGCACCGCCAGCAGTCAGCCGACCGAGCGCTCCGATCTCGGCCGAGCGGCCTCCGTCGACGCACTCACGGTCGACCTCGACGAGCCGGGCCCGATCACCTTCGAGCGGATCGTGGCCGCGGACTGGGTCGTCGACCGGAGCGGGCTGATCAACCTCGACCATCCCGAGACCCGGCGACAGGGCGTCGAGTCGGGTCCCGAGCCGATCGAGATCTTCCTCTACGTGCTGCGCCACCCGACGCAGGGCACCTGGCTCGTCGACTCGGGGGTCGCCGAGGTCTTCCGACAGGAAGGCCGCGCGCCTCAGGTGAGCGCGCTGGTCGACGCGGTGATGGGGACCGACGCCCTCGACGTGCACGTCTCGACGGCGGAGTGGCTCGAAACGCAGTCGCGCGAGCCGGCCGGCGTGCTGCTCACGCACATCCACATGGACCACGTGATGGGGCTGCCCGACGTGCCCGAGAGCGTTCCGGTCTTCGTCGGGCGGGGGGAGACGCGCGGCCGGGCGTTCCTCAACCTGTTCACCCGCGGCACCCTCGACCGCCTGATCGCGCGGGACGCGGCACTCCAGGAGCTCGACTTCGAGCCGCCTTCCGGCGACGACGCTCGGTCGATCCTCGACGTCTTCGGTGACGGCTCGCTCTTCGCGATCCACTCGCCGGGGCACACGCCGGGATCGACGGCCTTCCTCGCGCGCACGCCGGAAGGACCAAAGCTCCTCGTCGGCGATACCTGTCACACCGCCTGGGGCTGGGCGAACGGCGTCGAGCCCGGCTCGTTCACCGCCGACCACGCGGCGAACGCCAGGAGTCTGGCCTGGCTGCGCGATCTCGCGGCACGCCATCCCGGGATCGAGGTCCACCTCGGCCACCAGCGGCTCGTCCGCTGATCCCGGGGACCGGCGGAAAACGCCCGATTCCGGCCGCCAGACCCGCTCTCGCCCCGTCTTTACAGCCCCTCGCCACCCTGGAACCATGGAGTCTCCCCGAGCGAGGAGCATCCCATGGCCCACGACCTCCTGATTCGAAACGGCACCGTCGTCGACGGCACCGGCCAGCCCGGTCGACGCGCGGACGTCGCGGTCTCCGACGGACGCATCACCGCGATCGGTGATCTCGCCGGAGAGGCCGCGCAGGAAACCCTCGACGCCGAAGGGCACGTCGTCACCCCGGGCTTCATCGACGGCCACACCCACATGGACGCCCAGGTCTACTGGGATCCGCTCGGGACCTGCTCCTCGTACCACGGCATCACGAGCGTCGTGATGGGCAACTGCGGCTTCACCCTCGCGCCTTCTCGTTCCGACGCGCGGGAGCTGGTCGTGCGGAACCTGGAGCGCGCGGAGGACATCTCGCCGGCGGCGATGGCCGAAGGGATCAGCTGGGGCTTCGAGACCTATGCGGAGTACCTCGACACGATCGACGCCCTGCCCAAGGGCATCAACTACTCGGGCTACGTCGGCCACTCGGCGCTGCGCACCTACGTGATGGGCGAGCGCGCCTTCGAGGAAGAAGCGACCGACGACGACGTCGCGGCGATGCAGCGGGAGCTCGCCGCCGGGATGGCCGCCGGGGCGATGGGCTTCACGACGTCGCGCACGCTCAATCACCAGACCTCCGACGATCGACCGGTCGCGAGCCGTCTCGCGAGCTGGGACGAGGTCCGCGCGCTGGTCGGGGTCGCCGGCGGCGCCGGCGGCATCTTCGAGATCACGAACGAGGATGCGGCGGTCGAGGACCCGAGCGCGCAGCCCGAGTACTTCGGCCGGATGGAGTCCCTCGCCAAGGAGAGCGGGGCGACCGTGATGTTCGGGGTCGGCAGCAGTCGGCACGCGCCGGAGAGCTGGCGGCCGTGGATGGGCCTCGTCGATCGCGTCTCCGACGGCGGCGGACGCATGTTCGCCCAGGTCCACTCGCGGCAGTTCAACATCGTCCTCAACTTCGAGGGGCAGCTGCCCTTCGACGGACTCCCGCAATGGAAGGCGCTCCGCGCGCGCTCTCGCGAGGAGCAGATCGCCGCGCTCCGGGACCCCGAGACCCGCGCGAAGCTCGTCCACGAGGCGCATCACGGGGAGTACGGACAGGCCGTCGGGGCCGAGGCCCGCAAGCCGGACTACGACTGGGTCCTCGTGATGGGCGATCCGCTCGGGCCCCACGAACGCGTGAGCGATCTCGCGAAGGCGCGGGGCGTGGACCCGGTCGAGTTGATGATCGACCTCGCCCTCGAGAGCGATCTCAAGCAGAACTTCCTGCAGCCCTTCGCGAACGAGCTCGAGGATCAGGTGCTCGCGCTCATGAAGCACCCCCGTTCGCTGGTCACGTTCTCGGACGCCGGCGCCCACGTCTCCCAGATCTCGGACTGCTCGATCGCGACGCATCTGCTCGGCTACTGGGTGCGGCAGCGGCAGGCGGTCGGTCTCGAGGAAGCGGTCTCGATGTTGACCGCGCAGCCGGCGGCGGCGTTCGGGTTCTCGGATCGAGGCCGGATCGTGGAAGGGAACGTCGCGGATCTCGCGATCTTCGATCCGGAGACCGTCGCGCCGGCGGTCCCACACATCGAGCACGACCTGCCCGGCGGCGCCCGGCGCCTCGTCCAGGAAGCGACGGGCTTCCTCGCGACGATCGTCGGCGGCGAGGTGCTGCTCCGCGAGGGACGACACACCGGCGCGCTGCCCGGTCGGATCCTGCGACGCGGCGCGGGAGCGCGTTAGTTGGCGAGCGGGCCGGAGATGGAGCCGCTCGTGATCGAGTGCTCGCTCAACGAGCAGGTGACGAAGGACCAGAACCCGAGCGTGCCGATCTCCCGGGAGGAGGTCGTCGAGGATGCACTGGCGGCCGCCGCGGCCGGCGCCTCCATCCTCCACTTCCACGCGCGCGACGCCGAGACCGGGGATCTGCTCCACCCCGGGACCGAGTGGTATCGGGACGTGATGCGCGCGATCCGGCGCGAGAATGCGGACGTGCTGCTCTATCCGACCTACGGGGCCTCGCCGACGCCCGAGGAGCGCTTCAGCCACCTGGCGGCGCTGGCGGACGACCCCGAGGTCCGTCTCGACTTCGCGACGATCGACCCGGGCGCGGTCAACTACGCGGACTTCGACTGGGGCGGGGACGCGAAGGGGCTCGGCTGGGACTACATCCTCTCGGTCAGCCACAAGGAGATCGAGTACTTCTTCGGCCTCGCCCGCGAGAAGGCGATCACCTACAGCTTCACGGTCCGCGAGCTCGGCCACGTGCGTCACGTCCTCGCCTATCGCGCGCTCGGCTGGATCGACGATCCGCTCTTCTTCAAGATCACGCTCTCGGAGAACCACGCCTGGGGCGCGCCTCCGACGGTGGCCGGTCTCCGGATGCTGACCGAGGGCTGCCTGCCCGACGACGTCCCCTACCGCTGGATGACCTACGTCGAGGGCGAAGGGCACGCGGCGCTGTCGCGCTTCGCGGTCGAGCAGGGCGGTCACGTCCGCACGGGCGTAGGCGACAACCCGCTCTTCGAGGGCGAACGGCTCACGAACGCGGAGCAGGTCGAGCGGGTCGTGGGCTACGCCCGCGAGATCGGACGCGAGATCGCGGACCCGGCCGGGACACGGGCGTTGTTGTCGACCCCGCCGAAGAGGAGGGAAGCATGAACTTCGATGCGAAGCCGCTGGCCGGCGGAATCGGTGCGGAGGTGACGGGCCTCGATCTCGACCGCGAGATCGACACCGCCACGGCGAAGGCCCTGAACGAGGTCTGGCTCGAGTACGCGATCGTGCTCTTCCGCGGGATGGGCACGTCGAACGAACGTCACCTGCGTCTCTCCCGTGCCTTCGGCGAGCTCGAGGTCCACCCGGTCGAGAGCATCCGGCTCGACGGAGTGCCCGAGATCATCCGTCTCGCCCAGAAGGCCGACGACACGGACCAGATGACCTATCGCTTCGCCGGCGAGGACATCGTCGGGCGGATCCCCTACCACACGGACCTGATCTATACGACGACGCCGAACCGCGGAGCGATCCTGCGCATGGTCGAGAAGCCCGCGGTCGGCGGCGAGACCGGCTGGATCGACACCGCCGCGGCCTACGACGCGCTCGACGAGGCGACGAAGGCGCGGATCGACGGACTCGAGGGACGCTTCGACTTCGTCTGGAACCTCGAGGAGATGCGCTTCGGAAGGCCCCCGGGCGTCGCTCTCGTCGACAAGGGCAGCGTCCCTTATCCCGAGTTCCCCGACGTCGCCCATCCCCTGGTCTGGGTCCACCCGATCAGTGGCCGGAAGTCGCTCTCGCTCTCGACGGTGCACCTGATCGACGTCGTGGGGCTTTCCCGCGAAGACGGCGATCCGATTCTCGAGCAGCTGGTCGACCACGTGCTCGACGATCGCTTCGCCTACGTCCACGACTGGGAGGAGGGTGACATGGTGCTCTGGGACAACTGGCGCACGATGCACACGGCGCGTGGCGTCCCGCCCGGCCACGATCGGGTCGTCCACCGGACGACCATGAAGGGCGAGCACCAGACGGGTCGTCTGCTCTAGGCTCGAACCCGCAATCCGATCGAATCGAGGAGTCCCGAGACATGGGTCAGCAGGAAGAGGACAACAAGCGGCTCGCCCGCGAAATGATCGACGCGCTCACCCGCGCCGACGTCGAGTGGGTCAAGAAGAACTACGCCGACGACTTCAAGATCTGGGTGACGGGCTCGCTGCCCTTCAGCGGCGACGGGGACAAGGAGGGCGCGCTCGCCGGCATGCCCGCCGTGCTCGACCTCTTTCCGGAGGGGCTGACCTTCACGATCGACCGGATGATCGCGGAGGGGGACTCCGTCGCGATCGAGGCGCACAGCAACGGCACGACCTTCCGCGGCGACACGTACGCCCAGGAGTACCACTTCGTGATGCGCGCCCGGGACGGGCAGATCACCGAGTGGAAGGAGTACATGGACACGGAGCACGCTCGGAAGGTGCTCGTCGGCGAGTAGTCGAGGTCAGGACCCGGAAGGGAGAGGGGGCGACATGCGCGTGATCCGCGTCGACGACGAGCCCGAGTACGGTGTCGCGCTCGGGAGCATCCTCGTCAGTCTGCTCGAGCCCGCGCCCGGCGCGGCGCGCGAGTTCAACCGCTGGTACGAGCGGGACCACTTCTACGCCGGGTGCATGACCGGGGAGCATTTCTTCGCCGGGAAGCGCTTCGTCGCCACCCGGGACCTGAAGGCCCTCCGCTATCCCGCCTCGTCGCCACAAGTGCCGGATACCTCCATCGGCTCCTTTCTCGCCCTCTACTGGATGGAGCGGGGCTTCCATCAGAAGGCCGAGGACTGGTCGCTCGAGCGCGTACTCTGGCTCTACGAGAACGACCGGATGGGCGGGAAAGCCAAGCGTCGCGCGGTCCACGCGAGCTTCTACGCCCACCGCTTCGGGGTCACCCGCGACGACGACGGAATCCCGCCCGAGGTTGCGCTCGACCATCCCTTCCCGGGGATCGTCCTGATGCTCTCGGAGCGGCCGGAGGGCGTGACGCGAGACGCGCGTGAGGCCTGGCTTCTGGACGAGTACCTCCCGAAGGCGTTGCCCGGATCGAGCGCGGCGCTCTGTCTCGCCCTCGATCCGCTCCAGCTCCCCGAGACCTCGCCGGCGTACGTCGAGCCGGACGAAGGGGCGGACCGGCGCTCGCTCGAGATCTTCTTCCTCGACCGCACGCCGGACGCGGCCTGGCAGGAAGAGTTCAGCGGCTTCGGCGCGGCGCAGGAGGCGGCGGGGATGGGTCGCGTCTCGATGGCCGCCGGCTTCATTCCGACGCTGCCCGGCACCGACCGCTACGTCGACGAGGTCTGATCCGAGGGCCTCGGGCCGGATCTGCGCTCTCGCTACCGGTCGAATGCCGGTGGTCGCCGGGGCCAGAAGAGGTAACGTGAATCGTCCGAGACGCACCGTCTCGTAACTCCATTCCCACTCCATGAGTGCGCCCTCGACCGCGTCGGCGGGGAGCCGCCGACGGGAGATGCGACGTGGCCCCGGCCTCGCTTCGGACAGGACGAGCCCGCCTCGAGGATCGGCGCGCGCGACGGTTCGCCGTCGCCGCGCTCTTCGCGGTGGCTCTGTTCGCGTGGCCGCGCGTCGTCTTCGCAGAAGCAGACGCAGAGGAGGCCGCCATCGAAGGCACGCCGTCCGCGGAGACGGGCGACTACGTCCCGCCCGTCGTCGAGGAATGCGACCGCGGGCAGAATCCGACGGCCCACGCGGTGTTCGTCGACGAGGCGCCGGTGATCGACGGGCGGCTCGACGATGCAGTGTGGGCGAAGGCGCCGCCCATCACCGACCTCACCCAGGTCGAGCCGATCTTCTGTACGCCGTCGAGCTTCGAGAGCGAGATCCGGATCATCACCGACGGCGACAAGCTCTATCTCTCGATCCGCGCCTACGACCCGGATCCCGAGAAGATCGTCGCGAATCGGATGGGGCGGAGCGACGTCTTCTTCTACGACGACAACTTCACGGTCCTGCTCGATACCTTTCACGACCGCCAGAACGGGTTCTTCTTCCAGGTGAACCCCAATGGCGGCCGCCGCGACGGAACCTTCGCACGCGGCGTCTTCGAGGAGAACTGGGACGGCATCTGGTTCGCCGACGCCGTGATCGATTCGAAGGGCTGGACCGCCGAGATGGAGATCCCCTTCAAGACCCTGCCGTTCCGGCCGGGCGCCGACGACTGGGGCCTCCAGATGTTCCGACGCGTTCGTCGGTACAACGAGGAGAATCGCTGGGCGGACCCGTCGCGCCAGCGCTTCGGGATCAACATGAGCCGGGCCGGCACGCTGACGGGCATGGCCGTCGCCGAGCAGGGGCTCGGCCTCGACGTCGTCCCGACTTTCTCCCTCGGTGCGAACGTCGACCAGCAGGGGGACACCAGCGCGCCCGGCATGCGCGACTACGACGCCCATGCGGAGGCGCGGATCGAACCGAGCTTCGATGCCTTCTACCGCGTGACCCCGGGGCTGCTCCTCTCGGCGACGGCGAATACCGACTTCGCGCAGACCGAGATCGACGACGCCCAGGTCAACCTGAATCGCTTCGATCTCTTCTTTCCCGAGAAGCGCGAATTCTTCCTGCGCGACACCGGGATCTTCCAGTTCGCCGACCTCGAGGGATCCGATGGGATCCTGCCCTTCTTCTCTCGTCGGATCGGCCTCCAGAGCAATCCGCGTGCGCCCCGGCTGGCCCGTCAGGCGCTCGCCCGCGGCCCCCGCGACGTCCGGCTCCTGGGCGGCGGCCGGCTGACCGGTCGGGTGGGCCGATACAACATCGGCTTCATCGACATCCAACAGGATCGCAACTTCCAGAGCGATCCGCCGAACGGAGCGGGTACGCGCTCGGACCTCGGTGGCGAGAACCTCGCGGTCGCCCGGGTCTCCGCGAACGTCCTCGAGGAGTCGAACGTGGGCGTCCTGCTCACGCACGGCGATCCCGAATCGGATCGCGAGAACCTGCTCGCCGGCGCCGACTTCAACTACCGGAGCAGCCAGCTGGTCCCGAATCGCTTCGTGTCGGGGAATCTCTGGATCCAGCAGGACTTCTCGGGACGACAATATGGGCGCCGCGAGACCGCCTGGGGCGCGACGCTCTCGTACCCGAACGACCGGGTGAACTGGAGGCTGCGCTTCCGGGACGTCGGCAAGCGATTCGATCCGGCGCTCGGCTTCGTGAACCGACGGGACCTCCGTCGCTACGACGCCCAGTACCGATATCGATGGCGCAATCAGGAGAGTCTCATCCGGACCTGGGACGTCACCTTCGACGGCGACCTCACGACCGACCGGAACGACAAGATCGAGACGGCCAATCTCTTCCTGCCCTTCAAGGTCACGAGCCAGGTCGACGACTCGATCGAGATCCTCTTCTACTACGCCTACGACGCGCCGAAGAACGCCTTCTACATCGCCGACCACATCGGCATCCTGCGCGGTCGCTACCACAGCATGTCCGGGATCCTGCGCCTCGAGACGAGTCAGCACCGCAAGGTCCGGTTCCGCTACAACACCGGCCTGGGCCAGCTCTTCGGAGGCATCGGGCTCCGGACCGCGCCCCTGGTCGAGTGGCGGCCGTCGAAGTACCTGCTCCTCTCCCTCGAGTACGACCGTCGGCAGTTCTGGGGGATCGAATCGTGCTACGGCCTGGTCGACGGGGATCCGGCCTCGCGGAACTGCGTGAATGCGACGCCGAGCGCGGACGTGCAGAAGCGTCAGTTCACGATCCAGCTGGCGCGACTCCGGCTCCAGGTGAACTTCACCCCGGACATCATCTGGTCCACCCTCCTGCAGTACGACAACGCGACCGAGGCGGCCCAGTTCCAGACGCGGCTGCGCTGGATCGTCGAGCCCGGGCGCGAGTTCTTCGTCGTCGTCGGGCAGAACGTCGACGCGAAGCCCGGCGACCTCCGGGTGCGCGAGACGCAGCCGACCGCGAAGATCCGCTGGACGTTCCGGTTCTAGGCGCGCCCTGGGATCGCGGCGAAGATCCGCGCCGGGCTAGAAGTTGAAGCGGAGGCCCCCGAAGCCCTCGTGGGCCTCGTACTCGTATTCGAAGCGCCGCGGGTTCCCGGACTCGGTCCCGGTCACGTCGAACTCCAGGGAGCGGATGTAGCGGTAGCCGAGGACCAGCTCGGCGTGTTCGGAGAGCGCGTGATTCACACCGGCCATGACGTTGTAGACCATGGTGCTGTCCGTATCGTCGATCGAGAGCTGGTTGGCGCCCGCGGTGTTCTCGCCGTCGATGCGCGGCATGCCCCAGCCGATGCCGAGGCCGAGCCAGGGGGTGACCGGGACCGGCAGGTCGTAGTCCTCGAGATCGAAGTCGTAGTAGGCGTTGTACATGACGCTCAGGAGCGACATCTCGGAGCCCTTCGCGTTCGAGCTCTCGCCCTGGACCTTCATCCGGTCGATCTCGCTCAGCCGGAAGCCCACCTGGACCTCGACGCGGACGTCGTCGGTCACGTAGCCGCCGAGGCCGCCGCCGATGAAATAGCCGATCGGGGCCGGGCGGACCTTGCCGAAGAGGCCGATGCTCGCGCCGTTCTCGCCCCGGATCGTGCCGTTCGGGTTGTGCGTGATGCCGGCGAGGTACTCGACGTAGAGCGAACCGGTCTTGTCGTCGCTCTCCTCGTCTTCCGCCGTCGCGGTGGAGGCGGCCAGTCCGAGGCTCAGCATCACCAGGCCGGTGAGGGCGAGTCGGAACAGTTCGTTCGTCGAGGGGCGCGGTCGGGTCACGGGGCACTCCATGCGTTGGGTCACTCTCGGGTGGGCGAAACTGCGCGCCCGGGAGCGGGCTTCCAGAATAGGCCAAAAAACAGGGCCGAAACCCCGCCGTAGCGACGGTGTTCGGAACGACTGTCGATCCGTCAGGTCCGCTGGGAGGAGATGTTCCCGCCGTCGACGACGAACTCGGACGCGGTCACGTAGCTCGCTTCGTCCGAGAGCAGGAAGCGCACGACCCGCCCGACTTCCGCGGGCTCGCCGACGCGCTCCATCAGGATCCGTTCGGTGAATCGCTCCTCGCCGAGGGCTTCGAGGGTCGGATTCATCATCGGCGTCCGGATCTGTCCCGGCGAGATCGCGTTGATCCGGATGCCGTCGCGTGCGAGCCGGTCGGCGAGGGAGCGCATCATCGCGAGCGCGCCCCCCTTGCCGGCGGAGTAGATCGGGTTGGCGGCGTTCCCGAGCGTCGCGTTGATCGACGCGAAGGTCACGATCGACGAGCCCGCATTCGACGCGAGATCCGGAAGGAGGGCCTTCGCGAGGAGGGCGAGGGGGCGGAGGTGGACGTGGATGCCCTCGTCGAAACTCTCCGGCGTGAGGCCGTCGAGGGAAGCGGCGTCCACGATTCCGGCGGCGTGGACCAGGCCACCGATCGTGGGGAGCGCCGCGCGCGCCGCCTCGACCCCCGCGTCGAGGGCCGCCGGGTCGCGCACGTCGACGGCACAGCCGTGGGCGACGACGCCGTGGCTCGACGCGATCTCGTCGGCGACCGCCGCAGCCTTCGCGCCGTCGAGGTCCCAGAGCGAGACCGGCCGACCGACGGCGGCGAGGGCCTCCGCGGAGGCGCGACCCAGGCCGGAGGCACCGCCCGTCAGGATCACGCCGGTCGAGGGGCTGCCGAGGCGCGGGGTGAATTCGTTCGTGTCGCTCATGGGCGTCTCCTAGTCGACGTCCGTCGGTCCGGGGATCTTCTTCTCGAGGAGGGCCTCGTAGCGATTCCGGAGCTGGGCCCGATAGCTCGGCTTCGTGGGGATCAGGAACTCGTCGCCGCGGATCCCCGCCAGCACCGGCTCGACGACGGCGCTCGGGGGCATGCCGGTGTCGAGCTGCTTCTGCAGGAACTCCCGGACGACGGCGCCGTCGGGCGTCTCGTCCGTGCCGAAGGTGCTCGGCCGGACGCGGGCGGTCTTCGCGATGCCCGTGTCGAAGGAAGAGGGCGTGAGGACCGAGGCGCCGATCTTCGAGCCCACCGCCGCGAGATCGAGGGCCAGGGACTCGGTCAGGGAGAACGCGGCGCATTTCGAGACGACGTAGGGCCCGGAGGTCGCGCCGGCGACGAAGGCGGCGACGGACGCGGTGTTCACCACGTGGCCCGGCGTGCCCTGGGCGATCATGCGCGGCACGAAGAACCGGATGCCGTGGATGATCCCGAAGACGTTCACGCCGAAGGTCCAGTGCCAGTCCTCGAGGCTCCGCTCCCAGGCGAGCCCGCCCTGGAAGATGCCCGCGTTGTTGACGAGCAGGTCGACTTGACCGAACTGCTCGAAGGCCGCGTCGGCGAGCGCCTCGACGTCTTCGGGCTTCGAGACGTCGGTCGCGATCGCCAGCGCTGCGTCGCCGATCGATTCCGCGGTCGCCTTCGCGTTCTCGGCGTCGATGTCCGAGCAGACGACCCGCATCCCCTCCGCCGCGAACCCCGCGGCCAGGGCACGGCCGATTCCGCTGCCCGCGCCCGTCACGACCGCCACGCGGCCCTCGAACTCCGTCAACATCGCGCTCTCCTCGTCATCCGGGTCGCACGTCATCCGTCGCCCGGGCAGTCGATGCTAGGGAATCGCACACAGCGCCGTCAGCGACCCAGGAGAGCGGTCGCCCGCGCCTCTCCGGCGGTCCCGCCTCCGCGCGATACCCTCTCGGGATGTGTGACACCCTCGTCGCGCGCGGTGCCCGGACCGCGGACGGGGCGACGCTCTTCGCCAAGAACAGCGATCGCCGCGGCCGCGAGGCGCAGCCCTTCGTCCAGTTCCCCGCCGCCTACCATCCGAGGGGGGCACGGGTGCGCTGCACCCACATCGAGATCGATCAGGTCGCGGAGACCTATCGCGTGATGGGCCACTCGCCGGCGTGGTGCTGGGGGTTCGAGCACGGCGTGAACGAGCATGGTGTCGCGATCGGCAACCACGCGACCTGGTCGCGCGAGCCGCTCGAACCCCAGGCCGGCCTGATCGGCATGGACCTGGTCCGGCTCGGCCTCGAGCGCGGCCGCGACGCGCGCGAGGCCCTCGAGGTGATCGCCGCGCTCCTCGAGACCCACGGCCAGGGTGGCTCGTCCTTCGGCGAGAGTGGCGACGACGGTTACCAGAACAGCTTCGTGATCGCCGACGGGCGCTCGGCCTGGGTGCTCGAGACGACCGCGCGGGGCTGGGCGGGTCGGGCGGTCGACGGCGCGGGGCTGACGAACGCGCTCACCCTCGGCACGGAATGGCAGATCGGCTCCCGGGATCTCGAGCGGAGCGCCCTGCAGCAGGGCTTCTGGGAGCACGACGGCCGCCTCGACTTCAAGGCAGCCTACGCGATCGAAGGCTGGCCCTCGTTCCTCACCGACCGACGACGGCGGGCGAGCGCGCGATCGCTCGCGGGGCCGGCGCTGACGCTCGGCGCCATGAAGAGCTGGCTGCGCGACCACGCGGGCCAATCGCTGCCGCCGGACGCGGGGCGCGCCACGGAGGACCCCGACCGCTACAGCGTCTGCATGCACGCGGATCCGATGTCCATGACGACGGCGAGCCTCGTCGCGCGTCTTCCCGAGGAGATCGGGCGGCGGCCGTGGCCGGTCTGGATCTCGTTCGCGACGCCCTGCACGGGAATCTTCGTGCCGGTCTACCTCGACGGGACGATCCCCGGTCGCTTCGCGCGGCCGCCGGCCGCCGAGGAATCGGAAGGCGTCGGGGTCGCGTGGTCGGCCTGGGAGGCGATGCGTCGTCTGCAGGAGCGGGCGACGACCGACTTCGAGCGCACGATGCCGATCCTTCACGAAGGCTGGAAGGAGCTCGAGCGCGCCGTGGAGCTCGACCGGCTTCGCGTCGAGCAGGAGGCCGCCGTCGCCTACGACGAGCAGCACTTCGAAGAAGGGGAGCGCGTGCTCACGCGTTTCATGGAAGAGACGGCGGACCGCCTGGTGGATCAGGCGAACGCGCTCACTGCTTCGCTCTGAACGCGATCCGGATCGAGAAGTCGGACCGCCTCACGGGTCATCGTCGCGCATTCGTCCACCGGTCGACGCGACGCGTTCGCGGGTGACGGCGGGGGCAAGGTGAACCCTCGCTTGCGGCGACTAGGCCGTGCGGATCTCGGATGCCGCAACGGCGGGACGAACGCTGCGTGCGCGAACGAAATACTCGTCGCGCAGCTCCCACGGCACGCCCAGCGCATTCAGGATGTGCCGCTTGGTCGCCTGTCGGCAGGGTCGTCCCTTCTCGACCGCATGGATCGTTCGGGGGGAGACGTTGGCCTTCTTGGCGAGATCGTTCTGGGTCCAGCCGAGGGCCTGGCGGGCGGCGCGAATGCGATTCATGGGGGTGCTTCTCTGCGTGGGATGCGAAGTCGGGTTCGCTTGGGGTCGCTGGAAGGAGAGAGTCAGGGTGGGGCGAGAATAGCGCCCGGCTCCCGATCCGGCGCCGGTGAATTCCTCCCAAGTGCCTGATTCCCATGGGGCTTTCGAGTCGATTCGCCACGGGATCGAGCTGGGTCCCCAGGGGGTCCAGGCGGGGTGCGCGGCCTGGCGGGGCGGCTCGACGGTGGCACCATCGCGTGATGCCCGACTTCGCGCTGGTCCACGGGGGCGCCCACGGCGCCTGGTGCTGGGAGCGGCTGGTGCCGCTTCTCGAGGCCGACGAGCGGGTGCGCCGCGTCGTCGCGATCGACCTCTGCGGTCACGGGGCCCGGCGAGACGCCAAGCCCCAGGAGGAGATCACGCTGGCCGACTACCACGCCAGCGCCCTCGAAGATCTCGAGCGCCACGATCTGCGGGACTGCGTGCTCGTGGGGCACTCGATGGCGGGGATCACGATTCCGGCCGTCGCCCACCGGGCACCGGATCGGATCCGCCATCTCGTCTACCTCGCGACGACCAATCCGCCGGCCGGGCGGAGCGCTCTGGATTCGATGGACGATCCGCGCTCGCCCGTCGCGTCGGGGATCGACATCGAGGCGGCCTTCTGCAGCGACCTCGACGCTCCGACCTCGGCGTGGCTCATCGGAAATCTGGGGCCCCAGCCCCCCGGCCCCATGGCCGCGCCGGTCGAGATCGTGCGCGGGCCCGAGGGCGTGCCCCAGACCTACGTCCTCTGCGAGGACGACCGGGTCCTTCCGGCGGACTACCAGCTCGACCAGGCGGCGACGATCGGCGCCGATCGGATCCTGCGGCTCCCGACCGGGCACAGCCCCTTCGCGTCGCAGCCCGCGGCGCTCGCCGACTGTCTGCTCGCTCTGCTCTAGTGCGGCGCTCGCCGACTGCCTGCTCGGCCTGCTCTTGCCGGGCGCGCGGCTAGATCCCGATCTCCGCGCGCAGGCGTCCGATCGGGCTGTCCCATTCCGAGAAGTGCGAGAAGAACGCGCTCGGCATCGCGCCGCCGAAGCACTCGCCGCTGACGGCGATGTAGCGCCGCGGGTAGGGCGTGATCGAGCGCGGCGCGACCGCGTGGACGGCGTCCGGGGTGTTCATCCACATCACGACCTGATTGCCGCGATAGGGCACCTTCTTCACCGTCTCGAGATAGCGGTCCGGCACCTTCTTCATCTTGCGCTTCGGGAAGGGGCCACCTCGCAGCCGGAAGAGCTCGTACTCGCCCCCGGTCGACTCGTCCTTCTCATCCCGGATGTAGAGGAGGGCCGAGAAGAGCTTGGCCCCGCGATCGACGTGGGGGCCACGCGGGGAGCCGACCGCCGTCACCGGCGTGTTCACGCCGAACTGGCAATCGATCATCACGTCCGCCCGCCGATTCTCGGGGGAATCTCCCTTTCCGGATCGGCGCGCCGTCGTGAAGTCTTCGAGGGGCTTGCCGAAGTTCGCCTCGAGGCCGGGGTGGCGATCGTGGATGTCGTCGCCCCAGATCCCGCAGGCGCTCTCGAAGACCGGACGGCCGGTGTTGGTCTCGATGAACGAACGCCAGAAATCGGGCAGATCGTGGTCTTCGAGGCTGGCGTCGCTCGACCGAAGGTACGTGCGGTTGTCTTCGGGGCTGTCGGTCTCGGCGACGTACGCCGTGGCCGGAAACTCGCGCTCGATCCTCGCGTAGAGATCCTCGGGCAGGACGTCTTCGACCACGAGATGGGGGAAGGGATCCCGCTCGATCGCGGCGTGGCCTTCGCGAATGGCGCACAGCACGTGATCGAGGACGTTCAGATTCATCGCAGTCTCGGACATGACCGGCTCCGTGGTCAGGAGGACGCGCCTTGCGCGACACCCTCGAGGCCGTATTCCGTCTGGAGCGACGTGTCCTCGACGTCCGCTTCGTAGATCCCCTGAATCGGCATCTGGAAGGGCGTGTCGCGCTCCTTTCGCAGGATCGCGAACGAGAGGAGCTTCGGGTTGGTTCGCTGGAGACGTCGGATCTCCGCGCCGAACTGTCGGGCCTCGGACTTGCCGGCGAATCGCTTCAGCCAGCCGCGCGGGCCGCGCGCGAGGGTCTTGGCCTCGGACATCAACACGTCGATCCCGACCCGGGTCTCCTTCGCGAGGATCGGCGGCGGGTTCGTGCCTGCGCCCGGACCGAAGCCGGTCAGGCCTTCGCCGTCGCGATTCGAAACGCCCATCGCCACGACCGAATAGCCGTTGGCGGCCGCGAGCGCCTGATAGAGGTTCGGGTGGATCGAGAAGAACCCGTGGTTCACGTAGTCGATGAAAGGCTGGGCGTGGATCATCAGCCCGCCCGGCTTCGTCAGCTGATGCGTGTTCTGGTAGATCGTGTGCTGGTTGAACACGTGCTCGCCCGTACCGTTGTTGGTCACGAGGGAGAACGTCTCTCGGTAGTCGTACGCGAGGGTCAGGTCCTTGTTCAGGTCCATCACGAGGCTGCCGTAGCGCTCGTTCACGTCGATCGCGCGATAGTCCGAGAAGCCCAGCAGCCGGTAGTAGTCCTCCGCGCGCTCGCCGCGGTTCGACTCGCCCTGGACGATCAGCTTCTCGAGCCCGGCCGCGTCCACGTCGTCGCGCTCGCCGATCCGCCCGAGCACGGTCCGGAGCGTACGGTCGTTGGCGCGCAGGGTCTGGTTGCCCAGCTCCAGCACGGTCGGCTTCGGGTCGAGACGATCGACCGTGGAGCAGACGAGGAGGGCCATCAGCGAGTTGAAGCTCATTCGGGTGTCCGGGGCAGCGGGCCGCGAGGGGCGCGGCCGAGCGGGTCGAAACGGGGAGTCCGACGGGGGCGGGCACACGAGGGGGCGAGCCCCCCGCGCTCGCGCGCAGGCTACCACACCCGGCTCGTGCGCCGGCATTTGGTCGGGGCCCGGCGGCGTGCTACTCGATCGCCAGCCCGGGCCGGGGGGACCGATCGCCCGAGGCGCCGATTTCCTTCACAGAATCAAAGACCTACGTGCTCTGTGCGGCGAGGCCCGGAACCGGGACGCCACCCCGGACGACGTAGTACCCTGTCGCGGTCCACCGCGGCGGCCCGGCCGGAACCACGCCGCGCCCGACCCGAATCTCCCCCCAGCAAGGACCCGAGATGGCCGAGTACACGCGAGAGAATCCCAGCCCCGAATACCGGGCGATGGTCGAGATGTACGAGACTCTCCACGAGCAGGGGGCCGACAAGGCGCCGGGCGCCGGCAGCGAGGACGAGCACCGGCCGCCGGAAGAGACGTTCGCCGGCAAGATGCTCGCGCAGCACGCGCCGACGATCCGAACCATGATCCAGCGGACCGGGGCGAAGACGCTCCTCGACTACGGCGCCGGCAAGGGCCAGTCCTACCGGACCAAGGACATCAAGATCGGCAACGAGGTCGCTCCGACGATCCAGGAGTACTGGGGCCTCGACGACATCCGATGCTACGACCCGGGCTACGAGCCCTTCAGCCAGCTACCGACCCAGCAATACGACGCGGTGATCTCGACGGACGTGCTCGAGCACATCACCGAGCCCGATCTGCCCTGGATCCTGGACGAGCTCTTCTCCTTCGCGCGCTGCTTCGTCTTCGCGAACATCGCCTGCTACCCGGCGAGGAAGAATCTTCCGAACGGCCAGAATGCCCACTGCACGGTCCAGCCTCCCGAGTGGTGGTGCGGGATGATCCACGCCGTGGCGATGCGACACACCGAAGTGTCGTATCACTTCAGTCTGGCGACCCGGACCGGACCGAAGAAGATCCTCGGTCTCGTCGGCAAGCGCGGGCTCGAGCACCACGTCTCGGAGCGCTGGGTCTAGCGCCCCGCCTGTTCGGGCGTCTCGAGGAGCGTCTTCGCGCGCCCCACGATCCGCGCGAAGTCGTCGTCCGGCAGGACCTCGCCGGGGCGTCCGCCGAAGGCCGGGAAGTCCGCCGCCCAGCCCTGCTCGATCATCTTCCGTGACACGCTCGCCAGATCGCGCCCGAATTTCAGGCCGAGGGCGGAGGCGAGATCGCTGATCGACTCGCCGAGTCCGGTACGCGGCGTTTCCGGCGAGCCGTGCAGAAGCCGCTTGGCCGCGGCGCGCAGGTCCTTCTCGACGGAGCGCACGCGGGTGTGCGGCGCGATCGCGAGGGGTCGCCCGAGCCGCGCGACCTCCACGAGCATCGAGATGCTGTCCGGCGTCACGACGAACTCGTCGCCCCCCGCCAGGAACGCGAGGTACGGGTTCTCCGTCGCCTCGGCGCTCCACGCGTAGAGGAAGACCCGTCCACCGGCTTCCCCGGTCGCCCGCCGCAGGACGTCGAGGGCGGGCTGCGGGGTCCTGCGACTGGTCGAGATGAGCAGGGAACCGCCGGCGTGGCTCGCGCGTTCGAGGGCGCCGTCGAAGAGCGTGCGCGCGTCCTCGGGGCCGAGCTCGAAGGGATGGGAGGATCCGCCCAGGAGGAGGACGGTCCACGGGCGGGGGAGGGAGCCCAGGCGCGCTTCCCACTCGCTGCCGGCCCGCGCCAGGGCCTCGACGTCGGGCGATGGCTGGAGTGGCCAGTCGAGGCGCACGATGTTGGGACGCGCCGGGACGTCGTACTGGGGCGGGGAGAGGACGAGGTCGAAATGGCGCGGACCGGGCGGACGATTCATCTGTACGAGGCGTGTGCGGCCGCCAGACTTCCAATGGACCCATCGCACCACCGGGACCTGGCGCCAGCCCGTCGAGATGACCATGTCCGGCCAGGGGGCCTCGAGGGCGGACGAGCGTTCGCGATCGACGGTGTCGACGCCCGGGCCGAGCATCAGGCGCCAGGTCGCGGCGCGCTCGTTGAAGACGATCTTCTTCTCTTCGAAGGGCTCGCCGAGCGCGGTCGCGAGGCGCAGCGACTGCTTGTCGTCGCCGGTTCGGCCGCTCGTCAGTACCCAGACCCTCGCCATCGGCGCAAGGCTAGCAGGGCGCGGCCGCCCGGCCGGAGCGCGGGGTCGTGGGCGGCGGCCGCGGCGGTCTTTCGCGAACGTAGGGACGAGGAGGCGCCATGAACGAACTCAGCTTCAACACGATGAATCGCTCGCCTTTCATGATCGGCGACGACGACCCCGACCTCCCCGGGCAGATCGAGGCGGCGGGCAAGGCGGGCTTCGCGGGCTTCGGGCCCGACGAGGCCTCGATCGCGAGATACGTCGCGCAGGGCGGGAGCGTCGAAGAGCTCGCCGACCGGATCGAGCGGGCCGGCATGCGGACCTTCGAGCTGCCGACGCTGATGGTGAGCGGAGACCTGGCGGCGACGAGCGCGTCGATCGAACGGCTGGTGGGCTACGCCGCCGTGCTGCGACCCGACTTCGTCCAGGTGAACGTCGAGGGGGAGGTCGACGCGAACGTGATCGAAGGCCTGCGCCACGCAGGGAGAGCGTTCGGCCCGATCGGGGCGCGCCTGGCCATCGAGTACCTGCCCTGGCTGCCCGCGATCAAGGACATGAAGTCGACCCGCGCGCTGCTCGACGAGGCGGGTGTCGAGGGCGCCGGCGTGCTCGTCGACACGTGGCACTTCACGGTCAGCGACGACACCTGGGAGGAGCTCGAAGCGATTCCCCTCGACGAGATCGCCTACGTGCAGTTCGACGACCATCCGGAGTTCGAGAGCGACGACCTCGTGCAGGAGACGATCATGCGCCGGGTGATGCCCGGCGAGGGCCGATTCGAGCTCGAACGCTTCTGCGCCGTTCTCGAGGCGAAGGGATATACCGCCCCGGTCAGCTGCGAGGTCCTCTCGCTCGAGACGCGAGCGATGGACCTCGACGCCTTCGCGCGCCGCGTCTTCGAGACGACGGCGCCCTACTGGCGATAGGCCCGCTCGACCTGCCCCGAGAATCGGGCACACTCGGTCCTGGAGGTCACCCATGTCCGACCGCATGCTTCTCATCTCGTCCGACTGTCACGCCGGGCTGCCGCCCGAGCGCTATCGCGAATATCTCGATCCGGAGTTCCGCGAGGCCTTCGACCACGCGCTTCCGATCCAGATCGCGAATACCCGCGAAGCCGAGAAGATGTTCCTCGTCCAGGAGATCAACGAGGAGTGGCGGCGGGGATGGGAGTACGAGCTGACCGGCGCCTGGGACCACGACGCCCGGACGAAGGTGCTCGACGGCGACGGGATCGCCGGCGAAGTGATCTTCCCGGACGGGATCACCGAGATGAACGCGCCGCCCTTCGGCGCAGGGCTCGGGCTTCCCGCCGGCGGCGTCGACCCGACGCTCCAGTGGGCCGGGGCGCGCGCCCACAACCGCTGGCTCGCCGAGCTCTGCCAGATGGCGCCGGAGCGGCGATGCGGCGTCGCCCTCGTGCTCGCGCTCTACGACGTGGACGAGGCGGTGGCCGAGGTGCGTTGGGCAAAGGAGAACGGGCTGCGCTCGATCATGATCCCGGTCATGTGGGGGCAGCATCCGCCCTACCACCATCCGCGCTACGAGCCGCTCTGGCGGGTCTGCGCCGAGCTCGACATGCCGATCCACTTCCACTCGGGGCCGGCGGAGAGCGAGCAGTACTTCGGGACCTGGCCGCCGGATCCCGAGGTCGGGACGCTGACCGGCGGGATGGGGATCTACGTCTCCGAGGTCGCCTTCTTCGTGAGCCGGCCGCTCACGTTCCTGATCTGGGGCGGCGTCTTCGAGCGGCACCCGACCCTCAAGGTCGCGGTCACGGAAGGTACCGCGGTCTGGGTCCCCGAGCTCCTCCAGCTCCTCGACCATCGCTTCGCCGAGCACGCCGGCAACGCGAAGCTCGGCGACTACCGGAGCCACATGTCGATGAAGCCGTCCGAGTACTTCGCGCGCAACGTGCGCGTCGGCTCGAACATCCATCGGCGCGAGATCGAGCTGCGCCAGGAGATCGGGCTCGGGACGATGATGTGGGGCAGCGACTATCCCCATCCCGAGGGCAGCTGGCCGGAGACGGCGTCGCGGCTCCAGGAGAGCTTCGAGGGCGTGCCGAGGGACGAGCTCGCCGCAATCCTCGGCGGGAACGCGGCGGACTTCTACGGCTTCGACCGGGAGAAGCTCGCTCCCGTCGTCGCCGAGATCGGACCGACCTACGACGCTTTCGCCTGAGTCCGCAGGGCGCGCCGGTGGCGGCGTGCCCTTCCACGGAGGTCGGCGTGCGCGTCAGAGTCGGATCGGCACCTTCGCATAGCCGCGCACGTTGTTGTTGTGGCTCCACGTGAGGTTGGGCTCGTCGACCTCGTAGTCGGGGAAGCGCGCGAGCAGCTCTTCGAACGCGACCCGGCATTCCTGGCGCGCGAGGCTCTTGCCCAGGCAGAAGTGGTGGCCCTGCCCGAAGTGGACGGTGCGGTCGATCTCGCGGTGGATGTCGAACCCGTTGGGATTCTCGAATCGGCGTTCGTCCCGGTGGGCGGCGCCGGTCAGGAGGAGCACTCGGACGTCCTCCGGGATCGTGATCCCGTGTCGGGTCCACGGCTTCGTCGTCCAGCGCCCCTGGACCTGGGAGGGCGGGTCGTAGCGGAGCATCTCCTCGACGGCATTCTCCCGGATCGCGGGATTCGCCGCGAACTCGGCGCGCTGGTCCGGGTGGCGGAAGAGGGTGACGGCGCTGTTGCAGATCAGGCGGGCCGTCGTCTCGTGTCCTGCGTTTCCGAGCAGGATGCAGAAGCCGAGCAGCTCCTCGAACGAGAGCTTCGTCATCTCGCCGGTCTCGACGTCGCGCAGCTCGCTCCCGATCAGCGCCGAGATCAGGTCGTCCTGCGGACGTGCCTGGCGCTCCTTGATGAAGCCGACGAAGTATTCGGCGACACGGCCCGACGCTTCCCGGGCGACCGGCGGGACCTCGAGCATCCCTGCCTCGCGGTGCATCGACGTGTTGGTGTCGTTCCGGACCTGCTCGCGATCGGACTCCGGGATCCCGAGCATCGTCGAGATCACGTCCATCGGCATGACCGACGCGAGCTGATCGAAGAGGTCGATCTGGTCGCCGGGCTCGAGGCCCGCGAGGCGTTCGGCGGTGATCCGGCGGACGGTCGGCTCGAGCTCACCGACGCGACGGGGCGTGAAGACCTTGCTCACGAGCTGACGGACGCGGGTGTGCTTCGGTGGGTCCATCGAGATCATGAGCGGCAGCGGCGTCATGGTCTTCTCGAGGGTCTGTCCCCAGGCCGAGCTGAACGTTGCGTAGTCGAGGTGGGCATCCCAGACGTCGTCGAAGCGCGAGAGGGCCCAGAACCCCATCTTCTCGTTCTGGTAGACCGGTACCTCGTCGCGCAGCCACGCGTAGGTGGGGTAGGGGTCGATCTGCGTGGTCCAATCGGTCGGATCGTATTCCATCGTCGTCGGGGCTCCGTGCGGGTCATGGGATGACCGCTGTCTCCCTGCCGAGTCTATGCGACGCTACCGGCGCTCGCTCCGTCTCTCTCCCGGTTCCGACTCATGCTTCTCTTCGACGATCCCGCGGCGGCGCTCGCCTGGACCCACGAGCGACAGCGCCTCCACCCGACCCTTTCCGACGTGCGCCGCCACGTGGCGGATCGGCTCGGCTACCTGGTCGGTCGCCGCGCGCGGCTGCTCGATCTGGGCGGCGGCGCCGCGCTCCTCGGTGAGGTCGTGTTGGCGCGACTCGCGGACGCGGCGTACGTCTGGATCGACGAGGCAGAGACCCTGCGCGACCTCGCCGAGGCGCGACTGGCCCATCGACCCGACTGCTTCTTCCGGACGGCGTCGCTCCTCGAAGGGCTGGCCACGGTCGAGGAGGGGGCGGCCTTCGATGCGGCCTGGGCGATCGACGTCTTCGCCGCCCGCGGGCCGAAGGACGCTCCGACCGACGTCCATCGCGCGGTCTTCGCCCGGATGGCGCCGGGCGGCCGCTACTTCGTGTGCGAGCCCTTCGCGGGCGGAGCGGGGCCGGACGACGAGACGCGGCTCGAGACCGTCGACGCCCAGGAGCGGGCACTCGCCGCCGCTGGCTTCGAGGTCGGCGCCTCGCTCACGCTGGTCGGCGCCCTCGCGATCCACGAGATGGTTCGACCCGGCTGATCTGGCGTGCCGTCGATCGCGACCCGACTGACGCCGAAGGCCGCGGCTCAGTGGCGCAGCACGAGGCCGGCGCGCGGGAAGATGCCCGGGGACTCGAAGCCGATCGCCTCGCGCGGCGTGGTGTTCGTCAGGTTCTCGACCTCGACGAAGAGCTCGAGCGCGTCGCACGGCGTCCACGCGACGCGGGCGTCGAGGCGCTCGTAGCCGTTGAGGGTCGTCTGGG
The DNA here is from genome assembly GCA_024742285.1 of bacterium. Lineage (NCBI taxonomy): Bacteria > bacterium. The sequence goes on along the minus strand of JANSYR010000008.1, from coordinate 43,913 downwards.
CGAAGCCGGTCACGAAGCTCTCCGACTTGATCGACGAAACGCCGAGCACGCGCAGGGTGAGGGTCAGCTCGTCGATCGGCCGCCCGATGATCTCGGCGAAGCCGCGCAGACGCGGACGGCTGCGCGGTGCGTCCGGGCTGCCTTCGAAGTCGGTGTAGTTCCAGGTCCCGCCGGCGCGGAGGGAGAGCCAGTCGTTCGCGTCCCACGAGACCTCGGCCTCGATTCCCCGCGAGATCAGCCGCGAGCGGTTCACGAGCGTGGCACCGTCGAAGTCGATCAGGTCGCGCACCCGGAGATCGAAGTACGAGAGCTGGCCGCGCAGGGTCCCGTCCTCGTTGCGCCCGCGGATCCCGATCTCCCACCCGCGACTCCGCTCCTTGCGGAGCGTCGGCGAGCCGACGAGCGGATTGCCGAGGGCGTAGAACGACGGAAGCTTGAAGCCCTCGCCCCAGTTGCCGTAGAGGATCACGGGGGAATCCACATCGCCGATCGTCACTCCGACGGACGGCGAGAGCCGATCGTTCTCCCCCTGGATCGTGTCGTAGCGGAGGCTTCCACTCAGGGTCAGGTAGCGGAGGATCGATTGCTCGAGGGTGCCGAAAACGCCGACGGTTCGGCGGTGATCGTGGAAGGTCTCGTCGTTGGGAGGCGGGCCCGGCGGGCGGACGACGGTTCCTTCGCTCTCTCCGTCTTCCCAGATCACTTCGACGCCGGTCACGAGGCGGGTCTCGTAGGCGAGGCCACCCTCTCCGTCGGCCTTCTCCCAGAGGTCCAGGTCGAGGGTCGTGGCGAGGTCGGTCCGCTCGTATTCGTCCGAGAGTCGGGAGGCGCCGATGAAGATGAAGGGAGGGAAGACCGCGCTCTGGACTCCGGGAGACGTGCTCTCCTCCCGTCGCGTCGCGTGACCCACGCGATAGTGGATCGTCGCGAAGTCGAAGACCGGACGGACGAGGGTCGCGCCGACGAGGATCTCGCGCGCATTGCGATCCTCCATGCCCGGCAGGATCGCGAGCTCTCCGCCGCCGCTCGAGTCGGGGAAGCCGCGCGCGCTGCTCTGATGGATCCGGGTGAAGACTTCGAGCTCGCCGATCGCGGGGACGTCGCTCGTGAGCTTCGCCTTGAGCGACGCCCCGTCGAAGCCGCCGTTCGACTCGGGGTCGTCGAAGGTCTCGATCGCCGCGCCGAGGGAGAGGCCCGTTCGCCGACCGAGGCCGGTGCGCGCCTGCGCGACCGCGCTCCCGGACTCGAAACGCCCGCCCCGGACGCGGACGCTCGCCTCCGGCGGATCGCCGCCGCGGCCCTGCTTCGTGATGACGTTGATCGCCCCGGCCAGCGCGTCGGAGCCGTAGACCGTGGAGAGCGGGCCGCGCACGATCTCGACGCGCTCGATGTCGAGGAGGGCGAGGGTGGTGGGGTCGAAGGAGCCGCCGCGGGAGTTGGTCGGGTCGTTCAGGCGGACGCCGTCGACGAGGACGACGACGTGGTTCGGATCGAGACCGCGCAGCGACAGCTCGCTTCGACCGCCGCGCCCGCCCTGGCGTGTGACCTGGAGACCCGGGACGTAGCGCAGCGCATCGTCGAGGGAGAGTGAGAGGCTCGCTTCGAGGTCCTCGCCCTCGAGGATCGTCGTCGCGTTCGGGATCGTCGCGGCCGGGCGCGGCGCGGGCGTGCCCGACACGACCATCTCCTCCGCGCGCGCGAAGTCCGCCTCGTTCGCGCCGGCGCCGTCCTCGGCGGACGCCGCCATCGGCAGGATGGCGGCCAGGACGAGGCGCGGGAGGAGCCTTCGGGGTCGGACGGGGGAACGCAGGGGGGACTCCGGTTGGGGTGGGCGGGCGCGGCGCAGTGTCGACCATCCTGCGCGGCCTGCAAGGCGCTCGGCTCAGTCCCCCGGCGCGAACTCGACGGGATCGCCGATCCGGAGCGTGCCGCTCGACACGACCCGGCAGACCACGCCCGCGCGCCGCGACAGGGCCAGCCGCGCATCGCGCCCGAGCGCGTCCTCGAGCAGCTTGCAGGGTGCCGCGTCACGGACGACCTCGACGTCGATCCCGCCCACCCGGAACCGCGTTCCGGGCTTGCGCGGCACGGCGTCGGCCTCGACGGTGACGTTGCGGCGCGTCGCGCCGGGGTCGATCGGCCCGCCGTGTCGTCGCGCGGCCTCTGCGAGCTCCCCGGTCGCCTGGATCGTCACGTGGCGGTGGCGCGTTCCGTGGTAGCGGTCGCCGACGAGTCCACGTCCCGCTTCGACCTCGACCGCTTCGACCGCGCGCATCGGGAGCCGGCTGGCCTTCGCGACGTGGATCGCGATGACGCGCGGCTCGGCAGCGTCGCTCACTCCTGTGTCCTCGCTTCGGTCGCCATCTCCGCCGCCACCCGCTCCGCCGCTTCGAGCGCCCGGAGGACGTTCTCCCCGAGGACCTTGCGGACCGTCTCCGGCGGGTGCCCCCGCGCGAGGAGCCCCGCGGTCAGGTCCGGCAGCTTCGTGACGTCCTCCATGCCCGCCGGCATCGAGATCACGCCGTCCCAGTCCGCGCCGAGCCCCACGTGGTCCGGTCCGGCGACCTCGATCGCGCGGTCGAAGTGATCGAGCAGGACGTCGAGGTCGCAGACCGGGACGGGGTTCGCTTCGAAGAAGGCGGTGCGTTCCGCGGCGAGCCGTTCGGGGTCGTCGGCGAGCGCCTCGCGACGCTCCATCAGGGTCGGGCCGTGCGTCCGGAACCAGGCGCTCGTGGCCTGCGCCGTCTCCTCGTCGATGTAGGCGGGGTAGAAGTTGATCATGACGACTCCGCCGTTCTCGGCGAGGGCGCGGAGCATCTCGTCGCTCATGTTGCGCGTGTGGTCCGCGACGGCACGGACGGAGGAATGGGAGGCGATCACCGGGGCGCGGCTCGTCTCGATGGCGTCGAAGAAGGTCGCGTCCGACACGTGGGAGACGTCGACGAGCATGCCGAGGCGGTTCATCTCGCGGACCACGTCGCGACCGAAGTCGGTCAGGCCGCCGTGGGTCGGTTCCGGGATCGTCGTCGTGCCGGAAGAGTCGGCCCAGGTCGTGTTGAAGGAGTGGGTGAGCGTCAGGTAGCGGACGCCGAGGCGGTGGAAGAGGCGCAGGGCGGGGAGGCTCTCCTCGATGATGTGCCCGCCCTCGATCCCCATCAGGCTGACGAACTTGCCTTCGGCGACCGCCGCGCGTAGCTCCGCGACGGAGTGGGCGACGACGACGTCGTCGGGATTGCGACGCGCCATCTCGTGGACCGCGTCGATCCGCTCGAGAGCGATCCGCAGGCCGTCGCCCGGGGCACCGAGCTTCCCCGTGTAGACGGACCAGAACTGCACGTCGAGGCCGCCCTCGCGGATCCGCGGCAGGTCCATGTCGCCATCGCCGTCGTCGTGGCGCTCGGTGAAGCTCCATCTCGGGTCGGCGAAGCGCGGCGTCGTATCGGAGTGGCCGTCGACCACGATCGCGTCGAAGTGGAGCGCGACCGCCGGGTCACGCGTCCCGGTCGTGGCGCAGCCGGCGAGGCTCGCGATCAGGAAGAGGAAGAGCAGACGAGACATCGGAAGACCTCGGGGGCGTCGCGCTCAGGTTGCTTCCGGGCGCGAACGACCAAAGTCGGCGCCAGAGAGCGACAGGAGCGCGGGGAGGAGGAAGAGATCGGCGAGGACCGCGGTGCCGAAAGCGATCGCGATCAGGAAGCCGAAGTGGGCCATGCCCTGGTGGTGACGAAGTCGCGGGACACGATCCGTCACGCGGGGGGTTCGCCTTCGATCGTGCATCGCCGCAGGACCCGCGCGAGGCCGCGGTGGTCCGCGCTCCCCGAGTGCTGCGTCGAGCGCTCGTCCCACACGACGATCGCGCCCTTCGTCCAGTGGAAGCGACACTGGATGCTCACGTCGTCGACCCGGCTCGCCAGGAATTCGAGGAGGAAGCGGCCTTCTTCGTCGGGCAGGCCGTCGATCCTCGTGAGATACGACTGGTCGACGAAGAGGCTCTTCGCACCGGTCACGGGGTGGGTCCGGACGAGCGGATGATGGGCGCCGTCGCCCACGAGGTCCATGACCTTGTTCGCGAGCTCTTCCGGCAGGTGGCGTCGGATGTAGTCGACGAAGCCGCCGTCGGTCGCGTGATGTCCGGTCAGCCCTTCGAGCAGGGCCTTCATGGGCTCCGACAGCTTCTGATAGGCGAGCTGCATGTTCGCCCAGAGCGTGTCGCCTCCGGCCTCGGGCGTCGCTTCGCAGCGCAGGACTGCCGCCGCCGGCGGGCGCGGCTGGTAGGTGACGTCGGTGTGCCAGCCGTCGCGGTCGGGCACGCTGTCTTCGGTGTCGACGATGTCGGCGAGGACCTCCGGGTTGCCGAGCGCCGCCTTGATCGGATGGACCTCGGGCTCGCCGAAGACCCGCGCGAGCGCGAGATGGGCCTCGTCGTCGAGGAACTGGTCCCGGAAGGCGATCACGTGGAAGTGGTAGAGCGCGGCGCGAAGCTCCTCCTGGACGGCTTCGTCGAGGGGCGCGTTCAGGTCGAGCCCGTCGATCTCGGCGCCGATCGACGCGGTCATCGGCTCCGCGCGGAAATGCTCGAAGACGGGCATCGGGCGCGCGTAGGGAACGGTCGGGGCGGCGGACATGGTGGGACCTCGCGCCGTCACGGGCGCGGGACGGGCAGACGGATGGTGCTGCAAACGTCGGCGCTTCGCCCGCGGTGAGGCGGGTCGGACGAAGGGCCGCAGACGGCGCTTCGCTACACTGCGGCGCGATTCGCGTCCTCGCGGCGCCAACGTCGAGTCGCGCTGCCCCGATAGCTCAGTTGGATAGAGCAGCTGCCTTCTAAGCAGCAGGTCCCAGGTTCGAATCCTGGTCGGGGTGCCATTCCGCCGCAGATGCGGATCCCGGCCTCGTTCCCGGATCCGATGCCGCGCCCGAGAGCCGCCTCGCCTCGGAGCGCGGACGACGGAGGCCTACTCCTCCGCTCCTTCGTGGTAGAAGACCGTCCCCGAGTCGACGATCTGCACGAGGATTCCGTCCGGATCCGCCGTCAGCAGGTTGTCGTGGACGACGACCGCTTCGTGGCCCTCGGCGAGCAGCTCGTCCTTCGTCGTCTCCAGGTCGAAGTCGTCGACCTCGAGGCAGAAGTGTTCGAGGATGCCGGGGGGCTCGTTCGGAGTGCGCGCCCACTCCCGAGCCTCCGGGACGGTGCGGAAGGATTCGAGGTCGATGTCGGCCTTGGTCTGGAGACTCAGGAAGGTTCCGCCGCCACAGTCGAGGGCGTTGTAGGTCGGGGTCTCGACGAGGCCCAGGCCGAAGAAGCGCTGGTAGAAGGCGAAGCTCCGGTCGACGTCGGCGACGCGAAGGTTCACGTGGTTGAGATGCGCGCGACCCGCGCCGCGCGCTCGCAGGACCGGCGGGGGGATCTCGACGGTCGGTTCGGAAGGCGCCTCGGTCTGGGCTGGCGCTTCCCCGGCGCAGGCGAGGGCGCCGCCTCCGACGAAGCCCGCGATGGCGGCGAGGACGTCGCGGCGGGAGAGCTGGCCCCGTTCGTAGGCGTCGAAGATGCGGTCGATCCGGTCACTCATGGAGATCCTCCTCGTTCTGGAGGCTCCTCGATCGTCCCTCGACGCTCAACCCCGGACTGGCGGCCGGCCCTCCGCCGCGAGTCCTGCGGAGTCGTCGGATCGTCCGGTCGACGCGCGATCCGCGTGCGTCGTGCCGACCTCTTCAGGCCGCGGCCACGTCCACGATCGACCAGGAGTCGTCCAGATCGTTCAGCGTGAGCCGTCTGGCTTCGGCCTCGTCGCGCGCGGTCAGGCTGAGCAGCCGCGAGCGCGGCCCGTTCTTCTTCTTCACGCGCACCTTGAAAACGGTCAGGTCCCCGGCGTTCACGCCACCGACCGCGGCATCCTGATTGCCCTCGGACGCTTCGAGCAGGATCCCCTCCTCGCGGAGAAGCGAGGTGTAGCCGGGGTCGGCTTTCACGAGCGCCGCGCCGACCGCCCAGGCTCGTTTCCCGCTGCGGGCGCCCTGGACACGCCGGACGTGCCAGGCGAGTGCGCTGACCGTGACACGACCCAGGCCCGGGACGTCGATGTGAATCCGGAGCGAATCGTGCTGCTGGACGGCTTCGGGTGAGAGCAGGCAGAGGCCGCCCTCGGACACGTCGAGCAGGCAGCCGGTCAGCTGCTCGTCGCCGACGTGGACGGTGCAGCGAATCCGGCACCTCACACGCTCACTCTGACGGCGATCTTCTTCCACGCGACTCATTCTCCGTCGAGGACGCTCGGTCCACCCCCCTCGATCGCTTCGGCATCCCGGGGGTCCGAGTCGAGCGAATTCTCGCCGGCGAGTGCGCGCTCGCCGCGGTCGGGAACCGTCGAAGCAGGGGGACCTCGTCAGGCCGAACGCAGTGCCGCCACGCCGTCGGCCTTGAGATAGAGCTCGGTCTCCTCGCGCGCGGTCAGCGCGAGGGATTCGCCCGGCGGCACGCGGATCCAGCTGCCTTCGCCGTGGACGCGGTCCGCGTCCTCGAGCGAACCGCGGATCACGAAGACCTCGGCCCCGCCTTCGAAGACGCGGGCGCGGGTATCGGTCCCCGGCTGCCAGCGCTCGAGCGAGGTGCGATCCGGGAAGCCCGGCTCGTCGAAGAGGCGCTTCTCTTCGATCCCGGGGTGGGCGGTCGCGCTCCACGGCATTTCCAGTGTGTCGATCCGCTGGTACGGACGGCCGTCGCCGTCGTATTGCCGGAGCTTCACGAGAATCAAGCAGCCCTCCTCGGAGAAGGGCGCGTGTCGATGGCCCTCCGGGTTGAGCAGGTGCATGCCGCGCGTGCCGTGGCCCAGCTGGTCGGAGAACACGCCCTCGAGGACGAAGATCTCCTCGCCATCGGGATGGTCGTGCTCGGGAAAAGACGCGCCGGGCAGGTATCGGACCAGGCTCGTGACCTGTCCCGACTCCTGAGGGCCGACGCGGTGGAGTCGCTTGCGTTCGACCTGACCGGAGGGGCTCGCCGTCCAGTCGAGGCGATTCGTGTCGACGGCGACGCGCTCCCCGAGGTCGCCATGGAGCGGAGCGTCTTCGGACATGTCGTCCTCCGGTGGGCGCGCGGGGATCGGAAGCGTAGCCGGCGCCAGACCGCGTCGGGCAGGATTCCGCGACGCGGCCCACGGCCCGGCGGGCTAGCCGTGATAGAAGACCTCGCGGACGATCCGGCCATCACGCCAGGTCTGGACCGCCGCCTGCTTCTGGAGGACGCGGTCCCCGCCGTTCGGCGTCAGGTCGAAGACCCACTCGACGACCGAGCGGTCGCCATCGACCAGGACCTCGCCGACCTCGGCGCCGTGGAAGGTCACGCCGTTCACGAAGGCTTCCTCGTACTCGCGGTTCGAGGCCTTGCCGACGCGCTCGTCGACGCCGTTCTCGCTCATGACCACGTCGTCCGAATAGAAGCGGTCGAAGGTCTCCAGGATCTCGCCCTTCAGAATGCCGTCGATCACGGCCTGCACGTCGTTTCGAATGCTCATGTTCGTTCTCCTCGTTCTCTCTTCGTTTCGTTCGATGGTTTCGGGAGCAGTGGGAATCAGGAGAGCGCGGCTCGACCGTGCGGCCGGTCGAGGCCGGGATCCGCGCCGATCGGCACGACGCCGGTCGGGTTGATCGTCGGATGGCTCTCGTAGTAGTGCCGGGTGATGTGCTCGAGATTCACCGTCTCGGCGACGCCCGGCGTCTGGTAGAGATCGCGCAGGTACTCCGAGAGCGCGGGGTAGTCCTCGATCCGCCGCAGGTTGCACTTGAAGTGGCCGACGTAGACCGGGTCGAAGCGGACCAGCGTCGTGAAGAGGCGCCAGTCGGCTTCGGTCGGCGCGTCGCCGACCAGATAGCGCTGGCCCGCGAGCCGCGCGTCGAGCACGTCGAGGGCGGCGAAGACCTCGCGGACCGCTTCGTCGTAGGCTTCCTGCGTCGTGGCGAAGCCGGCGCGGTAGACGCCGTTGTTCACGTTCGGGTAGATGAACGCGTTGACCTCGTCGATCTCCTCGCGGAGCGCTTCGGGGTAGAGCTGCACGTCGTTGCCGGAGCCCTTCGCGAGTACGCCGAACTCCGAGTCGAACATGCGAAGGATCTCGGACGACTCGTTGTTCACGATCGTCCGATGCTCGCGGTCCCAGAGCACCGGGACGGTCACGCGGCCCGTGTACTTCGAATCCGCGTGGGTGTAGACCTCGTGGAGGAACGATGCGCCGTGGAGCGGGTCGGCGATCACGCCGGCGGTCGCGTCCTCGTTCACGAAGGTCCAGCCGTTCTCGCCCATGTACGGGTGGACGACCGACACGGTGATCGCGTCCTCGAGGCCCTTCAGCTTGCGGGCGATCAGGGTCCGGTGGGCCCAGGGGCAGGCCAGGGACACGTAGAGGTGGTAGCGGCCGGCCTCCGGGGCGAAGGGGGTCGAGCCGTCGGCGCGAACCGCGTCCCGGAAAGCGCTGTCCTTGCGCACGAAGCGGCCTCCGGTCGACTTCGTGTCGTACCAGTCCGTGCTCCACTTGCCTTCGATCAGCAGTCCCATCGTGTCTCTCCTCCGTGTGTCGCGCCGCGGGGGCGTCGATTCGTACTCTCTCGATGGAAAGAGGATCGTCCAGTCCCGTGGAAGAACAATTACGTCTGTGGGACAATTACTGTTTCCCTCATAGACACAGTGAGGCCAGCATGTCCTTCGTCGAGATCGAGGCGTTCGTGAAGGTGGTCGAGGTTCGCGGCTTCCGCGCCGCAGCCAAGGAGCTCGGCGTGACCGCCTCGGCGGTCAGCAAACGCGTCGGTGCGCTCGAGACGAGGCTCGGGGCACGGCTCTTGAACCGGACCACGCGCCAGGTCGCGCCGACCGAAGACGGCTTTGCCTTCTACGAGCGTGCGCGCGCCGCGATCGAGGATCTCGCCGAAGCCGAGTCGGCGGTCGGCGAGGCGCAGGGCGTCGCGCGCGGCCGCATCCGCATCAACTCCCCTGTCGATTTCGGCCGCCAGTTCCTCGTCGACCCCCTCGCCGAGTTCGCCCGCGCGCAGCCGGAGGTCGACCTCGACGTCTCGTTCAGCGATCGCTTCGTCGACGTCGTCGCCGAGGGCTACGACGTCGTCCTGCGGATCGGGGACCTCCCGGACAGCGGGCTCGTGGCCCGGCGACTCGCGCCGGTTCGCCGGGTCCTGCTCGCGTCGCCGGACTTACTCGAGCGCGAGGGCCGGCCGGCGTCCGCGGACGATCTCGCCCGATACGAGGCAATCCTCTATGCCTACGACCAGCGCGGGGCGGTCGACGTCGACGGGCGTCGCGTTGCGCTCAGCGGCCGCCACGTCTCCGACAACGGCGCGCTGATCGCGTCGATGGCCCGCGCCGGGCTCGGGATCGCCTTCCTGCCGACTTTCCTCGTCTGCGACGATCTCCGGAGCGGGGCGCTCGAGGTCCTGCTGCCGGGGCGAACGGGCGGAGACCTGAGCCTCCACGCGTTGACCGCCCATCGCAAGCTGTTGACCACGCGGGTCCGACTCCTGCTCGATCACCTTCGCGGCGCGTTCGGCCCGATGCCGCCCTGGGAAAGAGATCTCGCCGCGTCGTGACCGGGCGCGGCCTGATCGCCCGCGCCTAACCCGCTTCGATCAGGACGGCCAGACGTTCGTCGTCGGGCACGGGGTTCCGCCAGACGCGCCATACGAAGCGCAGGATCCCGAAGAAGCCCATGTGGTGGACCGCGGAGAGGCGCGCTCGGAAGGCCCAGAGGCCCAGCTTCGAGACGCTCCGCTCCTGGTTCTGGATCGTCGTCTGCGTACAGCGGAGAAAGTCCGGGGGCAGGAGCGGGTGGGGCACCGGCCGGAACGTCTCGTTCTTCCTCGTGTCGTCGGGCTCGGCGAGCTCGAGAGCGGCGATGGCGGCGGCGCTCATCACCTGCTGACACATGCTGACCGATTGCAGCGTGATCCGGTCGCCGTCCCAGATGGGCCTCGGCGGGCGCTGGGCGAGACCGTCGGCGCTGCAGTCCACGTAGAGAAGATCGTCGACGGCCTCGTCGAAGCTGCGCTCGCTCGAGGCAAAGACGATCTTCGAACCCTCGATCCGCTCGACCCGTCCGCTTCGGTCGACGTCCGCAATCCGCCGGAGATTCGCGAGTTCGGCCTCGTTCACCGTCGCGCAGCGGTATTTCGTCGGCCAGACGTCCCCGTCGAGGCGCAGCAGCCGTCCGGCGGCCTCGAGGCGTTGCATCACGTCGGTCAGGCTCTGTGCGTCCTGCAGGATCTCGAGCTGGGTGCCGAACTCGTCCGCGAGCCCGTCCGGGTAGAGCGCCTCCCGGTTCAGGAACCAGGCGTCGTTCGGCATGATCCAGGTGATCTTCGCGGGATCGACCCCGCGTTCGAGCAGATAGAGCGCCGCATCGATCCCGGTCTTGCCGGCGCCGATCACGACGTAGCGCGCGTAGCCGCGCTCGAGGTCGGCGAGCCCGTTGATCGGGACGAGGGTCGCGCCGCTGCTGGTCTCGTATTTCGGGGGCGTGGTCGACGGGACCCGGACGTCCATGTAGGTCGCGTCGACGGTCTTTTTCGCGCGGACGGCGATCTCGTCGCCACCGCTGGCGATCGCGCGGATCACGCTGTCTTCCCCGACCTCGCACTTCGGGAGGAAGGTGAAGCGCCCCGTCCGTTCGAGCTTCTTCAGGACCCGTTCGTAGTAGGCGAGGATCTGCGCCTGGGAGACGAGGTCGCGCTCGTCTTCGCCGAGGGGCTCCGAGTTCACGCCGTAGTAGAGCGCGGGCTGGTGGAGCGTGACGAAGCGGTAGGCGCTGTTCCAATGGCCGCCGGGCTTCGCGCGCCGTTCGACGACGACGACCCGAGCGGTCTTCGAGCGGTGGAGGATCTCGTCCGCGAAGGCGATGCCCATCGCGCCGCCGCCGATCACCAGATAGTCGGCTTCGAGGGGGGAGGAGGCCTCCGGGCTCACTCCGGGCCCGCCTCCAGACCGAGGCTCGCGCGGATCGTCGCGACGTCGCTCGCGTGCTCGACCCGCTCGATCCGGAGCGCGTCGAGGTGGATGAGCGTCGCCTGCCGGATCGCATCGGGCAGGCGTGCCGTCACGTCCCCCTCGCGGTCGAGGAGCAGGTCGTAGGGCCGCCGGCGCATCGCCGGGACCGCCATCAGGCGCGACACGAGGGCGGGCATGCCGCTGATGTCCGAGACGTAGACGGCGCCCCGCGCTTCGAGCGTTTCGGCCGCGACGTCCTCGAGGGCTTCCTTGAGGAGGTCTCCCCCCGGCATGTCCCGGCTGAACAGGATCACGCGCGTGGTCGCGTCGACCGCGCCGGCGTCGCCGTGCTGATCTTCCAGGGTGAACCCGGCGATCGTGTCGCCGACCGCATACGGCGTCGGCTCCGCTTCGGCGAGCGCCGGCGCGGCGACGAACGCGGAGAGGAGTCCGAGGAAGGCGAGGGCGCTTCGCATGTCGGTTCGCCTAACGCGTCTGAAGGAACTTCTTGAGGGGCTGGTCGCGCCACGTCGCGGCGCTGAACTTGTCGTCGAAGGGCGCATAGCGGAGATCGCCGCCGGCCTCGGGGTGGTCGCCCATGACCGTGACGCGCTGGATCACGCGCTCGCCTTCGAAGTCGTTCAGGACGTGGTGCTGCGTACACCGGTTGTCCCACATCGCGATCGTGCCCTCGGTCCACGAGTAGCGGACCGTGAAGCGGTCCTCGGTCGCGAAGCTCGTCAGGAAGGCGAGCAGGTTCTCGCTCTCGGCGTGGCTCATCTCGACGATGCGACGGGTGAAGTGGTGGTTCACGAAGAGTGACTTGCGGCCCGTGTCCGGGTGCCGTCGGACGACCGGGTGGATCGCCTTTCGCTCCGGCGTCATGTGGGGACTCGCGTCGTGGAGCGCGGTGAGGCCGTCGAGCATGTCCTTCATGGGCGGCGAGAGCGCTTCGTAGGCCTTGTACATGTTGGCCCACAAGGTGTCGCCGCCGAACTCGGGGCACTTCTTCATGTGGAGGATCGCGAAGATCGACGGCTCGGCTTCGCAGGTGAGATCGCTGTGCCACTCGTCGGCGACCGCGCCGGCGCCGCCGACCGCCTTCAGCTCGAAGAACTCGGGTCGCTCGGCGTCGAGGGCCAGGTTCGGATGGCCTTCGAGGCGACCGAAGAGACGCCCGAAGGCGATGTGCTCGTCGGGCGTGAGGTGCTGGTTCGGGAAGAACAGGACGAGGTGTTCGTGCAGCAGCGAGGTGATCGTCTGCGCCTCGTCCGGGCCCGCCGCCCGGAGGTCGAGGCCGGTCACCTCGGCGCCGAGGGAGCCTGCGAGGCGGCGGACGGCGAGGTCCTGGGTCTGATCGAGCGCAGTGGCCATGGGCGATTCCTCGTGAAGCGGGTTTGCGCCCAGAATACCCCGCACGCCGGCGACAGGGGCCTGCCCGGCTCGACCCGGGGTCGCGCCGCGGCGCCCCGGGAACGCGACGGGACCGCATGAACGAGGGGAATGCGCCGCGGTAGCCGCCCGGTTTTTCTGTGCTTTTCCGGACACATTCGCGCCGCGGTCGCCACGACACCCCAGCCGGAGGTGACCCCATCGTGACGCGACGTTCGTTCCCTGCTCGATCCTGGCGATCGCTCGCTCTGGCGGGGGTTTCGGCCCTGGCGTTCGCCGCCGGTGCGCCGGCGGACGCGCTCACCTTCGATTCGGACGCGATCGTCGAGGTGCTCTGCAACGGCGACTGCTCGACGCTCGCCGTGCCGGACGCGCCGAGCGACTTCGACTTCGCGTTCGGCGCCCGACTCGCCCGGGACGGCGCCCACGTCGAGCTGAACGCCGCCGGCAACATCTTCGTGCGTGGACCCGTCGACGCGACGGGCGACATCTTCATCGCCTCCGGCAACGCCGAGTTCGACGGCGGAACGATCGCCACGCGCCCGCCCGGGGCCGGGATCGACGCCGGCAACATCGAGCTCGTCACGAGCGGCACGATCACGATCGAGAGCGGTCGGCAGATCGTCACCGACTGGACACGCTTCGACCTCTCGTCGGCGGGGGAGATCACCCTGCGTCATCCGTCCTCGGTCCGCGTCGGCGCGGGTGTCTCGCTCGTGGCGGCGGGGGCGCGACTGGATCGGAGCGGGATCGTGCGAGGGGGCGGCGAAATCGTCCTCACGGGCGGAAACCTCGTGACGGCTGCGGTGCCGGTGTTCACGGGAGATCTCGTGAGCGCATCGGCGCTCCGGGCGATCGACGCGTCATCATCATCGGCATCGTCATCGGCATCGCCGCCGGCTCCGAAGAGCCCCGGCGGCTCCGACGACGCGCTGATCTGGCGCGTCACCCTCGGCGGTGACGTCTACCTCGACCTGTCGGACCATACGCTGGCTTCGCTTCGGCTGACGTCGAAGAAGACGATCGTGTTCACGGACGATCCGACGACGCCCGTCCCGGAGCCGGGGACCGCGCTCCTGCTCGGCCTCGGTCTCGCGGCGCTCGCGACCCCTCGGCGCGCCTAGCGCGGAGCGCTCGGAGCACAGCACCACGGAGCACCAGGGAGCGCCTTCGCGGGCGCGCTCCGTACGCGCTCCGACCCGCGAGCGCGCCTGAGGATCGCGCTAGCGTCTCGGCTCGCCGCGCATGCCGCGCGCGATCTCGCGGAGACCTCCATGTCCGATCCTTCCCTCGGTGCCGTCGTCGTCGGCACCGGCTTCGGTGTCCTGACCCACCTTCGCGCGCTGCGCGCCGCCGGCTTCGACGTGAAGGCGCTCGTCGGGCGCGACGCGGCCAAAGCCCAGAAGCGCGCCGACCTGATGGGGGTCCCGCTCGGGACGGGCTCGCTCGACGAAGCCCTCGCGCTCCCCGGTGTCGATGCGGTCGCGGTGTCGACCCCGCCGCACACCCACGCCGAGATCGTGCTCGCCGCGATCGCGGCGGGGAAGCACGTCGTCTGCGAGAAGCCGTTCGCGGCGAATGCCGAAGAGGGCCGGAAGATGCTCGCGGCCGCCGAAGCCGCGGGCGTCGTGCACGGGCTCGGCTGCGAGTTCCGCTGGGCGACCGGTCAGGCGACCGCCGCCCGAGCGATCGCCGAGGGTCTGATCGGCGAGCCGCGTCTCGCGACGTTCCTCTTTCACATGCCCGCGCTCGTCGAGCCGGACGCCGACGTTCCGGACTGGTGGCGCCGGGAGGAGGACGGCGGCGGCTGGCTCGGGGCCTACGGCTCCCACGTGATCGATCAGATCCGCGTCTCCGCCGGCGAGTTCATCGGGGTCTCCGCCTCCGTGCAGACCGTGGCGGAGCGCAGCCCCGAGCTGCCGTGGACCGCCGACGACACCTACACCGTCCACTTCCGGACCGAGTCGGGCCTCGAAGGCATCCTGCAGTCCTGCACCGCCGCCCGCGGCCCCTTCGCGGCGGCGAGTCGGTTCGTCGGGTCCAAGGGCACGCTCTGGTTGGAGGGGGACACCGTCGGCGTCGCCGATGCCGACGGCGAGCGCACGCTCGAGACGCCGAGCGACCTCGTGTACCCGGCGCCGATCCCGCCGCCGGCGGAGCTGCTGACGGCGTCCTCCGCGTACGACAACTTCCACGCGATGGGCATCGACCTGGCGCCCTACACCCGGCTCTACGAGGCCTTCGGATCGAGGATCCAGGGGCGCGAGATTCCGTCCGATCCGGTTCCGCCGACCTTCGCCGACGGTGTCGCCGTACAGGCAGTTCTGGACGCAATCCGCCGGTCTTCCAAGGAAAGGCGCTGGATCGAGATCGGCTGAGGGGCGGCGCCAGGCCTCCGTTCTCTCAAGCCATCCGGGCGTCTGCCCGATCCAGGGGTCAGCCACCGCCAGTGGGGAATCCCGTGGATCGACGCAATCACCCTCGTTTTCGCGCCAAGTTCGACGTGCTCTGTTCGGCTGGAGAGACCGAGGGGGCGGGGACGCTCGTGAACATCTCGCGTTCCGGTGCCCGCCTCGACAGCGCGAGCCACGTGCCCGAGATCGGAACGAAGGTCCGGCTCTACGTCTTCATCCAGCCGGTCTGCCCCTTCGAGCTGGCGGGCGAGGTCACCCGCGTCGACGGAACGACCTTCGCGATCCGCTACGGCAACCTCGATCCCGAGATCGGCCGCCTCGTCGACGACGTCGCGGCCCTGGTCGGCTAGGTGCGTCGCTGGCGATGAACTCGCGGCCGGTCCCGCCGGTTTCGGGCCCGCGCCCCTCACGGCCAGCCCCGTAGCTTTCAAGCGACTATTCGTGTCGGGACGGAAAAATCCCGAATGATCCACATCCGATCGCCTCGCTGATGCGTAGTTCCCGTATCGAGGGACACGCTCGTCCCGCGAATACGAGGAGAGATCGGAATGCTGTTGAAGCTGCTGAGGGGGCCACGAAACTGGCCCAACGTGGGAGTACTCGTCCTGGTCGGAGTCCTGGCCGGGAGCACGGCCCAGGCGGAGATCATCTACGGGGTGACCGAGGTGGGGAACCGCCTGGTCTCCTTCGACAGTGCCGCGCCGACGGCATTGCTCTCGGGAGCCGCGATCACCGGTCTCGCGCCCGGCGAGGACGTGATCGGCATCGACTTCCGCCCGAACGCGCTTTCCCCGGGCGGCGGGGGGCCGAACGTGCCCGCGCCGGGAACCGGAACGCTCTTCGGTCTCGGGAGTCAGAGCAACCTCTACACGATCGATCTCGCGACGGGCGCGGCGACGCGCGTTGGCGATGGATTCGACACGCCCTCACTGAACGGCGGCGCGTTCAGCTTCGATTTCAATCCGACGATCGATCGGATCCGCAACGTCGCGGATACCAACGTGAACATCGTCCTGAACCCGAACTCGGGCGACTCGGGTCGGTTCACCGACGTGTTCTATCAGGCCGGCGATGACAACGCGGGCGTCGACCCCAACATCGTGCATTCCGCGTACACGAACAGTTTCGTGGGATCGACGTCGACGCAGCTCTATGGAATCGACTCGGGGCTCGACGTGCTCGTGACGCAAGCGAACAACGCGGGCACGCTGGCGACCGTCGGGCCGCTCGGCGGCGACGTGACTTCGCTCGGAGGCTTCGACATCTCGGGGAGCACGGGCATCGCCTACCTCGTCGCCCTCGTCGACGGGGACAATGATTCCACGCTGTGGACCGTCGATCTGGCGACGGGCGGCGCGAGCTTCGTGAACTTCACGCCGGACGCCAGCGCGATCGGCGGAGGGACCACGCTCGCCGCGATCGCCGTGATTCCCGAGCCTTCGACCGCGCTGCTGTTGGGCCTTGGCCTGGGAGGTCTAGGTATCGCTCGAAGGACCCGCGAGGGCTGAGGGAAGGGGCCCGGACTTCGCGAGCGTGCTCGTGAAGTCCGGGGTCGGGGCGGCGCCAGTCGCCGCCCCGAAACCCGCCCGACGCGTCGCCTCGCGACTGCCTCCGTCGTGGATGTGCTCATCGCGAGTAGCGATAGGTGATCTCGGAGAAGAAGTAGCCGGCGTCGGCCCGGGCGAACGTGTTGCGCGGCACCGATCGGCCGAAGGCGTGTCCGTAGTAGACCGACCAGGTGAGTCCCTCCCATGGACCCAGGGTGAGTCCCACGTCTACGAGATGTGCAAGCGATCGCCCCCCGGCCGAGGACAGGCCGGCGAAGCCGAAGACACGCTGGTTCGTCGCGCCTCCGCCGGCGTACCAGAGATCCCGGGACTCGGTCAGGGAGAGCCAGTGATGCTCGACCTGGAGCCGAACGAGTCGATGCGGCTTCACCATCAGCTGGGTGAAGACGTCGTTGTTGTTCATCAGGTTGTAGAACGGCACCCGCGCGTAGATCCGCGCCGTAGGCAGCATCTGAAAGAAAGTGCGGTGATCCGAGTCGTTCGGATCGTCGTCCCCCGACGAACGATTCCAACCGATCCGGATCCAGGGTGCGCCCGGCACGCGCGCAAACCGAAATCCGAGTTCCGCGGCGAACGCCCATCCGAAGTGGTCCTGTCTCCCCCACTCGCCGGCCTGGATCGTGCCCCAGACGAGCGCGTCGAAGACCCCGGGTCCCCATTCGATCGCGGTGATCGCATGCCCACCGAGACTGTGGATCGCGATGTTGCCGTCGTCGGATTGACGCTCGGCGAGCGTTCGGTTGTCGACGCGCGTCGTCCGATCTCGCGCGTCGCGGTAGAACAGGTAGAACGCCTGGAGATCGAGCGGGGCCGCTCCCGGGATCGACTTGAGCGTCGCGGAGGCACCCGCCAGCTGGAGGTCTTCGATGCCGCGATTCGCGTCGACCTCGAACCCACCGCGGGTCGGTCGCCCCGCATAGGCCGTGAGGTTCCATCGAGGTCGGTCCCAGCTGATGCGGCCGGCGTCGAAGCTGCGTGACACGTGCGTGTAGCCGAAGGGGCCGACGAGTCGTTGACCGACGCGATTCTTCTTGAGCCAGGCGAGCGTCCGGTTCCCGGGCACGGACTCGACACCGCTGGCGATCTCCATCCGCCCCCCGCTCACTGCGACGCCGCTCCGCCGCAGGGTCAGGTAGGCCTGCTTGATGAAGAAGGCACCCTGATTGCTGCTGGGCGTATTCGCGTAGTACACGGCCCCGGGGCCCAACGCGCCAAAGGGGGCGCCCGGATTCGCGTCGGTCGGCAGATCGAAGAGGCGCGTGTCCTGGAGTTCCACCGCGGCTTGCCAGCTGGGGTACGTCAAGCTCGCGCCGAATCGAAAGCGGTTGGCCGCGAACAGGTAGCGCCCTGGGTCTCCGGAGCCTGCGCTTCCGGTCGGTTCGAACCAGTCGACGTGCTCAACGCGAAAGCGGTCGCTGAACCAGAGCTTGAGGTGCTCCTCCCATTCCAGTTCCGACGCACCCGCGGTGGTCGATCGAAGAAGGGCCCATGTGAAGAGCAGCGGCCGGGTCCACCCTCTCCTTCGCATGATCCGTCGCATGTGTAGGGGACTCCTGGTGCGCCTTGACTCGCTTCCGCGGAAACGCGAGCGTAGCGGGTGCATGAGGTCCGCAGCGATCATCTTCTTTCTTGCGGTCGCACTCTCTTTCTCGCACGCCGCTCAGGCGGAGAGGAGCGAGGACGAGGCTCGGGACGAGTGGGCGAATTCGAAGGTCTCGGCGGAAGGCGATCCCTCGGCTCGACTGGATACGCTGCTCGACGGCGCGTCGCTCTGGCTACTGACGGATCGCAATGCTCTGCTGATTCGCGGCGCGCCCTTCTCCCTGTCCACATGGGCGCGCCGGGCCGTCACGGGCGTCGGCGGTCGGCTCCTCGGCGTCGATTGGCGCCCGGCGGATGGCCGCGTATACGCGATCGACGACCGAAACGACCTCTACCGACTCGACGGGACGCAGGGTCGGGCGGAGCGGGTGAGCGCCCTCACGGCAGGCTTCGAAGGCACGCCGCGCTCCTGCTTCGACTTCAACCCCCAGGCCGACCGGCTTCGTCTCGTCGCCGAGAGCGGTCAGAATTTGCGCGTGCACGTCGGGTTGGGCGCCGTGGCGATCGATGGGCCCCTTTCCTATGCGCTCGGGGACGAGAACGCGGGCCGAAGCCCGCGCATCACGGCCTGTGCCTACACCGACAACGTTGCCGAGGCGCCGGTGACGCGTCTCTTCGACATCGATTGGATGCGTGACGTGCTCGTGCTCCAGGACCCGCCGAACGACGGCGAGCTTCAGACCGTGGGCCCGCTGCGGGTCGACTTCAGCGAGCACGGGGCGTTCGATATCCTGACGAAGGCAGGTGGCGAGGAACTCGCCCTTGCGGTGTCGGACGGGCAGATCCATCTGATCGACCTCGAGACCGGTGCTTCCACCGCGATGGGCGATCTCGGCCTCGAGAACACGCAGATCATCGGCATGTCGGTCGTTCCGTCGCGCGCCCCGGGCCGATGACGAAGATCGGCTGATCCAATCGCCGGGCCGTGTCGTACCCTTCGGGTGTGGCTCGAGACGAGAAGCAGACCGAACGGACGGGCGGCGAGGCGAACGCGGCGAGGACGACTTTGCGGTCGTCGATGACGCCGGACGACGACCCGACCGCGCTCTCGGACGTCGACCTCTTGCGTCGCCTGCACGCGGATCATGATGAGCCCGAAGTGGCCCTCGCCGCCCTCTACGACCGATACGCGGGCCTCGTCTTCGGCTTGAGCATGCGAATCCTGCGCGACCGCGCCGAGGCGGAAGACGTCACCCACGACGTTTTCCTCTCGCTCATCGAGCGTGATCGATACGACCCCAAGCGTGCGCAGTTTCGCACTTTTCTCACTCTGCTGACGCGCTCGCGGGCGATCGACCGCGTGCGGTCGCGGAGCCGAGCCGTCTCGACTCGAGCAGAAAGGCAGATCGACGAGGTTCTGAGCGCCCGCGGACCGTCGCCGTTCGACGACGCCGGCGTCCGGGAGAACGCGCGGCTGGTTTCCGATGCGATGTCCGAGCTCTCCGAACGCCAACGCACGGCACTGGAGATGGCCTACTACCGCGGAATGAGTCACAGCGAGATCGCCGGTGAGATGGAGGCGCCGCTCGGCACCGTCAAGGGGCTCTTGAGATCCGGTTTGGGCGTTCTGCGACGAGTGCTCAAGCGAGCGACGGGATGATTCAGGTGTCGGACGAACTCGTACAAGACGACATGAACGAGAGAGAAGATGCGATCATTCGCTTCGTGCTTGGCGATATGGCCGAGCACGAGGCGCGCCGATTCGCGCGCCGATTGCGCGTCGACGCTGCGCTCCGCGAGGAGGCACGCCAGGTTGCGGAGGCCTGGACAGCGATCGGCCATGCGAATCCGGAGATGCCCCCGGCGCGTCTGCGAGAGCGCGTTCTCGATGCCGCGATCGAGGGAACACTTCCGGCTCCGAACCGGGCACAGCCCCGGACTTCGTTCCGGTCCCTGGCGGCCGGCACGGCCGCAGCGGCTGCCGCGATCCTCCTCGTCGTGGTCGGTCTCGACGATCTTCGCCTCCGGCGAGAGATCGCCGTGATGGCGGAAGTGTCCGAGACGCTCAGTCAACCGAACGTCGTGCTCTCGTTCTCGCTCGCCGGTGAGGGTCCGTTCCAGTCCGCGGGGGGGCGTGCGAGCCTGGATCTCGACGCGAAGAAGGCAGCGATCGTCGTGAACGGACTCCCGCAGTTGGCGAACGGGATGGGGTATCGGCTGTGGGCGATCGTGGGAGACGAAGAGGTTTCCTGTGGGCACTTCCTGGCGGATGACGAGGAGCGCGTCGTCCGGCAGTTCGCGATCCCGGTGCGGGACTACCGCGACCGGGTGAGTGGACTCTTCATCACGATCGAAGCGGAGCGCGCGACTCGTCCCTCCGGCGAGATCGTGATGACGAGCATCTGATCCGCCGCTTCAGGGTCGCGTGGCTCGGGCGCTAGTTCAGCGCCGGCTTCCGCTGCGACAGCGCGTCGCGGCGAGCGCGGATCGGTCGGGCACTCTCGTCGTCCGGGGCGAGCTCGAGGAAGCGCGTGTAGTCGTCGATCGCGGCGTGCACGCAGTCCATTCGCTCGAGGAGCATCCCGCGGTCCCGGAACTCGTAGGCCGCTTCCGGGATCAGCACGACGATCCGGTCGAAGCAGCCGAGCGCGCCGAGCCCGTCGCCCTGGCGCAGGTAGCCCATCTTCAGGTTGTTGAGCATGCGCGTGTAGATCTCGACCGCGGTCACTGGGCGCAGCCAATCGGGGTCGAGATCCACGGGCTCGCCGGCGGCGGCGCGGATTCGCTCGGCGCAGTCGTCGAGGGAGAGGACCTTGCCGAAGAAGGGGTCGATGATCACTTCTCGATCGGGCACGTCGTTCACGCCGACGACCTTCGAGAGGAAGTGTCCGGGGAAGCCGATCCCATAGGCCTCGAGACCGAGCTGGCGCGCGATCTCCACGTAGAGGACCGAGAGGGTGATCGGCAGGCCGCGCCGGCGTTCGAGGACCTCGTCCAGGAAGCTGTTGCGCGGGTCGTCGTATTGCTCCTGGTTGCCGCGGAAGCGCTCGAGCTCGAAGAGCGCGTGATTGAGCGCATCGACCGCGGCGCTCGGCGTGGTCGCGTGCTCGACCAGGGGTCGCGATCGCTCAGCGATCTCGGCGACGGTCTCGAGTCCCGAAGCGATGTCGACCTCGGGGCGGACCTCGGCGGCGAGGATCAACGCCCCTTCGGCGAGGCCCTGCTGGCTCTCGGGAAGGAGCGCCAGCTCGTGGAATCGATCGGAGATCACGCTCTGCACGGCGGCCTAGCCTACTTCGCGGAGCGGGGAGCCGCACCAAGGGAATGCCCGAACCGTCGCCGTGGGGACGCGCGGCGGCGGCGCGGTGTCTACGCGATGCTCCGAAGACCGGTCGGAAGCCGGCGGAACGAAGGAGGAGCGGGCATGGGCAGACTCGACGAACGGGTGGCCGTCATCACCGGGGCCGGGCGGGGCGTGGGCCGAGGGGTCGCGCTCGCGATGGCCGAGGAGGGCGCACGCGTCGGTGTGATCGACATCGACGGGGCGACCGCGAAGGAGACCGCAGCACTCGTCGAGGCCGCGGGGGGCGAAGCGATCGCGATCCCGGGCGACGTCGCGGTTCGGGGCGATTGCCGACGCGGCATCGAGGAGACCGTCGCCGCGTTCGGGGGACTCGACATCCTGGTGAACAACGCCGCCTGGACGCCGACTCCGGGCCGGCTCCTGATGGACTTCGACGACGAGACCTTCGAGCGGGTCCTCGCGACGAACCTGTGGGCGACGTTCTTCTGCATGCAGATCGCGCAGCCCCATCTCCTCGAACGGGGCCGCGGCGCGATCATCAACTTCGCGAGCGGCTCGGGCACGATCGGCAACGAAGCGCAGGGCGCCTATGCGGCGGCCAAGGAGGGCATCCGCGGTCTGTCGCGGACGGCGGCCCGCGAGTGGGGCCCGCTCGGCATCCGCGTGAACATCGTCTGCCCCTTCGCGAACTCGCCGGGCATGATCGACTGGGCGGCGCTCGATCCCGAGGGCCACGAGGCCGCGATCCAGCAGATCCCGCTCCGTCGGGTCGGGGACTGCCGGGACGACGTGGGCCGGGTCTGCGTCTTCCTTGCGAGCGACGAGGCGGACTACGTCACGGGCCAGACGATGTGGGTCGACGGCGGTTCCGGATCCGTCCGCTAGGCGCGGGCGCACCCGTGATCAGACGCGGGTCACTTCGACGGGCACACCGTTCAAGACGCTCGTGCCGGACGGCACGTCGATCTCCGCGTCGTCGACCACGCGGTTGGCGTTCGCGCCGGGACGCGCGGTCGCGACCGAGAGCCGGACCCCGGGCAGGTCGTGTCCCCATCCGTGGGGCAGGCTGACGACGCCTTCGGCCATCGCGTCGGTCACTTCGACCGGGACGACGATCGCCCCCACGCGGCCCTTCAGCTCCGCGCGATCGCCCGTCGACAGTCCGAGTCGCTCCGCGTCCGGTGGGGCGACCTGGAGCGTGCAGCGTTCGCGCCCCTTGACCATGCTGGGCAGGTTGTGGAGCCAGGAGTTCATCGAGCGGATGTCGCGCCGCCCGATCAGGCTGAGCCGGGGGTCCGGGCCGGCGTCGACGAAGCGTTCGAGCCGGGGCAGGTCGCCGAGGATGCGATCGGGAGCGAGATCGATCCGCCCGCTCTTCGTTTCGAGGGCCTCCGGCAATCGCGGCGCCGGCGTCCCGAGCGAGAGTCCGTGGGGGGCCGCCTCGAGTCGATCCACCGACAGCCCGTCCGGCACGCGCCCGAAGCCGTCCCCGTAGGCACCGAGCCGGAGCAGGAGATCGATCAAGCGGCGTGGCCCGGGGGTGTCGCCGAGGCCTGAGACGATCTCTTCGACCTCGATCTCGCCGGCGAATCGGCTGCCTGCGAGGACGCGGCCCGCGAGCTGGGCGACCACGATCGCGTCCACCTCGTCGTCGGCCATCCCGCCCAGCCCCATCAATCGCTTCGACAGTCCCAGCAGCGTCCGCCACACCTCCTGCTCGCCTTCTTCCGGGGGGACCGCCGCCGGCGACCACTTGGCGACGTTCTCGACCGCGAAGTGGAGGAGCGCCACGTCGTAGGTCGCGTGGGAGAGCGGCGCCGTGGGCGGCAGGATCAGGTCGGCGTGCCGCGTCGTCTCGTTCACGTAGTAGTCGAAGGCGACCATGAACTCGAGACGCTCGAGGGCCGCATCCACGCGTTCCGCGTTGGGGGCCGAGGCGACGGGGTTGCCGGCGATGATCGCGAGGGCGCGGATCCGGTCTTCCCGGTCGCTCTCGATCTCCTCGGCGAAGGCGGCCATCGGCCACTCGCCCAGCACCTCGTCGTAGCCGGAGACGGGGCTCTTCGCGCGGCCGACCTCGAAGCCGGATGCCTTCGAGGGGCCCGCGAATGCGAGGCTCGCCGCCGGCAGGGGAAAGAGCACGCCGCCTTCGCGATCGAGGTTGCCGGTCAGGATGTTGAGCAGGTCGATCGCCCAGTGGGCGAGGGTGCCGAAGGTCTGGACGCTCGTGCCCATCCGGCCGTAGACGACGGCTCGGTCCGCCTCGGCGACCTCTCGCGCGATCCGGCGGATCGTCTCGGGCGCGACGCCGCAGGCCTCGGTGACGCGTTCCGGTGTATAGGGGCGGATCGCCGTCAGGGCGCGATCGAGTCCCTCGACGAGCCCTTCCGCGCGTCCGAGGTCGACGCGCTCCTCCTCGACGACGACCTGGACCATCGCCAGGACGAGCGCTGCGTCGCCGCCGGGGCGGACGAAGAGGTGCTCGTCGGCGATCGCCGCGGTCTCCGTCCGGCGCGGATCGACGACCACCAAGCGCCCGCCGCGCGCGCGGATCGCCTCGAGCCGCTTCTTGATTCCGGGGGCCGTCATCAGGCTGCCGTTCGACGCGAGCGGGTTCGCGCCGAGCATGAGCAGGTAGTCGCAGCGGGCGAGATCCGGGACCGGCGTGTTCAGGAAGCCGCCGTACATGAGCCCGGCCTGGACCCAGCGGGGCCAGGTGTCGACGGAGCCGGCGGAGAACTGGCTGCGCGTGGGAAGCGCCGTCTGGAGGACGTTCCAGTAGAGCAGCGATTGCGCGTCGTGGGTCGTGGGGTTGCCGCGGTAGAGCGCGATCGCGTCGGCCCCCGCCTCGGCCCGGATCGCCCCGAGCTTCTCGGCGGCGAGGTCGAGGGCCTCGTCCCAGCCGATCGGCTCGAAGCCCTTCGCCGTCTTGCGGACGGGCGTTCGCAGTCGGTCGGGATCCGCCTGGAGCTCGATCAGCGCGTGGGCCTTGGGACAGATGTGGCCCTTCGAGAAGGCGTCGTCGGGGTCGCCTTCGACCCGGGTGACGCGGCGCCCGCCGCCGTCGTCCGCGGCCGTGTGGACCCGGAGGCCGCAGGTGGCTTCGCAGAGCGTGCAGATGCGGTGGACGATCGACGGGTCGGCGGCAGCCATGGGCGGGGATCTCCTCGTTCGGGCGGGTCTCGCTGGACGGGAGCGAGGATAGATCCATTTGGTACTGTCACTGAGTCCAATTCGTACCAAGATCGAGGATCCAATCATGGTCAGTGTCCTCCCTCCGCGACCGGCCCTCCGAGAGCGCGCGACGCTCCTCCGCGACCTGCCCCTCGACGGACAAGGCGCGCTCTACGACCAGATCTACCGCTCGATCCGGGACGCGATCCTGTCCGGCCGCGTCGCCGCCGGCACGCGTCTGCCGACCACCCGCGCCCTCGCCGAGGAGCTCGGCGTCTCCCGGAACACCGTCGTGTCCGCCTTCGAGCCGCTCCAGGCGGAGGGCTACGTCGTCTCCCGGGTCGGCGCGGGCACCTTCGTCGCGCCGCAGCTCGATCCGGAGGGGCACGCTGGCCGCCAGACGAGCGGCGACCGGAAGGGCGAGCCGTCGAGACCTGCGCACCCGCCGGTTCGACTCTCGCGCTACGGACAGCGCCTCGCCGAGCGCTCTCCGCGCACGCCCTACGACCTGCTCGAGGCGCAGACCGACCTCGCGATCGACTTCCGTCCCTGTGTCCCGGACCTCGAACGGCTCTCGTACGAAGCGTGGCGGAGACATCTCGCGCGCACGGCCCACTACGCGCCTCCGCTCGCGTTCGACTACGCGGATCCGAGCGGCGTGCCCGAGCTGCGCGAAGCGATCGCCGGCTACCTGGCCCGCGCACGCGCCGTGTACTGCGAGCCCGACGAACTCGTCGTGGTCGGCGGCGTCGCCCAGGCCCTGGACCTCGCGACGAGGCTCTTCGTCGACCCGGGCGACGCGGTCCTCCTCGAGGATCCGCACTATCTCGGCGCGCGCCGCCACTTCGAGGCAGCGGGGGCCGAGATCGTCGGCGCGCCCGTCGACCGGGAAGGGCTCGATCTCGGCCGCGTCGATCGGGAGGCGCTCGCGCAGGCCCGGCTCGCGTACGTGACGCCCTCCCACCAGTACCCAACGGGCGTCGTGCTCTCCCTGCGTCGGCGACAGGCCCTGCTCGATTGGGCGGGCGCGAACGACGCCTACGTGGTCGAGGACGACTACGACTCGGAATTCCGGTACAAGGGTCGCGCGATCCCGTCGCTCAAGAGCCTCGACGAGGGCGGTCGCGTCCTCTACGTCGGGACGTTCTCGAAGACGCTCCTGCCCTCGATGCGGATCGCGTATCTGGTGGTCCCGCCGGCCCTTCGAAACGTCTTCCGCAATGCGAAGTGGCTGGCCGATTGGTCGACCCCGAGCTTCGAGCAGCACGCCCTTGCGCGCTTTCTCGAGAGCGGTGACTTCGAACGTCACCTTCGCCGGGCGCGCACGCTCTACGGGACGAGTCGGGAGGTGCTGGTCGAAGCACTGGGGGCGGCCTTCGGCGACGGTGCCGCGCGCTTCGACGACAGCGGGGCGGGGCTCCATCTGCTGGTTCGCTTTCCGGGGATTCCGGCGGCGCGGCTCCGGGCCATCGTCGAGCGCGCTTCGGCGCGGGGCGTGGGGGTCTATCCGGCGGCGCCGAGCTACCTGAAGCCCGACCCGGGCGCCGACCTCGAGCTCGTGATGGGGTTCGCGCGTCTCTCGCCCGAGTCGATTCGGGAGGGTGTCGGGATCCTCGCCGACGTGCTCGGCGAGGTGCGCTGATCGCCGGCGTCGCCGCGCTCCGACACTGCAGCTCATCGACTGCACTGCAGCGCGGCGGGTGTCGCGCGATCGCGACACTTCCCGCAGGCGGGCGGATGCAGGCGGTGCTCGTGCTCGGCACGCCCCTTGCTCTATCGGGGACGACGGCCGCGAACGCGGCGCGCCCGAGGAGGGCGGATCGTGGACGGAACAGCGGATCGACGACGGGGCTTCAGCCTGCGCGAGGAGCTCGAGGACCTGGAGCGACGGCTCGACGGGCCGGGGGAGGTGCGCGTGCGGCGCCTGCCGAGCCCGGGGATCGCGGCGGTGCTCTCGTTCTTCTGGCCCGGGCTCGGCCATCTCTACGCCGGGCGCCTGACCGCGTCGCTCGGATGGTTCGTGGGGACGGCGATCGCCTACTGGCTCTTCTTCGTGCCTGGCTTCGTGGTGCACGCGTTCTGCATCTGGTCTGCCTACCGCGCCGCGGAGGACGACGGCGGCTGAGCCGGGCGCGCCGGGGCCACCGAAAAATCACGTGATCTCGCGGGGTTGGCGCCGGGGCCGGGGTTGTCCGGACCCCGGCGTCCCGGTATACAACCTCGTCCGGGCGCCGGAGAGGGGTGCCCCGGATCTCCGAACGAGGCCGATTCGGACGCCTTCCCAGCCTCCGACGCGACCTTGAGGCCGCGCTCCCCAGATCGGGCAGAGCGCAGGCCGGAGAGCGAGGACCCGACCCAAATGGTTTTGCACGAGATCGATGACGTCCGGATCCAGAACATCCGGCCCCTGATGGCGCCGGAGATCCTGCTCGAGGATCTCCCCGTCTCCGATAGCCAGAACGAGACCATCTTCGCCGGTCGCCGCGAAATCGAGCGGGTCATCGACGGCGAGGACGATCGCCTCGTGGTGATCGTCGGCCCCTGCTCGATCCACGATCCCGAGGCCGGTCTCGAATACGCCCGGCGCCTCGCGCCACTCCGCGAGAAGTACCGGGACGATCTCGCGATCATCATGCGCGTCTATTTCGAGAAGCCGCGCACGACCGTCGGCTGGAAGGGACTGATCAACGACCCCGAGCTCGACGGGAGCTTCTCGATCCGGAACGGTCTGCGCACGGCGCGGCGCTTCCTGCTCGACGTGACGGACCTCGGGCTGCCGACCGGCAGCGAGTTCCTCGATCCGATCATGCCCCAGTTCTATGCCGACCTCGTCTCCTGGGGCGCGATCGGCGCGCGGACGAGCGAGAGCCAGGTCCACCGCGAGCTCGCCTCCGGTCTCTCGATGCCTGTCGGCTTCAAGAACGGGACCTACGGCACGGTCCAGATGGCGATCGACGCGATCGGCGCCGCCGCCGGCGAGCACCACTTCCTCTCGGTGACCAAGCAGGGCATCGCGGGGATCGTCGCCACGAACGGCAACCCCTACTGCCACGTCATCCTGCGCGGTGGGACCAGCGGGCCGAACTACGACGCGGAGTCGATCGAAGGTGTCTCGAAGCTGCTCGCCGCCGCGAGTCTTCCGAATCGGATCATGGTCGACTGCAGCCACGCCAACAGCGGCAAGGATCACGAGAAGCAGCCCGCCGTGGCTTCTGCTCTCGCCGCGCAGGTCGCCGACGGCAACCCGGCGCTCTTCGGGCTGATGATGGAGAGCTTCCTGCTCGACGGGAACCAGAAGCACTCGCAGTCCCAGGGGCGCGAGGGGCTCGTCTACGGCCAGAGCATCACGGACAAGTGCATGAGCTGGGAGCGGACGGAGCCGATCTTCGACGAGCTGGCCGAGGCGGTCAGGAAGCGACGCGCGCGTTAGGCGCGCGCCGGGAGGAGGGGCACGATGGCCGAGACGACGACGCGCGAGTTCTGCACGACCGAGGTGGACGGCCACGTCCTCACGGTGACGATCAATCGGCCCGAGCGGATGAACTCCCTCCATTGGATGGCGAACGAGGAGCTCGGGGCGGTCTTCGACGAGTTCGTCGCGGACCCGGAGCTCTGGGTCGCGATCATCACGGGCGCCGGCGATCGTGCCTTCTCCGCCGGCAACGATCTCAAGTACCAGGCCCAGGAAGCCGGCGGCGAGATGAAGTCCGGTCCCGCGAGTGGATTCGGTGGATTGACCGGGCGCTACGACAACACGAAGCCGGTGATCGCGGCGGTGAACGGCGTCGCGATGGGCGGGGGCTTCGAGATCGCGCTCGCCTGCGACCTGATCATCGCTTCGAGCAACGCCGTCTTCGCGCTTCCCGAGCCGAAGGTCGGACTCGCGGCCCTTGCCGGCGGCGTCCATCGGCTCCCGCGCCAGATCGGCCTCAAGCGCGCGATGGGCATGATGTTGACCGGCCGCCGCGTCTCCGCGGAGGAGGGCGAGCGCCTGGGCTTCGTGAACGAGGTGGTCGAGCCCGGCGAGTTGATGGCGGCGGCGCGACGCTGGGCCGATCAGATCGCCGAGTGCGCGCCGCTCTCGGTTCGCGCGACCAAGCAGGCAGCGATGGACGGGATGCGCCACGGCTCGGTCGAGGACGCGATGGCCGACAAGTACCCCGCGATCCGCGACATGGTGAAGAGCGAGGACTTCGTGGAAGGCCCGCTCGCCTTCGCCGAGAAGCGGGCGCCGAACTGGAAGGGGCGTTAGGCCGCTTCCGCGCCAGCCTGGCCTTCGCCTTCGACCGCCTCCGCCTGCCGCTTCGGCTTCGCGATGAACGGGTAGAGGTGCTGGCTGACGAAGCCGTGGGGCAGGGGCTTGCCGACGACGCCATAGGTCTCGGGCCAGCGATCCTGTGCGCCCGCGTGGTACGTGCCGAAGAGCATGTCGAGGAGCGGCAGGTTCGCGGCGTAGTTCTTGTCGATCGCCTCCGAGTCGGCGGCGTGATGCCAGTGGTGGAAGTGGGGCGTCGTGAAGACGTACTCGAGGAAGCCGAAGCGAAGGCCCGTATTCGAGTGGATCAGCACGCCCTGGATCCCGACCCAGACGACGTAGGCGTTGATCGCCGCCTCCGAGAAGCCCAGCAGGTAGATCGGGAGGAGGACCGTCGACCGGGTGAAGAGCACCTCCGCGAAATGGATCCGCGAGCCCGACAGCCAGTCCATGCGCGCGGGGCAGTGGTGCACGGCGTGGAAGTTCCACAGCCACTTGTTCTCGTGCATGAGGCGGTGGCCCCAGTACTGCGCGAAGTCCGCGACGAAGAGCACGAGGCCGAACTGGAGCAGGACGGGAAGGCTCCGCACTGCGCCCTGGACGCCGTCGTGGACGGCCCATCCGAAGAGTCCCTCGGAGAAGAACGTGGTGCAGATCAGGATCACGCTGATCATCACGTGGTTGAACGCGTAGTAGAGCAGGTCCAGCTTCCACTCCTTGCGCAGCGTCAGCTGGTCGGGATCGTGGGGCCAGACGCGCTCGATGAACACGAAGACGATCGTGTTCGCGAGGAGCGCCAGGACGAGCCAATCGAAGCCGAAGCTGACGACCGGCGCCGTCGTGTGCTCGATCTCGATGTTCGCGCCGCCGAGCCACTGGGCGGCCAGCGTGAGGCCGATCCCGGTCAGCCCGAGGCGCTTCGAGCGCGAGAGGAAGACCGAGAGCGCACCGCAGGCGACCGAGAGGAGCATGCCGCCCATCAGCAGGTCGCGGAGGAGTTCGAGGGGGTAGCCGGCGCGGAGCTCCGGGGTCGTCAGGTACTCGGGGAAGTGGAAGCAGAGCGCTGCGACGAGGGCGCAGGCGCCCAGGAAGATCGACGCGAGGCCGCTGATGCGGCCTTCGCCGAAACGGAGCGGGACGTCTTCGGTTCGGGACGGTCGGGTGTTCGGGCTCATCGGGGTCTCCTCGGAGGATCGGCCGCGTGGCTTGTCGGGATTCTCTGGCGGCCGACCTCCTCGACAGCAGCGATCGTGCCAGTTCACGGATTCGAATGATTCCAGGGACTTACGCGCGAATCTGCCGGTCGGACGCGGGCATGACCGGACACTGGATGTCCGTCTCTCGACATTCAGTGGCGTCCCTTGCCATCGCTTTCATCGAAACCTTTCCCCGATCGGCGGCCCTGCCGTTGTAAATGACCGAATGAGTCGGTTATATATGACCCGCCCGTTCGGGAAGGAGACCCATCATGCTCAAGCTCATCCCCCTCATCCTCTGGCTCACGATCGCCCTGTCCTCGGTCGGCTGTAGCGGCGGCCTCGCGAAGGTCGACGTCGGGAAGGTCCTCACGTCCGGCCGCGACGGCTGGCAACACCCCGATCGCGTGATCGAAACGCTCGACCTCCGACCCGGCGATCGGGTCGCGGAGATCGGCGCGGGGGACGGCTACTGGCTCGCCCGGCTCTCGGAGGCCGTCGGGCCGGAGGGGCGCGTCTACGCCGTCGAGGTCGAAGCCGAGCTCGTCGAGGCGCTCGAGGCCCGGGTCGCGCGCGACGGGTTCGACAACGTCGAGGTCGTGTACGGTGCCTACACGGATCCACGGCTGCCGGACGGAGGGATCGACGTGGCGCTCACCTGCTTGACCTATCACCACATCGAGGACCACGTCGCCTATTTCCGCGCCCTCCGGACCGACCTCGCGCCCGACGCCCGTGTCGTGCACCTCGACGACCGGCCGGACGCGCCGGCCCCGATCTCCTGGTTCCAGACGCGCGGCCATTGGACGGCGCCGGCGCGGATCGCCTCCGAGATGGACGAGGCCGGCTACACGCGCACCGGGAGCTTCGACTTCCTGCCCTCCCAGAGCTTCCAGGTCTTCGTCCCGCACGAGTCGTCGGTTGCCGGCGTCGCGTCGGGGCGTTAGGTGGCGCGGCGGATCCCCGAAGATCGCTTCGACGACCTCGTGCGCGGCGCGACGCAGGTCTTCATCGAGGCTGGCTATCGCCGGACCCAGATGGCGGACGTGGCGAACGCCGTGGGTGTCGCCAAGGGAACGCTCTACGGATACGTGGAGAGCAAGGATGCGCTCTTCCTGCTGTGTCTGGCCTCCGCCGATGCGACGAAGCCGATCGCGCTTCCGGAGCCGCTCCCGCTTCCGGCGCCGGCGCCGGGAGAGATCGCCCGACGCGTCACCGAGGCGATCGGGCAGGAGGTGCGGCTGCCGCGGCTCGAAGCGGCCATGGCGATGCGCGGCGTCGACGACGCCGCGGCGGAAGCGCGCGCGATCGTCGGCGAGCTCTTCGACCTGATGTACGCGAAGCGCTTCGGGATCAAGCTTCTCGACCGCTGCATGGACCACCCCGAAATCCAGGGGCTCTGGCAGACCCACGGCCGCGAGGACGTGCGGACCCGGATCCTCGCCTACCTCGAGGCCCGCGCCCGGTCCGGCGATTTCCGGACCTTCGAGGACGTGCGTCTGGCCGCGCGGATGGTGATCGAGATCTGTACGACCTGGGCGGTTCACATCCACTGGGATCGCGCGCCGGAGACCTACGACGAAGGGCTCGCTCGCGCCAACGCGATCGACTTCGCCGTGCGCGGACTCCTGGCATGAGCCGAGAACGATCCGGCGGCATCGGCCTCCGCGCCGCGGCGCTCCTCGTCGCGGGCAACATGATCGGTGTCGGCGCCTTCACGACTTCGGGCTTCGCGCTCGCGGACCTCGGGTCGCCGACGCAGGTGATCGTCGCCTGGGTGGTCGGGGGCGCGATCGCGCTCTGCGGCGCGCTCTCGTATGCGGGGATCGCGGCGCGCCTACCGGGGAACGGCGGCGAGTATCTCTTCCTCTCTCGCGCGGTTCATCCCCTGCTCGGCTTCCTGGCCGGTTGGGTCTCGCTCTTCGCGGGGTTCACGGCGCCGATCGCCGTCGCCGCCCACGGCCTCGAAGCCTATCTGGCGGCGGCGCTGGGGCTCGAGGGACTGCCCGCCGGGCTCGGCGCCCTGGCGATCCTCGCCTGCGGGCTCCTCCATGCGGCGAGTCGCGCCGGCGGCCTTCGGCTCCAGAGTGGCGCGGTCGCGGCGAAGCTCGTCGCGATCGTGCTCTTTCTCGTCCTGGGCGCTCTCGCCGTCGCGCGTCCGGAGTCGGGCACCGTCGCCTCGACTGCGTCGCCGCCGCCGTTCCAGCTCCCGGCCTTCGCCGTGACCCTCGTGTGGATCTCCTTCGCCTACTCCGGCTGGAACGCCGCCGTCTACGTGGCCGGCGAGCTCGACCGACCGACCTGGACCCTTCCGCGCGCGCTCGTCCTCGGGACGGTCGCCGTCTCGCTCTTCTACGTGGCGCTCAACGCCGTCTTCGTGCTGGCGGCGCCGGTCGAGGCTCTGGCCGGGCGCGCCGACGTGGGCGCCGTCGCGGCGGAGGCGATCGGGGGCGCATGGGCGCGAACCGCGCTGGCCGGGATCGTCGCCCTCGGTCTCTTCACGTCCATCTCGGCGATGGTCATGGTGGGCCCCCGCGTCTACGCGCAGATGGCGTCCGACGGTCTGCTTCCATCGGCCCTCGCCGGAGGCGACGAGAGTCCGCGCGCGGCGATCGCGCTCCAGGTCGCCCTGTCGGTGTTGGCCTACTTCGTTGCCGACCTGCGTGCGCTCCTCGACTATGCCGGCTTCATGCTGGGGCTCTCCGCCGCGGCGACGGTGGCGACGCTCTTCCTTCCGGCGGTCCGGCGGCTCGAGGGCCCGCCCGTCTGGGGGGCGCCTCTGGTTCCGCTCGTCTTCATCGGCGCGACCCTCGGCAGCAGCGCCTTCCTCGTGATGCGCGAGCCACGGGAGGCGGCGGTCGGCCTCGGCACGGTCGTCGTCGGCGCCGCGGTCTACGCGCTCATGCGTCGTGAAAGGTGGGACTGAAACCGCGAAGCGGAGAGCCCCGCGATCCGCGCCGATCGTGCGCGTCCCTCGGTCACATTGGCCGCGAGCGAACGCTAGGCGAGCTCGAGCAGGACGTCGCGCAGGACGCGGAGCCCGTGGTCCAGCTCGTCGGCCGCGATCGTGAGCGGCGGCGCGAGTCGGAGCACGTTTCCGCCCGCGGAGATGACGAGGACGCCGCGTTCGCGGCAGGCGTCGATGATCGCGCCGGGCGCCTCCTTCATGGCGAGGCCACGGAGCAGGCCACGTCCACGCGCCTCGAGGACCTTCTCGGGGCCGGCGGCCGCGGCGATCTCGGCGAGGCCGTCGCCGAGGCGCTCGCCCATCGCCTTCGCGTGGTCGAGTACGCCTCCGAAGAGCTCGTCGAAGACGGCGCAGGCCACCGCGCAGGCGAGCGGGTTGCCGCCGAAGGTCGACGCGTGCGTGCCGGGCACGAGCGCCTTCGAGAGCGTGCGCGTGGTCGCCATCGCACCGATCGGGATTCCGCCGCCGAGCGCCTTGGCGAGGGTCATCACGTCGGGCGTGACCCCTTCCTGCTCGTGGGCGAAGAGTGTCCCCGTCCGTCCCATGCCCACCTGCACCTCGTCGAACATCAGCAGGCAGCCGTTCTCGTCGGCCAGGTCCCGCAGGCCCTGCAGGAAGCCGGGCGGTGCGGTCCGGATTCCGCCCTCGCCCTGGATCGGCTCCACGAGGATCGCGGCGGTCTTCTCGGAGAGGAGCGCCCGGACGGAGTCGAGGTCGCCGAAGGTCGCATGATGGACGCCCGGGACCATCGGGCCGAAACCTTCCCAGTAGGCGGGCGTGCCCGTCGCCGTCACCGTGAAGAGCGTGCGTCCGTGGAAGGCGCCTTCGAAGGCGATGATCTCGTGACGCGGGTCGCCGCGGTCGTGGTGGTGGCGGCGGGCGAGCTTGAGTGCGGCCTCGTTCGCCTCCGCGCCCGAGTTGCAGAAGTAGACCGCTTCGGCGAAAGAGTTCGCGGTGATGCGCTCTGCGAGCTGGATCTGCGGCTCGGTCGTATAGAGGTTCGAGACGTGCCAGAGCTTGCCCGCCTGTTCCGCGAGCGCGGCCTGGAGCTTCGGGTTCGCGTGACCGAGGGTCGCGGTCGCGATTCCGCCCATCAGATCGAGAAACTTGTTGCCTTCGGCGTCGAAGAGCCAGGAGCCCTCGCCGCGCACGAGCGCGATGGGCTGCGGGGCGTAGTTGCCGACGAGGACGTCCTGTCCTCGCTTTTCGATTTCTTCGTTGGTGCTCATGGCCTGTTCTGCTCTCGGGGGAATCCGCGGGGATCCGGTGGCGGGCCTACTATACGGCGCGCATCGGAGCGCCGCGATTCGCGGCATCGGCCCCCGGGTCGCGTCGCGTAGACTCTCCGAGACGAGGAGACGGCATGCTCGAAGCGCTCGGCGAAGGAATCTGGACTGCAGACGCCCCTCTCTCGCTCGCAGGGGCGCGATTCGGTACGCGCATGACCGTCGTGCAGCTCGGTGACGGGGGCGTGGTGTTGATCTCGCCCATCCCGATCGACGACGCCGCGGCGGCCGAGATCGAAGCGATCGGCCCGGTCCGCGCGATCGTGGCCCCGAACGCCTTCCACCACTTCTACTTCGTCGCGGCGGCGAAGCGCTTTCCGGAGGCGGCTTGCTTCGTCGCTCCGGGGACGGAGCCCAAGCTGAAGGGCGACGTTCCGCCGCTCACGGTCCTCGGAGGAGAGACCGAGTCGCTCTGGACGGATGCGCTCCGACAGGTCGCGCTCGAGGGAACGCCGGCGACGAACGAGATCGTCTTCTTCCACGCCGCTTCCCGCACGCTGATCGTGACCGACCTCTGCTTCCACTTCGAGCCGGCGCCCGGCGGCTGGACGGGGATCTTCCTCTGGCTGGCGGGGGCTCGCGGGGGCCTCAAGGTCTCCCGACTGATGCGTTCGATGATGAAGGACCGCGTCGCCGTGCGTGCGTCGATCGGGAAGATGCTCGAGTACGACTTCGACGACCTGGTCGTCGCGCACGGCTCGGTCGTTCGGGGCGCCGCGAAAGAGAAATTCCGCGTCGCGACGGGGGACCTCTAGGGTGGCCGCGGAGATCACGCTGCGCCCGATCGGGATCGTCGCCTGTCCGCGGAGCGAGGCGATCGACGACGGTTGGGGAGCGATCGAATCGACGATCACCCTCGATGCCGAGCGCTTCGGGCCCGAGGTGCTCGCCGGCCTCGATGCCTTCTCGCACGTCGAAGTCGTGTTCCACTTCGATCGGGTCGACGAGTCGAAGGTGAACCTCGGGAGCCGTCATCCACGCGGCAACGAGGCATGGCCGAAGGTCGGGATCTTCGCCCAGCGCGCGAAGGGGCGACCGAATCGGCTCGGCATCACGACGTGCGAGCTGCTCGGCGTCGACGGTCTCACCCTCCGCGTGCGAGGTCTCGACGCGATCGACGGGACGCCGGTCCTCGACCTCAAGCCCTTCATGACGGAGTTCGCGCCACGCAGCGCGACGCGGCAGCCGGACTGGAGCTCCGAGCTGATGGCGGGATACTGGGCGCTCGCGGACGACGAGTCCTAGGCGGTTCCGGTCGCGCTCAGAGCGCCCGCGTCGGGCCGGTGTCGGCGCCGACCCTTCCCGTCACGAGATAGGGCCGCACGCTCTTGCGCTTGCCCTTGAGCAGGACCTCGTCGAGGGCTTCCGCCGTGTATGCGTGGCGCACGGCTTCCCAGGTCGACTCGCCGATCACCACCTGGCCGGGCCGGGCGACGGAGGACTCGAGGCGGCTGGCGATGTTCACCACGTCGCCGATGACCGTGTAGTCCTTGCGGGCGGGGGAGCCGATGTCGCCGACGACGACCGAGCCCGAGTTCACGCCGATGCGCATCTGGATCGGACGGACGCCTTCGCGCGCGTCGTTCAAGCGCGCGAGGGCCTCCTGCATCTGCAGCGCCGCTTCGACGGCGCGCTCCGCGTGGTCCGCCATCGGGAGCGGTGCGCCGAAGAAGGCCATCATGCCGTCGCCGCGGAACTTGTCGAGGGTGCCGTCGAGGGCGAAGACGGCGCTCGTGAGGCGCTCGAAGACCTGGTTGAGGATCAGCACGACCTCCGAGGGCGGGAGCCGTTCCGCCATCGTCGTGAAGCCCGTGAGATCGGCGAAGAGGATGGAGACGTCGCCTTCGTCGGCGACCATGCTGCCCATGCCGGCCTCGGGGTCGGCGATGATCCGTTCGACGACCGCCGGCGAGCTGTAGCGGGCGAGGCGCACGCGGCGTTCCTGCTCCCGACGTACGTCGTCCCGCAGTCCCGCCTGCTCCACCGCGATCGCGGCGAGGAGCGCGAGGATCGAGAGCGCCTGGAGCTGGGGCATGTCGAAGGGGTGGGCGCTCGACTGACGGTCGACGTAGATGTAGCCGCTGACCTTGTCGTCCCGGAGGAGCGGCGCGCACATCGCCGAGTGGATGTCCATCATGATCACGCTCTCGGCGCCGCCGAAGCGTTCGTCCATGGCGGTGTCCTTGATCAGGACCGCCTGCTTCTCCTCGATCGCGACGCCGGTGATGTTCGTGCTGATCTCGATCGGCGCGTCCGGGACTCCCTCGCGGTTGCGCATGGCCATCGGCTCGATCCCGCCGGAGGCCTCGTCGTACAGACAGATCACGCCGCGCTCGACGGGGATGTTCGCGAAGACGAG
This sequence comes from bacterium, assembly GCA_024742285.1. NCBI lineage: Bacteria > bacterium. Next base: position 7,474 of record JANSYR010000008.1, on the reverse strand, counting down.
GGAGAGGATCCGGTCCAGGGTCTCGGGCAGCGTCGTACACGAGAGCAGGCTCTCGGCGGACTCGGAAACGAGGCGGAGCAGCTCCGGGCTCGTGCCGCCTTCGGGAATCGGCGTGCGGAGCAGATCGTCGTCGACGCCGGCGAGCACGTCCTTGTCGGTGAAGGGCGACGGCTGCGGGGCCAGTTTTCGCTCGCCTGCGGCCTGGAGCAGGTGATCGAGGCCCTGGAGATCGAGCACCTCGGTGTGCATCGCCGGTGCCTTGTCTTCGTCGAAGATCACGCGGGCGCGGGAGGCGGCGGACTCGGGGCCGATCTCGACGAACATGCGGATCGATCCGAGGTCGAGGCGGTCCCCGTTCCGGAGGACCTGCTCCTTCACGTGGAAGGTGTTCACCCGCGAGCCGTTCTTGCTCTCGAGGTCGGTGAGGAGCCAGCCATCGTCTTCGAAGGCGAGGCGCGCGTGCTGGCGCGAGATGCTGTCGTGGGCGAGCAGCAGATCGCACTCGGGCGCGCGCCCGATCACGACCGGTCGATCGCTCACGGTGAAGACCCGGTCGCGTCCCTCGTGCTGGAAGCGCAAGCGGCAGACGATGCGATCTCCCTGCTCCGTGGACATGCGTGCGCTCCGGGTTCGAGGATGGGACGGTCGGGGGAGATCCCCTGTTCTCAATCGGCGGAATGGGCCGGGAACTCAAGCCGCGGCCCGGCGGCCTCACGGCGCCTCGAAGACGCGCCCTTCGTAGACCGTGCCCCAGACGCCGATGTCCTTGATCCGGGCCGGTCGGACGTCGTAGGGATTCTTCTCGAGGACCACGAAATCGGCCTTCTTGCCCGGCGCGATGCTGCCCACCTCGTCGTCGAGGCGGAGGTTCCAGGCGGCGTCGATCGTGACGGCGCGAAGCGCCTCGTCGACGGTCACACGCTGCTCCGGGGCCATGATCCGACCTTCCTGGGTCCGTCGCGTGACCGCGGTCGTGACGGCGAGCAGGGGTTCGAGCGGCCCCATCGGGCAGTCCGAATGCATCGTGAAGGGAATTCCTGCCCGGGACAGGGAGCCCAGGCGGGTCATCTGCGACGCGCGCGCGTAGCCGAGTCCGTGGCGCGCGTACTTGTCGGCGAAGTAGTGGGCATAGTAGCCGTTGATCGAGACCGAACCGCCGCCGAGTCGGGCGAAGCGCTCGACCTGATCGTCCCGGGACATGCCGAAGTGTTCGAGGCTGAAGCGGAAGTCGCTGCGCGGATGCTCGGCCTTCAGCCGTTCGAAGACATCGAGGACGACGTCGAGGCCCTCGTCTCCGTTCACGTGGTAGTAGACGTCGAAGCCCTGCTTCCACCACGGCTCGACGACGCCGTACTGGAGCTCCGGCGGGATCATCCACTCGCCTTCGTGCCCGTCGAGGTAGCCGGGCGGTCCCATCCGCATGAGCTGCGAGATGAAGGCGCCATCGGCCAGCGACTTGATCGCCTTCGGCCAGCGCAGCTGGTCGTTGGCTTCCGCGCGGATCGACTGGAACTTCGTGACCGCCGCTTCGCCCGCGGCGATCTGCCAGCCGGCGGGGGCGTGGATGAAGAGCGTGCGGAAAGGGACGTCCTCGCCCTGGAGATGGGCCTTCGACGCATCCCATTCGACGTCGATCCCGATCGTGCTGCCCGCGACCATGTCCGCTGCCGTCGTGAGGCCGCCACGCTGCATGAGCACGCGAAACGTCTCGAGCCCTTGCTCGATCTTCTCGGGGGTCTCCGTGATCGGCGCGATCGCCATGTTCGCGACGCCCATGCCCATTTCGGCGAAGTGCCCGCGCTCGAGGTCGATCTGGTTCCCGAAGCGCTCGAGGGCCTCGTCGGGAATCGGGATCATCGCCATCGCCTTCGAGTTGGCGACGATCTCGTGATACGACCGGTGCCAGAGGAGCAGCGGCTTGTCCGGTGCGATCGCGTCGAGATCGTCGCGTCCGAAGTCGCCGTGCCAGAGCCGGTGCCAACCCCAGACGATCTGCGGCACGTCGTCGTGGGGCCACGCGGCCGAGAGCGTCTTCAGACGCGCGACGAAGTCCTCGCGGTTCGTGACCGACTCGACCCGGCCGCTCGGCAGGTTCCAGGCTTCCGGCGCCGCGATGTCTACGGTCAGGAGCTTTCCGGCCAGGAAGGGGTGGACGTGGGGGTCGACGAAGCCCGGGAGGAGGACCTGCTTCCGAAACTGGCGATCGATTGTGTGGGGCACGTCCTCGAGCCAGGGCGCCATCGTGTCGAGGCTGCCGACGTCGATGATCCGACCGGTCTCGCCGTCGACGGCGACCGCGGTGGCCTCGGGCTGTCCCGGCTCCATCGTGACGATCTGCTTCGCGACGAAGACCGTCACGTCCTCGAAGGGCGGTGCCGTCGGGGCGTTCGCGCGGGCGAGGGCCGAGGTGGGCGCCGCGAGTACGAAGAGGAGGACGAGAACGGACACGCAGGCGTGCGAGCGAGCGAGTAGCATGGCGGCGCATGATACTCGAAGGCGATGTGCCCCCTGCGCTGGAGCCGAGCCGTCTGGCGATCGGGGCGCCCGACCGCGCCGCGCGACGGTCGCTGGTCGACGTGCTCGCGCGTGCTTTCCGGGACAATCCGATGAACGCGCGGATCCACGGACCGGATCCGCCGCGGCGCGTGCGGGCCAACGCCGCCGGCCTGCGGTCCCTGGTGCTCGACCATTCCGACACGGTCGTTTCGAGGGTGATCACCTACGACTCGGGCGTCATCGGCGGCTTCATCGTGGCGCCGCCCGGTACTTTCCCCCTGCCGCGGCCGTCGATCCGGCGGCAATTCGAGTGCTTCTGGCTACAGGGTGCGGGGGCGATGGGCGCATGGTCGGCGGTGACGGCTTCGCTCGCTCAGTACCGACCCCGGGAGCCCCATTGGTACCTCTCGGTCCTTGGGGTCGAGCCGGTGTGGCAGGGGCGCGGGATCGGCGCGGCGCTGCTCGGATCGATCGAAGACCTCGTCGCGGCCTCGCCCGCCCCGCTCTGCCTCGAATGCGATCGGCCGGAGAGCGTGCGCTTCTACCGCGCCCACGGCTTCGAGGTGCGCGCCGAGGACGTCGTGCACGGCGTGCCGTGCTGGTGCCTCGGCCGCGGCTTCCCGTCGGGAGATTCCGCCTGAGGCGGGCGATCGGGGCCCACTTCGCTGACGAAACAGCGCTTCTATGCGATCCTGTTCGCCAAGCCCGTGGCCTGTGGCCTCCCTCGGTCGCATGCCGGGCTGATCCCCCCACAGCATTTCGGGGCCTCTGCGGCCCCGAATTCGGAACGATCGGAAGTCGCGCCATGAGCACGGGTCTTTCGTCTCCTCATCCGGCTGTGTCGGGAACCCAGGATCGCGGTGCGCCGACGGTCGCGCGCACGCCGCGAACCGGTCAGGCCGCGCCGCCGCGGTCCGCGAGCGGTGAACGCACGCGTCTGCGGGCCGATGACGGCCGACTCGTCCGCGGTCGGCGAAGCCGCGCGCGCATCCGCGAGGCGGCTCGCGAACTGTTCCGGGAACGGGGCTTCGATGGCGCCACGCTCCGGGCGATCGCCGAGCGCGCCGGGATGGGCGCGAGCTCGATCTACCGCCACGTCCAGTCGAAGGAAGAGCTCCTGATCGACGAGCTCACCGAGATGCAGGAGGAGGCCTGGACGCGCTTCCGCGCCGTCGACGATCGCGACCGGCCGACCGACGTGCGGCTGCGCGAGTTCTTCGATGTCCAGCACGAGCTGCTCGTCGCCGACCGCGACCTGACGACGATCGCCCTGCGCGCGACGACCAAGACCGAGGCGCGCGTCGCGAAGCGCGTGCTCCAGCTCTACGACCGCACGATCGGCCTCCTGATGGAGATCCTCCAGCGAGGTCGCCAGAAGCAGCACCTCGCCCGCGAGGTCGACGTCCTCGAGACCGCTCGCGTCCTCTTCCACGTGTCGAACGGCGCGCGGATCCCGTGGGCGAACGGGCTGGTCACCGATGACGCCCTCCGGAAGTCGATGCACCAGGCGGTGGATCTCCTGTTCAGAGGCGTGTCGTAGGTTCGACGTGCGCATCCGGTGGAGGCCCAGCCATGGTCGCGAGACGGTGCGCCCCGCGGCGAATGGCTCGGCCTTCGTAGGCGGGGCGTCTTCGATTCCGTGGTTCACGCTGGCCGTACGACCCGCTAGCGGGTACGGGGCGCGGGCCTGCGCTTTATTTCGCCGCGAGACACCCCGCCTCGCTCCCGCGGATCGTGTTGCTCGCTGGGGATGCGCGCGTGCTCGGTTTTCTCGATCGAACGCGGAGCTGGGGCGTGTCGTCTTGCTTCGGCGGGAGTGAGCGGCTCGGGGGCGGCCGCAGTGGAATCAAGCGCAGCCCAGCCGACGGGGTATTCAGTGGGTCGTATGGTCAGCTCGAAGCGCGGGATGCGGACACGCCCCGCCTATGGGGCGAGCCATCCACTGCGGACGTCCACGGGCCGCGAACGGCGGACGAGCGACCGCGGCGCGTTCATTGGCGAAGCGAGCCATCCACTGCGGACGTCCACGGGCCGCGAACGGCGGACGAGCGACCGCGGCGCGTTCAGCGGCGGATCCCTTCGAGGTCCTCGTCGTTCTCGATCTTGACGAGGAGCTCGCGCATCCAGGTCTTGTACTCGTCGCTGTCCCAGGCGCGGTGGTCGCCGCGGCGGTAGGCCTGGGCGTTCCAGTGGTACTGCCAGGCGTTCTGGCGGTTGGGGCGGGCGGAGTCGCGTTCGGCGATCTGCTTGGCGGGGACGCCGGCGATGATCGAGCCGGCGGGGAAGACGTCGCCTTCCTTGATCATGGCGCCGCCCGCGACGATCGAGCCGCGGCCGATCCGGGCGCCGTCCATCACGACGGCGTTGATGCCGATCAGGCAGTCGTCTTCGATCGTGCAGCCGTGGATCGTCGCGTGATGGGTGATCGAGCAGAAGTCGCCGATCACGGTCGGGAAGTCGTACCCGATGTGGATCATCACGAAATCCTGGAGATTCGTGTAGCGACCGACCTTCACGTGGTGCGACTCCGAGCGGACGACGACGTTCGGCCAGACCGACGACTCGGCACCGATCTCGACGCGTCCGTAGAGCTGCGCGGTCGGGTGGACGAAGACGCTCGCGTCGATGTTCTGGAGATCGTCCTGGCTCATCATCGGGGTCTCGATCGGGCGCTAGTGGATGCGGTTGACGGTATAGCCGGCTTTCCGGAGGAGGGCGGGGACGCCGACGTCGCCGACGACGTGGAGCGCACCGACGGCGACGAGCACCGTCTGCCCCTTGCGTGCCGGATCCCTGGCGATCGCTTCGAGGGGCACGAGCCACCTCTCGTTGCGATCGTCGAGCAGGAGCGTGTACACGGCTTCGAGCTCCGGGAGTTCGTCGACGCCTGCACGCGCCTGATCGAGGAGCGTCGCGCGATCGGCCTCGCGCCACGCTTCGACCAGCAGGGCCAGCTCCGCATCGGCCTCGTCCAGTCGGGAGAGCGCGTCCCGGAGCATCAGGTCCTGGAGCGGCAGGGGGAGTCCGTCGAGCATGTCGAGTTGCTCGACGTAGGTCTCGAGCGCGAGCATCTCGTCGCCGCCGAAGCGCTCGAGGAGGGCACTCTCGACCGATTTCGAGAGGCTCAGGTCGGAACGCTGCGCGGACAGCTCGCCCAGCCCGACGAAGAGGAACCAGGGCTCGTAGAGGCTTCGTGCACGGGCCGTCAGTCCGATCTCGGAGAGCTCGGCGTCGCGCGCCTCGAGGACCGCGTTCGTCTCCGGCGAAAGGACGTCGGGTAGACGTCGTCCGCCCTGAAGGATCACCCGTTCTGCGGTCGCCGTCGCGACTTCGTCGGCGTCGAGACCGGCGACGTCGATCTCGAGGACGAGGGTGTCGGCTTCGGCGACGACGCGTTCGATTTCCGGGGAGAAGCGCCAGCCGTCGGGCGGCCCGAGATGGATCGTGCCGAGAAGGAAGAGTGTCGGCCCCGTTTCGGTTTCGACCCGGACGAAGGGCGGACGGGCGAGGCCGTCGGGCTCGGGGGGCGACGCGTGGTCGGCGGTCCGGCCGCAGGCGGCGCCGAGCAGGACGACGAGCGCGAGGACGAGACCGCGTCGGAGCCGGCCGAGACCGACGTCGAAGATCGTGTGCTGGCATCGAGCCACGAGAACCCCCCTTGGCCGGCAGTCTACTCGTCGCCCGCGGGTTTCTGCTACCGATGGGCCGCGTCGCAGCTGGAACGTTGGCGGCGAAGGACCCAGGAGACGCCCCCCATGCGCGCCGTCGTCGTCGATCGACTCATGACTCCCGAAGAGCTGTCCGTGCGGGAGATCGATCCCCCGAGCCTCGGAGAGGGCGAGCTGCGAATCGAGGTTCGCGCGGCGGGCTGCAACTTCTCCGACGTGTTGATGCTGAAGGGCGAGTACCAGGTGAAGCCGCCGCTGCCCTTCGTGCCCGGCGGTGAGGTCGGGGGGCTCGTCAAGGAGGTCGGGCCCGGCGTGAGCGGGTTCGCGGTGGGCGATCGCGTGCTGTCGCGTTGCGCGCTCGGCGGGTTCGCGGAAGAGGTCGCTGCTCCGGCTTCGCAGACCTATGCGCTTCCGGACGCGCTCCCCTTCGAAGCGGGGGCGGCGCTGCCCACCGTCTATCCGACGTCCTACGCGGCGCTCGTCTGGCGCGCGCCGGTCGCCACCGGGGAGACGCTCCTGGTGCACGCGGCAGCGGGGGGCGTCGGCCTCTCCGCCGTGCAGATCGGCAAGGCCCTCGGCGCCCGGGTGATCGCCACCGCCGGCGGGCCCGAGAAGCTCGAGATCGCGCGCCGGGCCGGGGCGGACGTATTGATCGACTATCGAAAGGACGACTTCGTCCCGATCGTGATGGAGGAGACCGGAGGGCGCGGGGCCGACGTGATCTACGACTCCGTCGGCGGGGACACGACCGACCGCTCCCTCAAGTGCATCGCCTGGAACGGTCGCCTGCTCGTGATCGGCTTCGCGGGGGGCGACATCCCCAGCATCAAGATGAACCGGGTGCTGCTCAAGAACATCTCCCTCGTCGGACTCCATTGGAGTGCGTATCCCGAGAAGGAGCCCGAGGCGATCGATGCGTGCATGGAAGGGCTCTTCGAGATGGCAGCAGTCGGCGGGATCGATCCGCTGATCGGTGCGCGGCACCCGCTCGAGGAGGCCGGTGAGGCGCTGACCGCGCTCGCCTCTCGCAAGACCGTCGGCAAGGTCGTCCTCGTTCCCTGAGACGTGGACCGTAGTCTGCACCCGGCACGCATCCTGCGATGTCGGCCTGCATGCCGACTCCGCCCTTCCTGCGTCGCCCACCCCACTGCCCCAACCCCGACTGCGATTTCCATGCAGATCCAACCGGTTGGCGCTTTCAGAAGAAGGGCTTCTACGAACGAGAGGCCCGGCCCCGCCGGATCCAGCGGTATCGCTGTACTCATTGCGGCAGCTACTTCAGTTCACAGACCTTCTCCCCGTCCTACTGG